>JADJCK010000001.1:300000-600000 GCA_016703265.1 bacterium
ATCCCCCGCAGGCTCGGGTTGGGAGGGTACAGGGCGAAGGTTCTCAATATAGGAGTCATTGGGCCGGGCTGAAAGAAAATTCCCCGCCGGCAGGGTATTTGTCCCCTGCAGTGGACATTTATGGGCGATATTCCGACTACCAGGCCCGCGAACCGACCAGGCGCAGTTCCAGCAGCCACACGCCATCGCTCGGGTCGTAAGCCAATTCGGGTTCAGCATCACTGGCAATCGCCGGCCGGAACTCATTCAGGTCCAAGCCGATACGCCGCATCTGGGCCTCGATGGCCAGGTACCCCCGACCGAGCCGCTGGCGATAACCCAGCGTTCCCTGGAAACCAACGGCCGTCTGGGTGAGCGCCTCGGACCTGTCGGCCGTGGCCCGGCACACCATCAGGCCCAGCCCGCCGTAAGGATGGGAAGGCCAGGCGGTCAGGCGGGCTTCGAGTCCAAGGCTGCCGGTCAGGAACGTCAGGCGGTCGAATTGGTAGACCTCGCCCCCCTGCCCCAGCAGGGCTTCGGCGGCCACATTGGCGGCGCCACGGGAAAGGTCGCCGCGCAGCCACCACCTGCCATTTCCCAGCCGCCGGCCGGCAAAGGCGGTGATGGCTGTGCCCGGGTCCAACGTCGCGGTGAACCGGGAGGCGCTGAACCGCTCACGACCGTCCTCGCCCCAGGGCACGGTCACACCGGTGACCGTCTCAACCCGGAACAGGTCACCGCCGTCAAAGGCGCCGGCCCCAAGGCCGATCAACCAGCGTTCGCCGCCGGCGGTGAAGACGGGCGCGACCACGTCGGCCTCGACCGGCTTGAGGACCGGAGCGGGCGCCGGCTTGGCCGGGGGCTTGCGGCGACCGGTGTCGCTGCGGTCCTGGGCGGCAGCCGGCGCAGCGGCGCCCAGGAGGATCGCCAGCGCGAACAGGCAGACCGGCAGTGTGAGCGGACCCCGAAAAACCATGCGGATGCCACGGCGCACACTCATGACTTCGGTCCTTTCAGGGAGAACGTGCTGAGCACGGTCTCGAGGCGGCGGAAATGCGGCATCTTTTCCTGCCCGGGCGCATACACCAGAAGGTCCACGCAGTACAGCCGGCCGCGCTGGCGATCGGGAATGAACCAGCAGCGGAACGGGCCGCCGCCGGTGAAGTCGGTGCTGTTCCAGGCGCCCTCGAGCTTCACGCAGGCTACGTCGCCGATCGTGTCGCGGCTCCAGACGAAAGACTCGGGCACCAGTTCCTCCTTGTGGAGGGCCTGCCCCATTTCCGAGCGGATCGCGACCATCACGTCCGCGTCGGCCAGGAACGCCGTCGGCTCGGGCGTCTCGCGCCAGCTGATCGTGATGCCGCGCGACGGGGCGGTGGTCATCAGTTCGAGCCCCGGGAAACCGTCGGGGCGGAACTGGTTCTGCCCGAAATCGCCCGGGATCTCGAGCCAGAATCCGAGATCGCGCCAGTAGCGGTCCATCAGCGCGGTGTGCAGACCGTCGTGCCGCTGCCGGCGCAGGATGCGTTCGCGATTGCTGTCGTCGATGATCTTGCGCAGCTTTTCGGTGCTGTTGCGCAGGATGCTGCTGATGCCATTGACGTCGCGCCCGACCACGATGACTGCCAACTGGTAGGTGGACCACGGGTCGGGCACCTGCACGATGCCGCCCCCGGAGGCCTCCATCGTCTTCCACGCCTCGCTGGAAATCAGGCGCTTGGCCTGCTTCTCCACGGCGTTGCCGCTGCCCATCCGCACCAGCAGCACCGCATTCTTGTAGCCGCGCGCGGTTTCCCAGGTATCGGGTCCGAAGACATCGACGTTGTACGTCGATTCCGGCTGGATGACGAAGGTGACCTCGGGGTTGAAGGCGCCGAGGAATCGTTCGGTGGCGGGTCGCAGCGCTTCGTCCGAGAGGGCGATGGCGATGTCGCCATAGCCGCCGGCTGCCATGAGGATGGCCTTCTCGTCATTCATGCCGCAACCGCTCGCGCCGAGCAGGAGCAGCATGCCGAGCAGCAGCGCAGGGCGCAGCACCTGTAAAGAGCGACGGCCGGCGCCGGAGCGGCGGCCGGCCGTGCAATGGAAGAGTGCCAGTCGAACCAACGCGACACACCTCAGGACGACGGAACCTGCCGGCGACAGCCCGCAGGGGCCGCCGCGCGGGTCAGCGGTTGACGCCTGTATCTAGGCTGCGTCCCCCGGTCGTGTCAAGCTGGGCCTTCAGGCGGCGCAGTTCCAGCTGCGTCCGGAGCAGCTGGCTCGCCAGCTGTTCGTTCTGCACACGCAGCTGCTGGATCTTGCGCAGATCCTCGATCCGGTCGCCTGACCAGCCACGATCGATGGCCGTACCGGTCGGGATCGCGCGGCTTCCGGTGGAGACGTTGCGCTGGATACCCGCGCCGTACAGGCTGCTCCCGCGAGGCGCACCGAACAACGAACGCCGGTCGGCCCGCCCTGCGACCGCGACGGCATCCGTAGCCGCATTGTCCGCGGCCGGCAACGCCGAAGCGGAGACCACGGCAGGCGCCGGTCGGCCGGACGCAGCCGCAACCATCGGCACCGATGACCGCTCCGGTCCCAGGAAGACCGCAAACGCCAGCACCGCAGCCAGCCCGATGGACGTAGCCGCCCCGAAGGCGGGCAGCCAGGCGTTGCGTCGCGAAGCAGATTCCTCCTGCCACGGGTACGCCGTTTCACCCGCCCGCTGCTGCAGGGCCTGGTTCAGGCGCAGCTGGAGTTTCCAGTCGAAGTTGTCGGGCAATTGCGGCTCGCTGGCCGCCATCAGGCGCCGCCCGAGCACCAGGTCCTCGCGGAACGACTGGCACTCGCGGCACTTGTCCACGTGATCACGCAAGCCGGCGGTGGCATCCGGGGGCAGCAACCCGTCCATGTCGCGGCTGAGATAGTCCCTGGCTTTGCTGCATCGCATCGTGGGGGTCCTTTCCATCACTCGTCTTCGGTCGGCGCGTTGTCTTCCGCGGCCGCCCGGGCCTCGATTTCCTCGAGTTCCGCCAGCAACGACTCGTTCTTAAGCATGGGCTTGATCAGAGCCCGGAACCGCGTGCGCGCGCGGTTGATGCGCGAGCGGACGGTGCCGAGCTTCAGCCCCGTGACCTGCTGGATCTCTTCGTAACTGAGCTGTTCGACTTCACGCAGCAGGAACGGGATCCGGTACCGCTCGGGGATCTTCTCGGTGGCTTCGGCGATCAGCCTGCCGAGTTCCTCGCGCTGGATGCCGCTGCTGGTGTCGGCACGCGCATCGGCCGGATCGACCGGGATCTCGTCGTCTTCGGGCGCCGGGTTCAGGCTGATCATGTGCGGCCGCCGCGAGCGCTGCCGCATCTTGTTGCGCACGAGGTTGGTCGCGATGGTGAAGACCCAGGTCGAGAAGCGGGCGATCTCGCGGTACTTGTCCGCGTGGATGTAGACCCGGATCAGGGTTTCCTGGGTCAGTTCCTCCGCCAACGCGGGTTCCTTGACCATGCGCATGATGAAGCTGTACAACCGGCCCTTGTAGCGGTGCACGATCTCGTCGAACGCCCGCTTCTGGCCCTGCTGGACCATGACGATGAGATCCTCGTCACGGACCTCGCGCAGCGCTGCCCGGCGCTGGCGGGGATCTTCGAAGTGGTTGTTTTCACGCGACAGGTTCACCGCAGACTCCTGACGACAACCGGGAAACGGAACCGCAGGCGCTTCAACGCGGCCCGGAACCGGAAGTTCCCGGATTCGGTTCCCGCGTTGCGGACGCCCCGGGGCCGAGGACCTCAGCCAGCGGCCACCAGGGAAGGAACACCTCCGCCGGAACGCCCAGGGCCGCCCGCCGGGCTGTCGGCAGGACCTCCAGCCGGCCCGGGCGCCTGGTCGAGCGCACGTGCAACTGTCCGGGCATTCCCATGGGTGACACGGTCAGGCGCTCCCCCGGGCCGCCGCCGCCACGACCGCGCCGGGCCTGGGCCCGCCGGAACGCCGGCACGGGGGTGCCGCCCACCTCCGGCGAGGCCGCGGGATCGGCCGCCAGTACGAGCCGGCGGCTGCCGCTCCGGCCGGCCGCCGTGGACCAGGCGGGATCGGTCACCGCGCGGGCGAGTGCCGCCAGCCCTGCCGGGGGGGCCTGCCATTCGCGGTCCCACGCCCCATAGAGGCCTTCATCCCCCTGCCCCGTCACCAGGGTCCAGCCCCGGCCGACCCGAGCCAGGAGGTCGGCAGGCGCACCTGCGCCGGGGTCGGCGCCGGCGTCATCGACCATGAGGTCCACCCGCAGGTCGCCGGCAGGCCCGGTCACCCACGCGGCCCGGCCCGAGGCCTGGCGCCCGCGCGCTTCGACGCCCCAATCGGCAAGCACGAGGGGCAGGGCTGCGACAGGCGCCGCGGCGGGAGAATCGGGAGTCGCCCCAGGCTGATCCTGGGCGGCGACGGGCACCGCCACCAGCCCGAGCAGGGTGGCAGCGAGCCAGGCCAGCCGCCGCAGATTGCAGCCGCCCGTGCCGTGGGCCTGGTTCAACGCTTCCCGGCCGCCGCCGGCTCGAGCTCACGCAGAACGCCCTTGAGGCGCTCGGCGTCGCCGCCGAAGGACAGCGCGCGACGCAACACGTCCACGGCCTGGTCGCGCTGGCCGCTGGCCTTGAGCACCATGCCGAGGTGCTCGAGGATCACGGGATCCTCCGGCAGCACGTTCACGGCCTGGATGAGGTAGTCGAGCGCGCCCTCGAAACGACCCTGCCGATAGAGCACCCAGCCGAGCGAGTCGAGGTAGGCGCCGTTGCCGGGGTCGGCCGCCAGAGCCTGCCGCACCATCTGCTCGGCGCGGTCGAGATCGAGCGCCTTCTCGGCCAGGAAGTAACCCAGCGTGTTGGCCACCTCGGCGTTGTCGGGGAATTCGCGGCGCAGACGCTCGAGCTCCTCGCGGGCCTCGGTATCCTCTCCGAGGTCATCGTGGCAGAGGCTCTTCTGGATCAGCGCGCCGAGACGCAATTCCTCGTCGGCGGCCGCGAGCCCGAAGTTCTCGGCCGCGCGCATCAGGTCGCCGGCGGCGCGGAACCCGTAGCCGAGGATCATGTGACCGCCCGTGTCCTGCTCCTGGATGAGTGCCGCCGCTGCGACACAGTGATCCATGAGTTCGCGACGTCGCTCGGCCAGCGCCGCCTCGGCCGCTCCAGCGGGCTGCTTCTCGCGCGCGACGAGCAGGGCGCGAATGCACGCGAGGCGCACCTCGCCGTCGTCCGGCCCCAGTTCCACCGCCTTGCGGTACGAGCGAAGGGCCGCGTTCCAGTCCTCACCGTTCTCGGCGACCTTGCCCTTGAGGAACCACGCGCGCGCCGCCTCCGGCCATCGCGCCAGCATGCGCTCGACCAGCGCCGAACCGGCTGCCTCCTGCCCGGTTCCCAGCAGCATGCGGCCCAGCCAGAGCGAGGGGTTCAACTGCAGTTCCCCGCGCTCGGACATGGGCAGCAGCAGGGCGATGGCCTTGTCGACCTTCTGCTGGCGCGCGTAGAAGTCGGCCAATTCGACGACGAACGAATCGGCAGGCAGGTCCTCGCCTGTGTCCACTGCACTTTCCCCGTCGCCGAACCCCGGCGTCGCAGCGCCGGTGCCGAAACGGAGATCGGCTTCGCGGGCCGCGGCCGCAGCTTCGGTGTCGTGGCCCTCGGCCGCCAGGGCGCGCAGGCGCACCAACCAGAGCGCCGGGCGGTCCGGGGCCACCGCGATCGCCTCGGCCATCCACGGCGCCAGTTCGGCGGTCCGGGATCGGCGTTGCAGGATACCGGCCATCTCGAGGTAGAGGTCGCCCGCGGCTTCCGGGCTGCGAGCCACGCCTTCGCGCAGCAGTTCGAGTGCGCGATCGGTCTTGCCGCCTTCGTCGAGCAGTGCAGCCTCCGCCACGAGCAGGGCGAGCGACTCGTCGCCCTGGGCCCTCAACTGGCGCAGGTCGGCCAACGCGCCGGCATCGTTGCCGCTCCGCGCCAGCAGGCTGGAACGGCGCAGCCTGAACGAAGTGGAATCGGGGAAGTCGAGGACGAGCTTGTCCATGACGGTCAGGGCGTCCCGCAGGTAGCCCTCGGCGGCCAGGGCCGCCTGGAAATCCAGTGCGATGGTCGTCGCTTCGGGCTGCGAACGGTAGGCCTGGTGCAGCAACGGCAGAGCGTCCGCCGTGCGGCCTTCGGCGAGCAACCGGTGGCCGAGCAGCCAGCTCGCGGCGACGCCGTAGGGAACGTTCTCGTCGGGCTCGGCAACGGCGGCGGCACCGCCGGCCGGGTCTTCCGGCAGGGCGGCGGCCGACGATGGCTGTACCGACAGGGTCAGTCCGAACACGGCCAGCAGGAGAATAATGCGCACCAGGACTCCTTCGGGTCGGCGCGGGCGGCCGCTGCCGCGGGCGGGTACGACTCAGGAATCGGCAGAACCCGGGAAACCCTGACCTTGTTCCAGCGCAGCCAGCGCCGCCGCCGCCGCGGTCTGCTCCGCGGCCTTCTTGTTGCGGCCTTCCCCCACCCCGAGCACGCGACCGTCGAACGAGACGGCCACCCGGAACACACGGTCGTGATCCGGGCCTTCCACCGCCACCACGCGGTACCGGGGCGGCGTCTTGTGCTCGGCCTGGATCAGTTCCTGGAGGCGGCTCTTGTAGTTGCGCTCGGAGCGGCTGGTGAGGACACGGTCCGCACCATCCAGCAGGATCCTCTGGATGACCCCGCGGGCCGCTTCGAGGCCGCCGTCCAGGTAGACGGCTCCGATGATGGCCTCGGTGGTGTCGGCGAGGATCGAGGAGCGCTCCCGCCCACCGGTCGCCGCTTCACTCCTGCTCATGAGGATATGCACGCCCAGGTCGTGCTCTCCGGCCACCTCGGACAGGCAGGCGCCGCAGACCAGAAGCGACTTCATCTTGGTCAGGTCGCCCTCGGAGCAGTCGCCGAAATGGCGGTACAAGTGTTCGTTGACGATCAGGCCGAGCACGGCGTCGCCGAGGAACTCGAGCCGCTCGTTCGAGCTGCCGCGTTCCTGTCCGGTGACGTGGACATGGGAGCGGTGGAGAAGCGCGTTGGCCAGCAGGGTGCGATCGACGAAGCTGTAGTCGATCTTCTCCTCGAGGGCAAGCAGACTGGCTTCGTCAATGGCGGTGCCGTCGTCCCCGCCGGGAGCGATGACAACCGCACGGCTGCGGCGGCCCAGGATTGCCTGGAAAATCGAAGTCCAGCGCATGGGCCGACGATCCCGTCCTTCCGTCTACCCCCGGGCGCCGAAACAGAGCGTGACGTTGTGACCGCCGAACCCGAACGAGTTCGACAGGGCATACGCCACCTTCTGTTTCACCGCCGTATTCGGGCAGGAGTCGAGATCGCACTCCGGGTCCGGGTTCTCGAGGTTGATCGTGGGCGGCAGCACGCCGTCGCGCAGCGCCATCACCGTGATCACGGCCTCGACGCCGCCGGCGGCGCCGAGCAGGTGGCCGATCATGGACTTGGTGGAGCTGATCTTCAGCTGCTTCGCATGCTCCCCGAAGACCTGCTTGATGGCGCGTGTCTCGACCATGTCGTTGAAGTGCGTCGACGTGCCGTGCGCGTTGATGTAGCCGACCTGCTCGGGGCGAAGCCCGGCGTCGGCCAGCGCCCCGCGCATGGAGCCGATGGCGCCGACGCCGTCGTTGTCGGGCTGCGTCATGTGGTAGGCGTCGCCGGTCATGCCATAGCCGCAGATGCGTCCATGGATGGTGGCGCCGCGCGCCAGGGCATGTTCCTCGGACTCGAGGATGATGATGCCGGCACCCTCGCCGAGCACGAAGCCGTCGCGGTCGCGGTCGAACGGCCGGCTGGCGCGATGCGGTTCGTCGTTGCGCGAAGACAGGGCTTTCATGTTCGCAAAACCGCTGAGCGCCATCGGGCTCACGGCAGCCTCGGTGCCGCCGCAGATCATGACGTCGGCCTTGCCGAGGCGGATCTGGTCGAACGCCGCGCCGATCGCATGCCCACCGGAGGCACAGGCGCTGACGGTGCAGAAGTTTGCGCCGCGATAGCCGTAGCGGATGGAGACGAGTCCGGCCGCCATGTCGCCGATCATCATCGGGATGAACAACGGCGACACCGCGCGCGGGCCGCGCGCCACCAGCTTGCTGTGCTGTTCCTCGAAGGTGATCATGCCGCCGATGCCCGAGCCGATGATGACGCCGGCGCGGAACGGGTCGGCGGGCGCCTTGACCCCTGTGGCATCGGCCAGCCCGGCCTGCTCCATCGCCTGCGCGGAGGCGGCCATGGCCAGGTGGACGAAGCGGTCGGCCTTGCGGGCCTCCTTCGGGTCCATGATGGTCTCGGGGTCCAGACCCTTGACCTGGGCCGCGAACGTGGTCTTGTAATCGGACACGTTCTCGAAACCCTGCAGCGGCGCAACGCCGCCCTGGCCGGCAAGCATGGCCGCCCAGCTGGTCTCGCGGTCAAGACCGACGGCCGTGACCATGCCCATTCCCGTAACGACGACAGAACGCGCGGCCAAGGCGCTACCTCCGTGAATTCCGGCCTCCCGGGCGCCAGCAGGCGACCGGGAACCTTCGGGTTCACCCGGGCAGCGCCGAACGCGCCCCCGGGGGGACCTGCGGGTGCCGCGAAAAAGACACCCGTCCGTCCGGACCGCGGGACGCTACTCGAGGTTGGCTTCGAGATAGTCGATGGCGTCCTGCACGGTGCGCAGCTTCTCCTGATCCTCTTCCGGGATCGTGATGTTGAACTGCTCCTCGAGGTCCATCACCAGCTCGACGGTGTCCAGCGAGTCGGCGCCCAGGTCCTCGGTGAACGAGGCCTCGGGGGTGATCTGCTCGGGGTTGACCGAGAGCTTGCGCTGGATGATCTCGTAAACCTGTTCCTGGATCGACGCCATGTCGGTGTACCCTCCGGGGGTTCTGGTTCTTGTGACTCTCTACTTCACTGATCTACTCAGAAAAGGGACCGTGTATCGCTGTCCCCTGCGAACTCACTACTAGCCGATCATGCCCCCGTCCACCACCAGGACCTGCCCGGTGATGTACGCGGCCTCCGGTGACAACAGGAACCTCACGACGCCGGCGATGTCCCGCGTCTCGCCGAAGCGCTTGAGCGGGATGCGATCGAGCATGTCCTGCCGGACTTTCTCCGGCAGATCGGCGGTCATGTCGGTGACAATGTACCCCGGCGCCACCGCATTGCACGTCACATTGCGGCTCCCGAGTTCCTTGGCGACCGATTTCGTCAGGGCGATGATGCCCGCCTTCGAGGCCGCATAGTTGGCCTGTCCGGCGTTCCCCGTCAACCCGATGACAGAGGTGATGTTGACGATCCGCCCCTGACGCTGCCGCATCATAATGGGGGCCACCGCCCTTGTAAAGTAGAAGGTACCATTCAAGTTGACGTCGAGCGGCGCCTGCCACTGCTCGGGGGTCATGCGCACGATCAGCCCGTCGCGGGTGACGCCGGCGTTGTTGACCAGCCCGTAGATGCTCCCGAACGCCGCCTGCGCGGCGGTGGCGATGCGCTGGGCGTCCTCCCAGCTGCCGATGTCGCCCGGGCAGGCCAGGCACTTGTCCGGGCCGCCGAGTTCCGTCGCGAGCGATTCCAGCTTTTCAGCCGACCGGGCGACCAGCACCAGCGGCATCCCGGCGGCGGCCAGTTCCCGCGCGATGGCCTCGCCGATCCCGCGGCTGGCTCCGGTGACGATGACGGCTCCCTGGCTCATGATCGGCTCCAGATCGGGTTCAGTGGCCGCCCGCCAGCAGGGCCGGCAGGGCTTCGATTTCGTCGACGGTGCCGACGGGAATGAACTGTGTCTGGGGGTAGGCCCGCCGCGCCAGGCCCGTCAGGACCTTGCCCGGCCCCACCTCCAGCACGAACGGCGGCGGCGTTCCGCTGCCGGCCCCGCCGGCGATGAACTCCATGGTCTCGTGCCAGCGGACGGCCGACACGAGCTGCCGCCCGAAACCGTCGCCGAGGGCGGCGGCTGTCGTCACCGGCCGTGCGCTGACGTTTGCCACCAGCGGCACCTGCGGATCGCCGATGGAGAGCGTGGCCAGGAACGCGCGGAAGCCGGCCGCCGCTCCTTCGAGCAGCGGCGAGTGGAAGGCGCCGCTCACGTTCAGGGCGATGACGCGCTTGGCACCGGCGGCCGTCAACGCCGGGCCGGCAGCGGCCACCGCGGCGACCTCGCCCGAGATGACGACCTGCGCGTCGGAGTTGTGGTTCGCCAGCACGACCACGCCATGCTGCGCGCCGACTTCGCGGCAAACTTCGGCGACCTTGTCCGCCCCCAGTCCCATGACCGCCGCCATGGCGCCGGGCGTCTCGGTGCCGGCGGCAAACATGAGTTCACCGCGGCGCCTGACCGCACGCAACGCGTCGGCCGGGCTGAGGGCGCCGGCCGCCGCCGCCGCACTGTACTCGCCGATCGAATGGCCGGCCACCAGTGAAGGCACGATCCCGCGTTCACGCAATGCCAGCACCACCGCCAGCGAATGCGCGAGGATCGCCGGTTGTGCGTGGTGGGTTTCGGTGAGCGTCTCCAGCGGGCCCTCGAACATGATGTGCGTCAGGCCGTAGCCGAGCACGCCGTCGACCCCGCGCAGGAACTCGCCGGCCGGCCCCTCCTGCGCCGCGAGGTCGCGGGCCATGCCCACGGCCTGCGACGCCTGGCCGGGGAAAATCATGGGAACGCTGTGAAGCTTGTTTTCCATGGTGCCTCCGTTGGGGACGCTGCGCGACTCAGGCGCCGGCCGCGGCGAGCTTGCCGGGCAGGTCATAGCGGACCTGCTCCCAGGCCTCCCGCACGGCGCTGGCGATGGCGCGCGAACTGCTGCGCCCGTGGGCGATGATGCTGACGCCGGAAACGCCGAGCAGCATGGCGCCGCCGTACACCTCGTACGAGAACTGGCGTCCGAGGAACCCGAGCACCGGCGCGAAGGCGGCGCGTTCCTGGTCGGTCAGGTCGGGCCGCTTGCTGAGCGCGCCCATGAAACGGGCGAAGCCCTCGACCACCTTCAACGTGTTGTTGCCGGTGTAGCCGTCCGTGACGACGACATCGCAGGGCCCGAGCATGAGCTGGTTGCCCTCGATGTTCCCGATGAAGTTCAGGCCCGACTGCGACAGGCGCTCCCAGGTCTCGATGTTGACCTTCGTGCCCTTCTTTGATTCGCCGCCGATGTTCAGCTGTCCGACCGCAGGCGAAGCGACACCAAGCACCTCGCGCGCGAACAGTGATCCCATGTGCGCGAAACTGACCAGGTGGTCGGCCGTGCACTCCGTGTTGGCCCCGGCGTCGAGCAGGAGCAGTTCACCCTTGACCGTGGGGATGCGCGTGGCGATGGCGGGCCGGTCGACACCGGGCAGCCGCTTGAGGATGATCAGGCTGGCCGCGACCATGGCGCCGGTGGAGCCGGCCGAGATGACAGCCTTCACGCGGCCCTGCTTCTGGTCGGTCATGGCGCGCACGATCGGGCTGTCGGGACGGTTGCGGATGGCCGCGGCCGGTTCCTCGCCCATCTCGATATCCTGCGTGCAGGCAACGACAGACACGGGAAGGCCCTCGACGGGCAGGCCGGCGAGGGCTTCACGGATGCGCGTTTCGTCGCCGTACAGGGCCAGGCGGTAGGGCGAAGCGGCGGTCAGGCCGGCGATGGCGCCGGGCACGACGACCTGCGGACCGTGGTCGCCACCCATGGCGTCGACCGCAATGACGGGCCTGCTATCGTCCACGGAGCCGACCTCCCTGCCGGTGCGGGCCCCGACTCCGGCAGGGGCCCAGCTGGCTGGACACTCCGGTGGCCCGGTTCAAGGCCGGACCGGGATGCTCCCGGCCCGGTTCCGTATTGCCGCTTCCCGACGCCCGGAAGCTACTTCTCGACGACCAGGACTTCGCGGTCGCCGTAGTAGCCGCACTCGCGGCAGACGCGGTGGGGCAACCGCGGCGCACTGCAATGCGGGCACTTGTTCGGATCGGGCTTGGTCAGGTGCCAGTTGGCCCGGCGCAGGCCCTTGCGGGACTGCGAAGTCTTTTTGCGTGGGACAGCCATGGAACGCCTCCGGTTACGAACGTACGACCGGCCGGGCCGGCACTTCACCAGTCTCTGTCATGAACCCGTTCAGGGCAACCCGGCCCACCGCGGGTCGATCGGTTCCTCGACGCAGCCGCAGGGCCCGTTGTTCAGGTCGGCGCCGCACGACGCGCACAGCCCGCGGCAGTCCTCACGGCAGACCGTCGACTGCGGGTACGCCAGGGCCGCGAACTCACGCAGCGATTCGGCAAGTTCGACCTCGCCGTCGCGCTGCAGGATCAACAGGGTCTCGCCCTCGGTTTCCTCCGAGTGCACGTCCCGCAGGACCATGAAGTCCACCGGCACGTCCCAGTCGATCCGGAAAGAAGCCAGGCAGCGCGCGCACTCAGCTGTGCCGGAGGCCTGCAACGTTCCGGAAGCCAGAACGCGGCTCTCCAGGTTCTGGATCGTAAGTTCGCCGCTGAGCGCCGTTTCCGGCGCGCGGCCTTCGCCCAGCCCGAGCTCTACCGATCCGGAGAGTTCCAGCGTGCTACGGCCCAGAGGGGTCCTGTCGAGGTCCAGAATCATGTCCGGTGCGCCTTTTTGCGAACGACAAACCTTAATAGCGCCCCGGCGGGTGTCAAGACCGGGCCCGGCGGGCCCCGGCCGCCCCCTGCCGGGCGGTCCGGAGCCTAACCGAAAATGAGTTTCAGTTCACGCGCCGCATCCTCGGGATTGGCCGAGGCATGGACGGCATTGAACTGCAGCGATTCCCCGTACAGGCTGCGCACCGTGCCGACGGCGGCGTCGGCCGGGTTCGTGGCGCCGATCAGCGCGCGCAGGGCCAGGACGGCGTTCTCGCGCTCGAGGCGGATCGTGACCACCGGACCGCTGCAGATGTAGTCGCAGAGGTCCTTGTAGAAGCCGCGCTCGCGGTGCTCACCGTAGAAATCCTCCACCAGCGGGCGGTCGAGCGGCCGCATCGCCAGGCCGGTGATCCTGAAGCCGGCGCGGTTGACGATGGCCAGGATGTCGCCCACATGGGTGCCGGCGCGGACGATCTCGGGCTTGATCATGAAGTAGGTCTGCTGCATCGCTTCGTCTTCCTCTTTCGTGTCGCTTGCGGTCTTGCGGGGATTCGAGCGGGCCGGCCGAAGTATCGGCCGGCCCCTCGCTCATGACCCGGGCAGGGCGGCGCCCTACCGCTTCCAGATGCTCTTCAGGTGCGGCACGATGTCCATCGGCCGCTCGGCCACCGGGATGCCGACGTCGTTGAGCGCCTTCTTCTTCTCCGCCGCCGTGCCGGTACCGCCGGAGACGATAGCGCCGGCATGGCCCATCCGCTTGCCCGGGGGCGCAGTCTGGCCGGCAATGAAGCTGACGACCGGCTTCTTGACGTGGGCCTTGATGTAGGCCGCCGCCTTCTCCTCCGCATCGCCGCCGATCTCGCCGATCATCACGAAGGCCTCGGTGGCCGGGTCGGCATTGAAGGCCTCGATGGCGTCGAGGAAGTTCGTGCCGATGATCGGGTCGCCGCCGATGCCGAGGCAGGTGGTCTGGCCGATGCCGGCGGCCGTCAGCTGGAACACGACCTCGTAGGTGAGCGTGCCGCTGCGGCTGACGAGCCCCACGGGGCCTTCCTTGACGATGGAAGCCGGGAGGATGCCCAGCTTGGCAATGCCGGGGGCCAGCAGGCCCGGGCAGTTCGGCCCGACCAGGCGCACGCCGCGCTCCTTGAGGTAGGGCATGACCTTGACCATGTCGACCGTGGGCACGCCCTCGGTGATGCAGACGACGAGCTTGCAGCCGGCGTCGGCCGCTTCCATGATCGCGCCCGACGCACCGGACGGCGGCACGAAGATGACCGCCGTGTTGGCGCCCTCGTTGGCCACCGCTTCGCGCACCGTGTCGAACACGGGAACCTTGTCCTCGAACTTCTGGCCGCCGCGTCCCGGCGTGCAGCCGGCCACGACCTTCGTGCCGTAGGCCATCATCTCGCGCGTGTGGAACCCGCCGTCGCGACCGGTGATGCCCTGCACCACGACCCGGGTGTTCTTGTCGACGAAAATCGCCATGACGAAACTCTCCTTATGGGCAGCGGGCCGTGATGGGCCCGCGCGTTGAAGCCTGACTACGCACCCTTGCCAGCGAGCTCGATCGCCTTCTGGACCGCTTCGTCCATGGTCTCGGCCGGGTGGAGCTTCGTCTTGGCCAGCAGGGCGCGGCCCTCGGCCTCGTTCGTGCCGGTCAACCGCACGACGATGGGCACGTCGATGCTCATCATCTCGGTGGCCCTGATGATGCCGTTGGCGACGTCGTCACAGCGCGTGATGCCGCCGAAAATATTGAACAGGATGACCTTCACGGCCTTGTCCTGCAGGATGATCCTGAGGGCGTTGACGACCTTCTCGGGATTCGAGCTGCCGCCGATGTCCAGGAAGTTCGCCGGCTGGCCGCCGTAGTACTTCACCAGGTCCATGGTGGCCATGGCCAGGCCGGCGCCGTTGACCAGGCAGCCGACGTTGCCCTCCAGCTTCACGAAGCTGAGGTTCGCCTCGCGCGCCTGGCGCTCGGCGGGATCCTCGGCCTCGACGTCGCGCAGCGCCTCGTAGTCGGCGTGGCGATACATGGCGTTGTCGTCGAAGCTGACCTTGCCGTCGATGGCGTGGCCGATGCCGTCCGGCGTGAAGATGAACGGGTTGATCTCGGCCAGGCTGGCATCGGCGGCCAGGAACACGACGTACAGCTTCTGCATCGCCGAGGCCAGCTGCCGGGCCTTCTTGACGTCGCCCGGGCACATCTTAAGGCCGAGCTCGAGGGCTTCGTGGTCGAGCAGGCCGTAGCGCGGGTCGATGGCCAGCTTGAGGATGGCCTCGGGCTTGTCCTTGGCCACCTGTTCGATCTCCATGCCGCCCTCGGCGCTGCACATCAGCAGCACGCGCTGCGAGGTGCGGTCGATGAGCATGCCGACGTAGTACTCGCTGGCGATGTCCAGCGCGGGCGTGACCAGCACCTTGCGCACGATATGGCCCTTGATGTCCATGCCGAGGATCTTCGACGCGTTTTCCTTCACGTCGTCGATCGTCTTGCAGAACTTGACCCCGCCCGCCTTGCCGCGGCCGCCGGTCAGCACCTGCGACTTGACCATCACCGGAAGGCCGAACTTGCCCGCCAGCGCGACCGCCTCGCCGACGGTCGTGGCCACGGAGCCCGGCGGAACCGGCAGACCGTGGCGAGCGAAGATTTCCTTCGCCTGGTACTCGTGGATATTCACGCACTTCCTCCCGGTGGGGGGTTGGCGGCCGGACGGGATCGCCGTCCGGCCGCTTCTGCCGACATACTTCGGATGGTACCGCTAGCCGAGGAACCGGGCCAGCACCTGTTCCAGGTTCGGCGAGCCGATCTCCTGGAGCTCGTAACCCACGCGCACGGTGGGCTTGTTGATCTTCACGATGCGGGTAAGGTCGATCGGCGTGCCGATGACCACCACATCGCACTCGACGGCGTTGATCGTCGCCTCGAGGTCGGCCTTCTGCTCGTCGCCGTAGCCCATCGCCGGCAGCAGGGTGCCGATGTCCGGGTACTTCTCGAACGTCTCGGCCAGGCGGCCCTTCGCCCAGGGGCGCGGGTCCACCAGCTCGCCGGCGCCCAGGCGCAGCGCGGCCACCACACCGGCGCCGTACTTCATGTCGCCGTGCGTCAGCGTCGGGCCGTCCTCGACCACGAGCACGCGCTTGCCGGCCAGATCGACCGCGCCGGTAATGGTCAGCGGGCTCGCCGCGTCGATGATGATCACCTTCGGGTTGCTCTCGCGGATGTAGCCGCGCACGGCCTCGATGTTCTCGAACTCGGCCTCGACGACCTTGTTGATCACGACGACGTCGGCCAGCCGCACGTTGGTCTCGCTGGGGTAGTACGAGTTCTCGTGCCCCGCGCGGTGCGGGTCGGCCACGACGATGTGCAGGTCGCTCTTGAAGAACGGCGTGTCGTTGTTGCCGCCGTCCCAGAGGATGATGTCGGCTTCCTTCTCCGCCTCGCGCAGGATGGCCTCGTAGTCGACGCCGGCGTAGATGACGCCGCCGACGGCCACGTGCGGCTCGTACTCCTCCATCTCCTCGATGGTGCAGTTGTGCTTGGCCAGGTCGGCGATGGTGGCGAAGCGCTGCACGCGCTGGGCCTCGAGGTCGCCGTAGGGCATCGGGTGCCGCACGGCGACGACCTTCTTGCCCGCCTTGCGCAGGATCTCGCAGATGCGGCGGCTGGTCTGGCTCTTGCCGCAGCCCGTGCGCACGGCGCCCACGCTGATGACCGGCTTCGTGCTCTTCAGTTCGGTCAGGCGCTCGCCCAGCATCGTGAAGTCGGCGCCCGCCGCATTGACGATCGACGCGAGGCTCATCACCTGCTGGTACGAGCGGTCGCTGTAGGCCATGACGCACATCTCGGCGCCGGTGCGGGCAATCAGCTCCGGCAGCGCGGACTCGTCCTCGATGGGGATGCCCTCGGGATAGTGCGGCCCGGCCAGCGAAGCCGGGTAGCGCCGGCCGTCGATGTCGGGAATCTGCGTGGCCGTGAAGGCGACCACATCGTAGGCGGGATTGTTCCGGTAGACGCAGTTGAAGTTGTGGAAATCGCGCCCGGCGGCGCCCAGGATGATGACCTTGACCCTGCTCATGCCGTCCCCTCTGGATTCCGGCCATAACCGGAACGCCGCGGTCAGGGAAGTTGCCTGATCGCGGCGATGATCTGCGAGGTCGACCAGCCCGGCACCATGGGCACGCGCAGCACGCGACCCCCGGCGGCAAGGACTTCACGGGCGCCGACGATGTCGGCGTCCGCGTACTCGGACCCCTTGACGAGCACGTCCGGCCGGATCAGGAGAATGGTCTCCAGCGGTGTCGGTTCGGCGAATATGGTCACCGCGGAAACCGGTCGCAAGGCGGCGATAAGCGCTGCGCGGGCCGACTCCGGCAGGATCGGACGGCCCGGCCCCTTCAGGCCGCGCACCGAGGCGTCGCTGTTGAGAGCGACAATCAATTCGTCGGCGCCGGCGGCCGCCTGCCGCAGGCTTTCGAGGTGCCCCACATGGACGAGGTCGAAGCAGCCGTTCGTGAAGGCGATCGTGCGGCCGGCCGCGTGGTGGGCAGCCGCCCAGCCCGCCAGTTCACCGCGCTCCAGGACCACGCCGCGCCCGGCCGGTGCCGTCATCGTGCGCCGCCCTTCGGAAGCACGCCGCGCAGCTGGTCGAGCGTCACGGCGGCGGTGCCCAGTTCGCGAACGGCCAGCCCGGCGGCGTGGTTCGCCAGCCGGGCCGCCTCGAGATGCCCAGCCCCTGCCGCCAGGCAGGTCGTGTAGACGGCGATGACGGTGTCGCCGGCGCCGGTCACGTCGAAGACCGTGGTCGCGACGGCCGGCAGGTGGTGCTCGGCGCCGTCCTTCAGGTACAGGGCCATGCCGTGCTCGCCGCGCGTGATGAGGACCGCGTCGGCCTCCGTCATTTCCAACAGGCGCCGGCCGGCGCGCTGCAGGTCTTCCGGCCCGGTGATGGCGTGCCCGCAGGCCAGTTCGGCTTCGCGCTGGTTCGGCGTCAGCGAGGTCGCGCCGCGGTACTTCGTGTAGTCGCCCCGCTTCGGGTCGACAACGAGCGGCACGTTGGCCTCGCGCGCCGCCGCGATCAGCGCCGGCAGCGAATGGTTGGTGAGCACACCCTTGCCATAGTCGCTCAGCACGATGCCGTCGAACGGGCCGCCTTCGCGCAGGCCCTTCACGAGTGCGGCGATGCCGGCGGCATCGATCTCGCCGTCGTGTTCGCGATCGGTGCGGCAGACCTGCTGGTGGTGCGCGATGATGCGCGTCTTGAGCGTGGTCGGCCGCGCGTCGTCGGCCACCAGGCCGTCCGGCGAGATGCCGCGCTCGGCGAGCAGGCGGCGCAGCGTGGCAGCGGCCTCGTCGCGACCGCAGAGGCCGTAGAAGACAGCGGCGGCACCCAGCGCACGGATGCCGGCCGCGACATTGGCCGCCCCGCCCAGCTTCCAGGTCTCCTCGCGGACGCGGACGACCGGCACCGGAGCCTCGGGGCTGATGCGGTCGACGCTGCCCCAGACGAAATGGTCGAGCATCGCGTCGCCGACCACGGCCAGGCGGCGGCCGGCGATGCGTTCGAGCGAGGCGGACGACGCGGCGTCGGCGGGCGTGCCGACGGGCAGGGGCGTGCCGTTCGACCGGGGCGTGCCGTTCGACGGGGACTTGCCATTCGGCCGGGACTTGTCAGGCGCGTTCATGAACGCTTTCTTGTGGGTTCGGGAATCGATGCCAATGCCGGTTTCACCGACGGCCAGGCGGCCGTCGGCAACCTACCACCCGCCCCTGCGGGTGTCAACGCAGCCGGGCGCGCGGGCAGGGCGCCTTTTACCAGCCAGGAGTTTCACATGGACAGCAAGAATCCCCCGCAGCAGCAGCGCATCACCCTGGACCTGGGCGAGAAGGAAGCCGAGGGGATCTACAGCAACCTGACGCTGATCTCGCACAGCCCCCACGAGTTCATCCTCGACTTCGCGCGACTGGTGCCCGGCCTGCCCAAGAGCAAGGTGCACGCGCGCATCATCATGACGCCGCAGTCGGCCAAGGCGCTGCAGAAGTCGCTCGCGGTGAACGTGGAGCGTTTCGAGCAGACCTACGGCGAGATCAAGCTGGCGGGGCAGCCGAACCAGGGACCGAACATCGGATTCCAGACGAACTAGGCTGCTACCTGCCGCCGCAGCCGCCAGGCGGCGATGGCGAACACGACGGCAAACCAGGCGAACAGCCCGCCCAGCAGCGGCACCGTTTCGGCCACGCCCCATCCCCGCCCGACCAGGCCGTGGAAGGCCGTGATCGCCTGGCCGGTGGGCAGCGCCTTGCCGATGGCCTGCATGAACGCCGGGACCACCTCGAGCGGCCACCACAGGCCGCCGATGGCTCCCAGCGTCATTGTCAGGCCGGTGCCCAGGCCGTCGGCCTGCGCGCCCGAGCGCGCCAGCGTGCCGAGCAGGATCGAAGCCGCCGAGGCGAAGGCCGCGAACAGGACCACGACCGCCGCCAGCGCCGCCGGCGAATCGCCGTAGTCGAGCTTGAAGGCCACCGCGTTCATCACCAGCAGGATGGCGCCCTGCACCAGCCCGACGGCCAGTCCACCGAGGAAGTAGCCCGCCACCAGGTCGAAGGCACTGGCGCGGCTGATGACGAGTCGCGCCAGGGTGCGGTCCTGCCGCTCCTGCACGAGATCCTTGGCCGAGACCATCATGAACATCAGCATGAAGAACAGGACGTAGGCCGGCCCCACGTGCTGCGCGGACCGCGTCAGGCCCCAGTCGTCGGTGGGCAGGCGCCCCAGGGTCTCGGCGCGCAGGCGCACGCGCGGCGACTCCCAGGCGTCCACGAAGGCCGCTTCGTCGAAACCGGCGGCCCCGTCGCGCGGGACCTCCTGTCCCGGTGCGGACACCAGGCTCAGCGCGGCGCCGGCGGTGGTCAGGCGGACCAGCGACTTGTCGATGAGCGTGCGCGCGGTCTGGCTGCCCAGCCGGTTGCCGTCGATGGTGAGTCGCAGGTCGACGGCCGCGCCGCCGGCCAGCGCCGCGCTGAAGCCGGCCGGGATCTGCAGGACGGCGCTGGCCTTGCCGTCGTCGACCAGGGACCGGGCGCCGGCATCGCCCACGGCGGTGTCGGCGAGCACGACCTCGAAGCGTTCGTGCGCGCGCACCGGGGCCAGCAGCATGGCGACTGCCGCGCCACCATCGCGGTCCGAGACGATGATCTTGCGGCGCGACGGCTGGCCGCTGCCGCTCCAGTCACCCATCAGCAGGCCCATCAGGTACGAGAAGACCATGGGCATCACCAGGAGCCAGATCAGTCCGCCGCGGTCGCGCACGACACGCAGCAGGCGAAGTCGGACCATGGCGCCGATCACCTGCGGGTTCATGCCCAGCCTCCCCGGCGCACGCGCGCGTTGAACAGCAGCACGATCGCCGCGAGCAGCACCACACTGGCGACGAAGAGAACGGTCAGCGGCGTCGTGATGGCGCCCAGCGAGCCGTTGTCCCCGATCACGCGCGTGAACGAGAGGTTGGCCCAGTAGTTGAAGACGAACTGGCCGGCGGCGCGCGTCCAGCCGGGCATGTTGTCGATCGGCAGGAAATTCCCGCCCAGCATGGCCGAGATGAGGACCACGGCCGTGCTGAGGTTGTCGAAGACCTTCTCGGAGGGCACCAGCATCGCCAGCAGCATGAAGACGCCCGAAGCGGCGGTACAGGTCAGCAGCACGACCACGGGCAGCGTCCAGGGATCGGGCCCGAGGTTCACGCGGAACAGGAGCGCGCCGGCGACCAGCAGCACCGACAGCATGATGACGCCCTGCGCCACGGAGGCGACCCACTTGCCGGCCACCACCGGCCAGGGCGAGCCGGGGGCCAGCAGTTGGCGCTGCAACGTGCGGCGTGCACGTTCGCGGTGGAGATCGCGGGCGCCGGCAGCCACGGCGAACATCAGGAAGAAGACGGCAAAGCTCGGCAGGAAGTAGTCGAACAGGTTCGACTCGCGCCCGTCCTCGTCGGATGACGGGGCCTTGTCGGCCACGACCAGGTTGACGCCGGGCCTGGCCAGGACACGGCTGAGCGCCAGCTGGTGGTCGACCTGCCGCGCCAGGAACTCGGCAGCGCGTCCAGGGGTATCATCCCTTTCCGGTTCCCGCAGGTTCCGCCAGATGCTGTCGAAGCCGCCCGTGAACAGGTCTTCGAGGGCGGACGAATCGGCGGCCGAAGGCCGGTAGTCCTCGGGCCAGAGGGCGCGGAAGGCGGCTTCGCCGGCCTGCACGCGCAACACGCCGCGCTGGACGATCTCCTGAACGATGCCCGCCTTGACCTCGCTCGACGGGTCCTTCCAGACACCCACGGTGAGCGAATCGCCGCTGAAGAAGGTCTGCAGCGCTTTTGGCGGCAGCACGATGGCGGCAGCCACGTCGCCGGCGCGCACAAGCGTATCGGCCTGCAGCGAGTCGGCCCACACCGGCGCAAAGAAGCCCGACTCCTCCAGGCCCGCTAGCAGTCGGTCGCGCAGCGCATCGGGCATGTCGCCGGCCACCAGCGCGACCGGGATGGCGCTGATGCCCTTCTTGCCGAACACGCCGCCGCCGAACGACAGTCCCATGACCGAGGTGAGCACGAGCGGCAGCACCAGGTTGATGACCAGGGCGCGACGGTCAGCTGCCATGCGACGCAGGTCGCGCCCCGCGAAGATCCACAGGCGCGTCATGGGGCGGTTTCCCGAAGGCCGCGGCCCGTCAGGTTGAGGTACAGCGTCTCGAGGTTGGGGCGCTCGATCTCCAGTTGCTCGACCGGCAGGTCATTCGCGCGCAACCACTCCTGGATGCGCGGCAGCAGCCGGCCGCCGTCCACCGCGCGCACCTCGACCTTGCCGCGGCGCTCGCCCACACCCGAGCAATCCGCCCAGGCGCCGCAGGCCTCGACGAAGGCCGCATGCGCCGCCGCCGGCAGGCTCAAGCGGATGAGGTCGACGTCGCCGACCTGGCCGATCAGCGATTCCTTGTCACCCAGGGCCACGAGCTTACCGCGGTCGATGACGCCGATGCGGTCGCAGAGCTGCTCGGCCTCTTCCAGGTAGTGCGTCGTGTAGATGACCGTCAGGCCCTGCCGGCCGAGCCCTGCGATCAGTTCGAGGATGCGGCTGCGGGCCTGCGCATCGATACCGACCGTCGGCTCGTCCAGGAACAGCACCTCGGGCTCGTGGATGAGCCCGGCCACCAGGTTGAGACGGCGCATCATGCCGCCGGAATAGGCATCGACCCGGCGCTTGGCCTGGTCGGCCAGGTCGGCCATGACCAGCAATTCCTCCACGCGCCGACTGAGCGCCGCGCCGCCGAGGCCATGGAGCCGGCCCCAGAACATGAGGTTGTCCCGCGCCGTGAGGTCGGTGTAGAGCGCAATCTCCTGCGGCACCACGCCGATCAGCCTGCGCACCTGCGCAGGCGAAGTCGCGACGTCATGCCCGCCGATGCGCACCTGCCCGCCGTCGGCGCGCAACAGGGTCGACAGCACGCCGATGGTGGTGGTCTTGCCGGCGCCGTTGGGCCCGAGCAGCCCGAACAACTCGC
Source organism: bacterium (assembly GCA_016703265.1). Classification (NCBI taxonomy): domain Bacteria; species bacterium. The sequence continues at coordinate 322,107 of JADJCK010000001.1, forward strand.
CGCGCGCGACGGAGAACGAGACGCCGTCGACCGCGCGCTGCGTGCCGTACTTCTTGACGAGGTCCTTGACTTCGATCACGCCGACTCCTCGGGTGGACGGGTCTTCCAGCGCCGGTGCGTCCAGAAATACTGCTCCGGCGCCCTACGCACGGCCTCTTCCAAACGTTGCACGAAGATTTCCGTAAGGCGGGCGACGGCCGTGGCCTCGTCCCACCCCGGCTCGGGCCTGTAGGGCGGCCCCAGTTCCAGGCGATGGCGGCCGTCCGGCAGGCGGAAGATCATGCCGCTGATGACGGGTGCCTGCAGTTTCCAGGAAAAGTAGGCCGCCCCGCGGTAGAACGAGGCGGGCCGTCCGAGGAACGTCGCGAAGAAGCCGTCGGGGCCGGCGTCCTGGTCGGCGGCGAGCCCGATGACCTCGCCCCGGCGCAGGGCCGTGACCATCTCCTTCAGCGGGCCGCCCGAGCGGATGATGCGCACGCCTGCCCTCGCGCGCAGGTCCGCCAGCATCCGGTCGGCCTGCGGGTTGGACTGGCTCTTGCCGAGGAACGTGACGGGGATGCCCTCGGCGCCGAGGCGGGCGGCCAGCACCTCCCAGTTGCCGAAATGCCCGGTCACGAGCAGGACGCCGCGACCGTCGGCGGCCGCGGCGTGGTAGTGCTCGAGCCCTTCGATGTCGACCCACTCGCGCAACTGCCCGCGGGACAGCCGGCCGAGCAGCAGGAACTCCATGAGGTTGGTGCCGAAGTGGCGGAAGAAACCGGCGGCGATGGCGTCGCGGGCAGCGTCGTCGTGGGTGGCGCCGAAGGCGTGGCGCAGGTTGTCGCGCACCACGGCCGTGCGGTACAGGCGCCACCGCCAGACAAGCGCCCCCAGGCCGCGGCCCAGCGCCGGCAGGGCCCGGCGCGGCAGCAGCGCGGCCAGGGCGGTGAGCGTCCGCAGGGCCGCGTAGTCGAGTCGCTGGCGGGCCGGCGAGGCCAGGGTGGTGCCTCCGGTAGGCGTGCGGGATGGGTTTCGCGGCCGCCGCGGCGCGCGCAGCGGCCGCCCGGGCCCGCCGCATGGCGCCGAGCCCTCAGGCGGTCCAGAGTCTACGGGCCACCTGCCCTCCCGGCAACCGGTGGATGAGGCCGGCCAGTTCGAGGGCGCACAAGCCGTCGACGAAACCGCGCTCGTCGCCCGGCCACTGGCGGCGCAATTCATCACGCCCGCAGCCGCCCAGGTCGAGCCGTTCGTAGAGCCAGCGCGCCGCAGGATGGTCCGGCAGGTTCGGCTCGGGCAACGGCGTCGCCCACGGGAACAGGGTCAGCTGCGTCTGGAAACAGGCCTGCACGTCGGCCACCGATTCCACGAGGCAGGCGCCGTCGCGCAGCAGCTGGTGGCAGCCGTGACTCGTGTCGACGTCGACCGGACCCGGCACCGCGAACACGTCGCGGCCGGCGTCGGCCGCTTCGCGCGCCGTGACCATGGCCCCGCTCTTGAGCGGCGCCTCGACCACGATCACGCCGCGGACCACCAGTGCCAGCACCTGATTGCGCTCCAGGAAGTGGTGCTTGAGCGGGGGCGTGCCCGCCGGGAAGGGCGTCAGGCTGCATCCGCGCGCGCGGATCTCGCGCAACAGCCCACGGTGCGCCTGGGGATAGCAGAGGTCGGTGCCGGTGGCCATCACGGCAACCGTGCTGCCGCCGGCCTCAAGCGCCCCGCGGTGCGCGGCGGCATCGATGCCCCGCGCCAGGCCGCTGACGATGACCCAGCCCGCGGCCGCGAGCTGGCCCGCCAGCACGCGCGTGACCTCGAGGCCGCGCGCCGTCGGTTTCCGCGTGCCGACGATGCCCAGGCAGGGGCGAGTCAGTACGGAGGCCTCGCCCTGCACATGCAGCGCCGTGATGAGCGGCGCCACATCGCGGTGCCAGAGGGGCGGCCACAGTTCATGATCGCGTTCGAGGAGCAGGTAGTCCGCGGGCGCAGGCGTGCGCCCGTGCTTCGGTTCATTCACGATGGTCGGGATCCCGTCCGGGAGGACGTCGGCAAACGTCGCCGGCTCAGCCGGCGTTCAGTCGTCGCAGCAGGTGCCGCAGTTCGGTCAGGCCGCGTCCGGCCACCGCCGAGATCTGCAGCGTGTCGACCGCGCCCGCAGCCGTCGCCCAGAGTCGGGCCTTCGCCAGGGCCGCAGCCGCATCTTCGTCGTTCATGACGTCGCTCTTGGTCACGACCACCGCGAACGGAAGCCGCGCCAGGTGACCGCCGTAGCTCTCCAGTTCACCGCGCAGCATACCGAGCGCCTCGGCCGGCTCGACCGTCGACGGGTCGACCAGCAGCAGCAGAGCCCGCGTCCGCTCGACGTGGCGCAGGAACTCGTGGCCCAGGCCCCGCCCTTCGCTCGCGCCCTCGATGAGTCCGGGGATGTCGGCCAGCGTACAACTGGCGTAGTCGCCCAGGTCGACGATGCCGAGGTTCGGCACCAGCGTCGTGAACGGATAGTCGGCCACCTTGGGCCGGGCCGCGGTGAGCACCGACAGCAGCGTGCTCTTGCCTGCGTTGGGCTCGCCCACCAGCGCGATGTCCGCGATGAGCTTCAACTCGAAGCGCACGACGCGCTCGACGCCCGGCTTGCCCGGCGTGGCCTTCATCGGCGTCTGGTTGCGGGCATTCCGGAATTCCCAGTTGCCCTTGCCGCCGCGACCACCTTCGGCCAGCAAGAGCCGGTCCCCTGCTTCGACCAGGTCGCCGATCTGCTCGCCGGTTTCCTCGTCGATGACCACCGTGCCGCACGGCACCTTGATCTCGATGTCGTGCCCGTCGGCGCCGGTGCAGTTGTTCGCGCCGCCCTGCCGGCCCTCCTCGGCCTCGTACTTCCGCCGGTAGCGGAAGTCCAGCAATGTCGTCAGATGCGCATCGGCAAGCAGCCAGACCGAGCCGCCGCGCCCGCCGTTGCCGCCGTCCGGGCCGCCGCGCGGCACATACTTCTCGCGCCGGGTCGAGACCTTGCCGTCGCCGCCCTTGCCCGAGGCGATCGTGATGATGGCTGTGTCCAGGAACACGCGGGACTCCTCGGGTCGCGGCGTCAACCGCGGGTTGCGGCCTGGGGCCGCGTGTCACGCCGCCGGAGCGACGCTCATCGGGTCAAAAGTCGCGGCCGGCCAGCGCGCGCGCCACCGGCTCCGGCACCAGCCGGTCGAGGGGGCCGCCGTGGCGCAGCACGTCGCGGACAAGCGTGCTGGAAATGGCCGCCAGTTGCGGCCGGGCCAGCAGGTAGACGTATTCGACATCGGCGGCGAGCAGGGCGTTCACGCCGGCCATCGTCCATTCGTGTTCGTAGTCGCCCGGCGTGCGGATGCCCCGCACGACGGCGCTGGCGCCGCGGCGCCGCACCTCGTCCACGAGCAGGCCGCTGAACGGCTCGACCTCGACCCCGGACATCCCGGCAACCGAAGCGCGGAACAGCTCCACGCGTTCATCCAGTTCGAGCAGGCCGGCCTTGCCGGTGGCCGCAACCACCACCGTGACGCGGTCGAACAGTCGACTGGCGCGCTCGACCAGGTCGAGGTGGCCCAGCGTCACCGGGTCGAATGAACCCGGATACAGCACGTGGCGGTGCATGCTCGCCCCTTTCCAACCGGTCAGTCTTCCGGCGCCAGCCACAGCGCCAGGGTGGCCTGGCCATAGCGCCGCAGTTCCCAGGCGTCGTCGGCCGGCAGCGGGGCCAGGTGTTCGGACCCCTGCTCCACGGCCAGGGCCCGGCAGCCGGGCCAGGCCGGTCGTGCCAGCAGGCGCTCCATGATATGCGCTCCGAGGGGTGTGCGATAGGGCGGGTCGGCCACGAGCAGCCAGGGTGACCCGTCGGCGGGGCTCCAGCGGTCCAGCCAGGCCAGGGCTTCACAGCGCTCCAGGGCGAAGCTGCCCTCGGTGGCGCCGCAGCGCGCGAGGTTCGCACCGGCCAGCGTCAGCGAGGTTTTCGCCTCGTCCACGAAGATCGCCCGCCCGGCGCCGCGGCTGAGCGCCTCGATGCCGAGCGCCCCGGTCCCGCAGCACAGGTCGACGAACACGGCGCCGGCCACCCGCGCACCGAGGATGCTGAACAGGGCCTCCTTGACGCGATCGGCCGTCGGGCGGATCGCGTCGCCCGGCGGCGGCAGCAGGCGACGGCCACGCCAGCGCCCGGCCACGACCCTCATCGCCGCTGCTCCGCGGGACGGCGCGACCAGACCAGGCTGCGCAGCATGGCGGTGCGCGCCAGCAGCGCCGGGTCCGCCACGGTGGCCGACAACCGGAAATCGGCAGCGGCGGCATAAAGTCGCCGGCGGCGGCGGAACAGTTCCTCCAGCCCGGCCCAGCCCAGTTTGTCCAGCAGGGGCCGCTCGCCGGGCGGGCAGGCCTTCAGGCGGGTGCGGTGGATCTCCCACGGGGCATCGAGCCAGATCACGACGCCGCGCTCACGCAGCAGTTCGGTGGCGGCCGGGGTCTCGACGAGGCCGCCACCGGTATCGACCACGAGGTTGCGGCCCGCGTCGAGGGCGGCCAGTTCGGCCAGTTCGCGGTCGCGGAAAGCGGCCTCGCCCTCGCGCGCGAAGATCTCGGCGATGGTGGCGCCTGCCCTGGCCGTGACCGCGGCATCCACATGCACGACCGGGCGGCCGGTAGCCGCCTGCAGCGCATCGGCCACGGTCGTCTTGCCGCTGGCCATGAATCCCACGAACGATGTCCACATGGGAACAACCTACAACACGGGGACGCCGGTGCCAGCAGGAATGTCGGAGGGCAAAGCAATAGCCCCCCGGCGCGGGCCGGGGGGCTCTGTCCACTGGCGCCGGGCGCCGGCGAAGCCTAGAAGCGGCTGATCTTCTGGGAAGGATTGATCTCCACGGCCGAGTCCGGGGTGATCACCTTCCGCTGCATATACGTGTCGTCCACGATGCGCGGGGTCACGAAGATGACCAGTTCACGGTCGACCTTCGTGTCCGAGCTGTGGCGGAACAGGGCGCCGAGCACCGGCAGCGACTTGAGCACGGGCACGCCCGTCTCCAGCCGGCTGTCGATCTTGCGGATCAGGCCGGCGATGATCGCGGTGGCGCCGTTCTCGACCAGCACGCGGGTGTCCGACTCGCTGGTGTTGATGATGACGCCGCCCTGGACCGTCGCCTGGCTGGACAGGTCGCTGACCTCGTTGTGGATGTCCAGCGTGATCCGGTTCTCGCTGTTGATGTGCGGGGTCACGCGCAGCTGGATGCCGATCGTCGTCAGCTGCGTGATCGCGTTGCCGGCCTGGTCGGCCACGATCAGGGGGATCTTCTGGCCGACGAGGATCTTGGCCTCGCGGTTGTCGGTGGTCGTGATGACCGGGTTGCTGATGAGCTGGGCGCGGTTGTCGTTCTCCAGCGCCTGCACCTTGACCATCAGTTCGCCCCAGTCCTGAACGGTGCCGACCCGGAGGTCGCCGGACGGCGTCTGGAGCGGGTTGTCGATGGCCAGGCTTCCACCCAGGTTGTTGCCCGGGCTGAGGAAGTTGTTCAGCGACCAGTTCACGCCGAGCTCACGCGTGGCGCGCGAGTCCATGTCGACCAGGCGGGCATTGATCTCCACCTGCGGCGTGCGCGTGTCGAGCTGGCCGGCCATGTTGGTGATCAGGTTCACCCTGGTCTGCACGTCGTTGACCAGCAGGCTGTTGGTGCGCACGTCGACGTCGATGTTGCCGCGTTCGGTCAGCATCTTCTCGAGCGCGTCCTTGACCTCGGTCGCATTGGCGTACTTAAGCGTCACCATGCCCAGGTGCAGGGCCTCGAGGTCCTCCACCTGCTTGCGGGCACGCTGGCCCTCCAGCTTCTCCTGACGGAGAGCCTCGGCGGTGTCGATGCGGTAGATGCCCTCTTCCTCGAGGTAGTCGAAGGAGTGGGCGCGCAGGATCACCTGGAGTGCCTCGATCCAGGGCACGTCCTCGAGCTTGACCGTGACCTTGCCCACGACCTTGGGCGAAGCCACGATGTTGGTGCCCGAGTATCCGGCCAGGGAGCGGAGCACGGTGCCGATCTCGGCATCCTGGACATCCAGGGAGATGAGCCGGGTCTTGTAGCCGGCATCCGGGGCCTGGGCGTTGGCGGCCGGGGCCAGCGCGGCGCCCGTACCCGCCAGCAGGCACAGGCCGAGGACCGCGCAGCGAGCGTTTCGGAACCAGCGGAACATCTCTTACTCCTCCAGGTTATCCAGCTTGAGGACCACGTTGCTCGTGATCCCGTACAGAGTGACCTGCGCGGTGAGCGAATTCTTGCGGATGCTGACGACGCGGCCGTTGCGGACCTGGTCGCCCACGCGCAGGATGTAACCGAATCCTTCGCCGTCCTCGACCAGGGCGAAGCGATCGTCCTGGCCCCACATCACGCCAACCAGGCTGGCGCTGTTGACATCCACCAGTTCGGCGGCGCCGGTCTGCTGGAATTCACCGTTCACCAGCGTGGCGAACGGGTCTCCCTTGCCGTACGACTGGTAGAAGTACTCGTTGGCACGGATCGCATTGATCCGGTCCGCGGAGATCTGGGAAGGCGACAGCGAGGCATCGGCCGGAGCCGCGTCGGCGGCCTCGGCGTTCGTCCCCGGGTCGGCCGCCTCGGCGGGCTGGGACGTCGCTGCCGCAGCAGCGGTCGCCACAGCGGGCGCCTCTTCGTCGGCCGCGACCACCGGCAGCGCGCCCAGGAGCAGCGTCAGTGCCAGCAGCGCCGGGACCAGGCCCGGCCGTGCCTTAAGGACCGTCTTCATCAGCGCCCTCCCTGGTTGTCGTTGCCGGCCGGGGCGCCTGCCGCGGAAGCCTTGGCGGTACCACCGGACTGGCCGGCCTTGGCCGGGGCTGCCTTGCCGTCCGCAGCCTTCGCCTGGGCGGCGTTGGCCTGCAGCGGGCGCGACGTCGCAGCGTCGGTCGCCGCGGGTTGCGCGTTGGCGGCGCCCTGCGTGTATGCCGTCAGCAGCATGTCGGTGCGGACCGTCCAGGCGACGTCCTTCTGGTTGCTGTCGACACCCTGCATCTTGAGCTTGGACACGTTCACGATCCGGTTCAGGTTCGCCAGGCGGCTCAGGAAGACACCGGTCTGGTGGTAGCCGCCACTGATGCGGACCTCGACCGGGTTGTCCGAGTAGAAGCCCTGGTTGGCGACCGCGCCCGGCTTGAAGATCTCGAACTCGACGCCCGACTGCTGCCCGGCCGCTGTGACCTTGCGCAACAGGTCCGGCATCTCGTTCTCGTCCGGAAGCAGCGTGGCCGCGACCTTCCACTGGTCGTGCAGGATGGCGTACTCCTGCTCGACACGCTCGAGGTTGCGGACCAGCAGGCGCGCCCGTTCCAGCTCGGCCGACAGCTTCTGGTGCCTGTCGTCGAGTTCCTTGATCGTCTGCGACCGCGAGGCGTACGTGAACGGATAGGAGGTGGACAGGAAGTACATGGGCACAACCGTCGCGACCACCAGCACCGTCAACGCCCAGCGGATGAGATTGGGGTTCTTGACGTCAATCTTCATGGTGGTCCTTCCTACCCTTCGAACGGCGCCGGCGCGGCGTTGCGCACGGCTTTGGCCTGGGCCTTGAACTTCACGACCCGAACCTTGTCGATCTCGCCCTTCTCGGCGAGCAGCAGGTTGATCGAGGCGAAATACGGGCTCTCGGTCACGTTCTGGAGGAAGTCGCTGACCAGGAAGTTCGAGAAGGTCACGCCTTCCACGTTGTACTGGTCACCGCCCACATCCTCGAACTTCGTCAACCACATGTGCTCGGGCAGGCTGCGGTTGAGCTCGTCCATCAGGTGCACGCGGAAGTAGCGATCCGCGTCCAGGCGCGTGATGACGTCCAGGCGGTCGTTGAGGTCCTTCCGCTGCTGGTTCAGGCGCTGGATCTTCGCGATCTCGGGCGCCAGCTGGCGGGTCTCGGCTTCCTCGGCCGCGATCACCGTCTGCAGCGCGGTGACCTGCTGGGACTGGTAGAAGTACGCCCCGCCCACGCCGCCGAAGGCCAGCAGCAACAGCGCCAGCGGCGCCATGGCACCCAGCTGGGGCATCGCCAGGCGAGCCTTCGCGGGCTGTTCGTCACGGGGTAGCAGGTTGATCCTGATCATGCCTCCACCGCCTCTCTCAGCGCGAGGCCCACACAGACCGTCAGCAGCGGGCTGAGGTCGGCGGGATCCGTCTCGCCGAACAGGTCCGATGCATAGTCCAGGTTGCCCAGCGGGTCGGCGATCTCCGCCGGCACGCCGTAGCTCTCGGCCAGGTAGTCCTTCAGGCCGGGCAGGTGCGCCCCGCCCCCGCTCAGGACGATGCGGTCGATGCCGTCGGCTTCGCCCGCGGTCTTGAGGTAGGACAGACTGGGCTCGAGGCCCTGGTAGATCTCGCCGCCGACCGAGCGCACGATGTCGCCGATCAGCTGCATGTCCGCTTCGTCGGTGTGACCGCGCGCGACGCGGGAAGCCGTGTCGTAGGTCAACCCGAGCTGCTTCTGGAATTCCTCGATGAAGTGGGCCGTCCCGATCGGCAGGTCGCGCGTGAAGTACGGCACGCCGTCGCGCACGATGTGCACGTTCGTCACGCCGCCACCGACGTCGAGCAGGGCCACGAACTCGCCGGCGCCCCGCGGCGTGGCGGGTGCGGCCTCGGGCTGGTCGTCGTCGAAAGGCGCCAGGCCGTCGACGGCGTCAGCGTCACGAGGCGCCGACACCGTCGCCGGCGTCTCGCCCCGCAGCTTCTCCCACGCGTTCTGGTTCGCGAACGAGGCGACGTCGATCACCAGGGGCGTGAACCCGGCGTCGCGGATCAGCTCCGCGTGCGACTGGCTCATGTCCTTCTTGGCGGCGACGAGGAGCAGTTCCATCTGGCCGGCACCGATGTCCGGCTGCAGGATCTGGAAATCGAGCGTGATGTCGTCGATGTCGAACGGGACGTGCTGCTCGGCCTCCCAGTAGATGGCCTCGCGCGCGTCCGCCTCGCTCATCTTGTCCATCACGATCTTCTTGACGATGACCGCGCGACCGGCGACGGCGCTGGCCACCGGTTCGTTGGGCAAGTCCGCGTTCTGGGCGGCTTCGCGGATCGTCTGGATGACGAGTTCACGGTCCATGATCTCGCCGTCGACGATGGCCTCGGGCGGGAGGTCCGCCATGCCGAAGTGCGTGACCTGCGGCCGCTCGCCGCTGAGGTCCAGCCTCAGGCACTTGACGACATGGGAACCGATGTCCATGCCGATGAGTGTCCTACGCTTCCGTTTCAGGAATCCGAACATGTCAAGCCTGCCTTGCTGTTCGAGCTTCGGTGTTGGCGGCGTCCGCTGGACCCGGACGGTCCCGGGGCGATCCGCAACATGCGTGCCACAAGTGGATTCGGCGGGGTTTCGTCCGGCTTGAGTCCGATTTCCCCGCCTGCCGTGAAGACCGCGCCCCCTCGGCGCCCGGCCTGCACCCGTTCCGGGCAGGCCGCCGTTTCGCGCCGCCCGGCAGAATCTGCCGATCAGCCGGCCAGGCCCAGGTACCACCCCGCGATGGGCCTCCCGAACAGCAGCACCACGGCCGCTGCGGCTGCCAGGAACGTGCCGAACGGCAGTTTGGCGCCCGCCTGCAGGTGTCCGCGGGTACTGGCCAGAGCGTAGACGGTGCCCAGCACCGCGCCTCCGAACAGCGTCCCGAGCACTCCCCACGGTCCCAGGAACGCCCCCACCATGCCCATGAGCATGACGTCGCCGCCCCCCATGCCGATGACGCCGCGGACCAGCCGGTAGCCCCACGACACGGCAAGGATGCTGCCGGCGCCGACGGCCGCTCCGAGGAACGCCGCAGCCGGATCGCGCCCGTCGAGGAACGAACCGCCCAGCCCGATCACGATGCCGGCGATGGTCAACGTGTGCGGGATGATCATGTGTTCCCAGTCGATCAATGCAATATCCAGCAGCAGGAGCAGCAGCAGGGATGCAGAAAGCCCCGCGAAGGTGAATCCGAAGCGCCAGACCCCGATGAGGGCGCAGGCGGCGCCGGCCAGTTCCACCAGCACGTAGCGCGAGGCGATCGGGGCCGCGCACCCGCGGCAGCGCGCGCGCAGCAACAGCCAGCTGAGCACGGGGATGTTCTCGTGCCAGGCGATGGCACGGCCGCACGACGGGCACGCCGACCGCGGCCGCACGACGCTGAGGTTGCGCGGCAACCGGTGGATCAGCACGTTGGAGAAGCTGCCGAAGCACGCGCCCAGAAGGGCGGTGAAGGCGTAGAGAAATCCGGGTTCGTAAGGCAGCGCCATCTCCTACAACTCCGGGATCGGGCCGATGAAGTCGGGGCCGTAGAGCTTCTGGATCGTCATCTTCCGCTCCAGCTTCTCCACCATCTTCTCGGCCAGTTCGCGCATCTGGGGACTCTCGGTGGAGGCGGCCATCTCCTTCCAGAGTTCGAGCGAGACGCGGTCGTCGCCGGCGCGGTAGCGCGCGAAGGCCGCAAAGCGCGCCTCCGTCTCGCCACCGTCCGGGCAGCGCGCGGCCGCCTCGAACCAGGTGGCGGAACGCCGGTAGTCCTGGAAGAAGACGTAGTACGTGAAGCCGACCTGGAAATGCAGCTTCGCCGATTCCGGATTTGCCAGGATGCCGCGCTTGAGGAGGTCGATCGACTTCTCGAAGTCGCCGAGTTCCGACCAGGCGACCAGCGAGGCGAAGTGGTAGGCCTCGACGAAGCGCGGGTCCAGGCGGGTGATCGCGTCGACGAGCAGGTCGAAGTACCGCAGGTCGTGGTTCCCCTTGGCGTAGGAGCCGAAGTACTGCACGAAGCGGAACCACAGGTAGTCCGCGGCCACCTCGCGGAAACCGACCGACGACTCGACAAGTGCACGCCCCGACGGGAAGTACAGGCGATCCTGGCGGGCTGCCCGCCGGCTCTCGGCATCCAGCGCACCGAGCGTGACGGACAGCACCGCCACCAGTGCCACGCAGGCGGCCCAGCGGGCCAGGGTACTGCGGGCGCCGCTCAACCGCGCAGCTCCCGGCGTGAGAAGACCGCTCCCGACAACAGGAGCAGGAGGGCCACCCAGCAGACGCCGTACAGCGTCGCGAGCAGGATATGGGCGGCGCTCACCGGGTCGCCGTGGACCACGGCGCCGCGCACGTTGAACACCTCGAGGTTGGGCATCAGGTAGTAGACGACCGTGCTGACCGTGCCGGTGAAGGCGCTCTGCTGCAGGTTTCCGAAATCGCGGATCGACTGGCTGAGGTGGCCGGCCACGAAGACGCCGAGCGTGAAGACGGCGGCCAGCACCGGCGACACGCACGTCGAGAAGAAGACGACCACGGCCGTGATCACCGACAGCTCCAGGAACGTCAGGTAGAAGGCGGACACGAACCGCAGCGAGAACGCGCCCGGCGACATCAGCAGCATCAGCAGGAACATGACGCCCATGACCGCGAGCATCACCGCCATCGTCAGGCTGAGGCCGAGGTACTTGCCGAGCAGGTATTCGCGGCGACCGACCGGCTTGGAGAGGATCGTGGTGATGGTGCCCTTGTCGAGTTCCTTGCGAACCATGCCGCTGCCGACGAAGACGACAACCAGCAGCCCGAGCAGCACCATCGAGGCCAGCCCCACGTCGCTGACGATCTTCCCCTGGGCGCCGATGGTGAGCGGCGACAGCACGGTCGTGCTCGCCAGCATCAGGAAGCCGAACACGGCCACCAGGTAGAAGACGCGGTCGCGAACGGTTTCGCGAAATGTCCCCCGGGCCAGGGCCGTGACGTGTCGACGGGTCATGCGTCGCTCCCTCGTGCGTGTGTCCTCAGGAAGAGCTCCTCGAGCCCGGAACGCTGCGACTCGACCGCCACCACGGGCAGACCCGACTGGTGGCAGGCATCCAGGAGTTCGCGCAGCTGGCCGGCGTCGCCCGCCACCAGGTCGGCCGCCAGCGGCGCGGATTCCGGCGAAGTGAATGCCGCCAGCGACCAGTCGGGAAGTCCCGCGGAGCGCGCCTGCGCCACGCTCGCCGCGGCGCGCACGCGGTAGGTGCAGGCGTCGGCCAGGTTGCCGAGCCTCTCGTTCAGGACGAGGCGGCCTTCGCACAGGATGCCCACGGCATCGGCCAGCTGCTCGACGTCGGGAACGATGTGGCTGGACAGCAGGATCGTCCGGCCCTGCCGCTTGAGGTCCTGCAGCAGCGTGCGCACTTCGCGGCGACCCATGGGATCGAGGCCGGACATGGGCTCGTCGAGGATCAGCAGCTCGGGGTCGCCCAGGAGCGCCTGGGCCAGGCCCAGCCGCTGCAGCATGCCCTTGGAGTACTTGTTGAGACGGCGGCCCGCATCCGGCAGCATGTCCACCTGGCGCAGGATCTGGTCGATGCGGTCGCGGCGCTCGCGGCGCGGCACGTCGAGCAGGTCGGCGTAGAACTCGAGCAGTTCGCGGCCGGTCAGGTAGTCGAAGAAGTACGGCCGCTCAGGCAGGTAGCCGACGCGGGCCCGGGCCTGGCGATCGCGGTGCGGGTGCCCCAGCAGCGAAACCTCGCCGCGGTCGGGACGGACCAGGTCCAGCAGGCAGCCGATGGTGGTCGTCTTGCCGGCGCCGTTGTGCCCCAGCAGGGCGAAGACCTCGCCGCGGCCGACGGTGAACGACACGCCCTCGATGCCGCGCAGCCGGCGGCGCGCAAAGCCGGAGCGGAAGGTCTTGCAGAGGTCGACCACCCGCAGGGCCGGTCCGGCGTCCACGCACCCGTCGGCACGCGAGTCCACGGTCCCGGCCGGCGCCGACAGGACACCGATGGCCCCTGCGGCGGGCGGCACGTTTTCGACCAGCACTTGACGGGACATTGCCCACCTCCGGAGTCGCGAGGCCGCCACGGGGCTGTTTACGCCCCGTGACGGCAGGTTCACGCGTATTCGTCTGTGGGATTGCAACCGGGGTGCCATGGCACCCCGTTGAGCTACAGGCCGCTGCCGACCGTCATGACGACGCCGGCCTTGCCGGCCGCCGTGATGACATAGCCCACCGGGGCGCCGCCCTGCACGATGAGCTCGACTCCGACCTCGCCCGGCGCTGCTGCGGCGGCCCCGAACTGCGGCTCGCTGTGGGCACCGGTGAAGTTGTTGGCCATCATGCCCTGGCCCGGGAGTAGCGGGGTGATATCGGCGGCGGCGACAGAGTAGATGCCGTCATGGGTGACCGCGTAGTTCTCGATGGCCAGCTGCAGCGTGTGGGCGTTGCTCTTCGTGCCGGCTTCCTTGGCGTGTTCCTGCATGCTCACATAGTTCGGAATGGCCAGCGCGGCCAGAATTCCGATCACCGCGACGACGATCATCAATTCGATAAGGGTAAATCCTTCGCGCTTGTTCATGATGCCGTCTCTTTCTCCCCCGGACACTCTCAGTGCGCGGCCGACGGTGCTTTGCCCCGAAGCATGGCCAGGCGCTGCGGCCGCGCCGCACCCCTGCCCCAGGCTTCGATCACGTAGCTGCCGCCCGCCGCGGGCCGATACGTCAGGTCCCCGGCCATGCCGCGGAACATCGTCGGCTCGTCGGTATAGGGATTGCGAGGCGCCGCGCCTTCCGGCAGGAGCGGCAGCAGTTCGAGCACGTCGCGGGGGTATCGCCCCCCGTTCAAGGCTGCGTAGGTCTCGGCCGCGAGCTGCAGCGTCGCGGCATTGGCCACGATCTTCTCTTCGTTGGATCGTGCCTGCAGGCGATCCAGTTCCGGGGCATTGACCACGAACAGGACGCTGAGCACAAGGCTGGCCGCCCCGGCGGCGCAGACAAGGTCCGCCAGTGCCGGTCGACCCGGCCGCGGCACGCGGAACGCCGGCTTCTGCAGCTTCAGGGCAGGCATTTTCGGCAGCTTGAGTGCGGGGAGCTTCACCGCGGGCAGCTTCAACCCCGCAGGCAGGCGTCGACCCGGGGCAGCAGTCGCCCCTGCCTCCGGTCCCGCCGCCGTGTTGGTGCTTTCCGGCGCCTGGCCCATCGCCCACTCCCGCTTCCGCCGCCTGAAGACAGGGACGGAGCCGCACTTGCGGCCCCGTCCCCAACTACCGAACCGACAGGGCCTGGCTTACGAACCGCTGACCAGCGTCAGGATGGTCGCAGTCTTGCCGAAGCCGGTGATGCTGTAGCCGACGTTCACGCCGCCCTGCACCACGGCCACGATGCCGACTTCGCCCGGGTTCGCAGCGGCCGCAGCAAAGCGGGGCTCGCTGGGGTTGCCGTCGAACGCGTTGTCCAGGAGGTTGCCGCCCGGGAGCAGGGGCTGCAGGTCAGCACCGGCGTCCGAGTAGATGCCGTCGTTGCGGACAGCGAAGTCCTCGGCAGCCAGCTGCACGGTGTGGGCCGCGCCCTTGACCTTGGCTTCCTTCGCACGATCCTGCATGCTGATGAAGTTGGGGATCGCGATGGCGGCCAGGATACCGATGATGACCACGACGATCATGAGCTCGATCAGGGTGAATCCTTTGCGATTCAGCATTGTCCGTCTCCTTGGACAGGGGCCCATGGGCCCTCGTGCGCTTGCCGGATTGAGCCGGCACTCTTGTGGCTGTGTACGGCGCTTCCTCTTTGCAACGGCCGTGCCATTTGTCAGTGGCGGCGGCTCGTTTTGTAACCTGCATGGGGACTGCCGGTTACGCGATCAGCGGAAGCGCTCCCCAGCGCCCGGCCACCTCGTCACCCTGCACATTGCCCGCGGTGGCCGGAACGGACCGTGCAGTCTCGAACCCGGAACGACCGTTCAGGACACGACCGTTTCGGGTTCCGGCGCGAACCGTGCGGCGTCCGACTCGTCCTGCTCGCGCAGCTGGTCGTCGATCGCCGCGAGGAGTTCCTCGCCGGCAGTGCCCGCCAATTCCTCGGCCAGCGCCTGCGCATCATCATCGTCCTGGACCCCGTACTTCTTTAGCTTTCGATAGAGTGTCGAGGCGTTGATCCCCAGGATGTCCGCCGTCTGCTTGCGCGCCCGGCCGGTGCCGTCGAGCACCGACAGGATGTGCGCCTTCTCCAGTTCCTCGAGCGTCCACGGCCCGCCCACGGCCAGGTGCCCGCCGGTGGACGGTCCGGCCTGCGCATCGGCGATGAAGGCCGGCAGGTCGCGCACCGTGATGCGGGTGCCTTCGCGGATGATGCTCGCCCGCTCGATCACGTTCTCCAGCTCGCGCACATTGCCGGGCCACTCGTAGGCCTGCAGGGCACGCAGCGCGCTGTCGTCGAGGATGGATGCCAGCGGCCCCACGTACTCGCCGGCGCAGCAGCGCTTGAGGAAATGGTCGACCAGCAGCGGGACGTCGTCGACGCGGTCGCGCAGCGGCGGCAGGTTCAGCGGGATGACGTTCAGGCGGTAGTAGAGGTCGGTGCGGAAGTTGCCGCGTGCGACCTCGTCCTCCAGATCGCGGTTCGTCGCTGCGATAACGCGCACGTTCACCTTGACGGGACTGCTGCTGCCCACGGGATAGATCTCTCGCTCCTGCAGCATGCGCAGCAGCTTCACCTGGATGGCGTGCGGTGTCTCGCCGATCTCGTCCAGGAAGATGGTGCCGTTCTCGGCCTGCCGGCAGAAGCCGTCGTGGTCGCGGTCGGCGCCGGTGAACGAGCCCTTCACATGGCCGAAGAGCTGGCTCTCGAGCAGCGTCTCGGGAATGGCGCCGCAGTTGATGGCGACGAACGTCTCGTTGGCGCGGTCCGAGCGCTGGTGGATCGACTGCGCGATCAGCTCCTTGCCCGTGCCGCTCTCGCCGTTGATCAGGATCGTGGCCGTGGTCGAGGCGATCTTGTCGACCATCTTGAACACCGAACGCATGCGCGGGCTCTGGCCGATGATCGACTTCGTGCTTTTCTTCTTCGACAGCTCGCGGCGCAGTTCCTGGTTCTCGGTCTTGGCCTGGCGCAGCGCCAGCGCGTTGCGCACGACGATCTTGATCTCGTCGTTCTTGCAGTGCTTCTGCAGGTAGCTGAAGGCGCCCAGGTTGACGGCGTCGATCGCCGACTGCTCGCTCGCATAGGCGGTCATGATCACCACGGGCGTCGTGGGGTCGATGGCCTTGATCCCCTTGAGCAACTGGATGCCGTCCATCTTCGGCATCTGGATATCGGTCATCACCAGGTCGGCCGGCTCTTCCCCGATGGCCTTGAGGGCCTCGGCGCCCGAATGGGCGGTGCGCACGGTGTAGCCTTCCTTGCGCAGGAGGATCGACAGGTACTGGCACATGGAGTCTTCGTCATCAACGACCAGGATGCGGCCCAGAGGCATGGGAGCTCTCCTCGGTGGTGGTCCAACTGCCGGGCGAAATGCAGCGTTGGGTTCGATATCGACCGCATTGCGCGTTGCTTTATGATCTTTTCAATGATTTTTGCACTTCGTGATGCATGGTACCGGCCCGCGAGCGGGCAGCGTGCGGATCGCCGGCGATGGGTCGGAGGAACCAGCGCCCCGGGCTCAGACGGGCAGCAGTTCTTCCAGGGGCTGAGCCGCCGGCGTGGCCACGGCGGCCGCCTCGCCCGGCAGGGCGGCACGCGGCCAGCGGACCCGGAAGATGGCGCCGCCGCCGGGCGCGTCCTCGGCCCGGACCGTGCCCCCGTGCCCGGCCGCGATGCGCGCGACCACCGACAGGCCCAGCCCGGTGCCGCCTTCCTTGGTCGTCTTGAAAGGCAGGAAGAGGTTGTCGCGGATGTCGGCCTCGATGCCGGGGCCGTCGTCGGTGACCGTCAGCTCGAAGGTCTCGCCGCCCTCGACCAGGTACAGCGCCACGCGCAGGCGCCCCTGGTAACGCATCGCCTCGCAGGCGTTGATGGCCAGGTTCAGGGCGAGCTGGGTCAGCTGGCCGGGATCCGCCACCAGCTCGAGATCGGGCGGCGTGACTTCGGCCGTGATGCGGACGTCGCCGCGCGCGGCAGCGACATGTTGCCGCACCAGCAACAGCATTTCGTCGCGGAACGACGAGGCAGCGAAGCGGCGCCGCGCCACCGGCCGCATGCGCGAGTAGCCGAGGAAGTCGTTGATGATCGAGTTGACGCGGTTGCTCTCCTTCAGCACGAGCTCGAACAGCTGGCGCTGGTAGCCCTCCAGCTCGAGTTCGCCCGAGAGCATTTCCACCGAACCGCGGATGCTCGCCAGCGGATTGCGGATTTCGTGCGCGATGCTCGCCGCCAGTTCACCGATGGCCGCCAGACGGTCGGTCTCGCGCCGCCGGGCGACGAGTTCCTTCTCCTGCGTCAGGTCGGTGAAGACGGCCACCGCGCCGGTCACCTCGCCGCGCGCGCCCGTCACATGGCTGACGTTGAGCCCGATCGGAACCGCGTGGCCGCGCCTGACCAGCGAGATCTCGCCGCGGGCCACCGCCGCGCCGCCGGCGGCAACCGGCAGGATGACCTGCGCCAATGCGTCAAGGCCGCCATCGACCAGGGTCCCGAGAGGAGCCCCGAGCAGTTGCGTGTCCTCGTAGCCCAGGATGCGGCAGCAGGCCGGATTGGCCCGGGTGATGAGCCCGCGCGTATCGACGGTCAGCAATCCGCTGCGCAGGCAGTCGAGGATGTCGCGCACTTCGCGTCGCGCCTGCTCGGCCTGGCGCTGGCTTCGGGCGTGCTCGCGCCGCCTCCGTTCCAGGCGCTCCGAGAGATCGCCGCTGATCATGCCGACGACGACGAACAGCGACATGTGCAGCGCGGTAATCAGCACCGGCCAGCCCGAGTGGAAATCGAGGCCCGGCTGGCGGCCCGCAGCGAGCCAGCCCAATGCCAACCCGAAGTGGCCGCCTCCGACAAGCGCCGCCGCGGTGCCCGCGATAGCCAGTGCCCAACGCCGGTCGAGGTAGTAGGCAGCGAACATGATCGGGACGCAGAACGCGAGCGGGATAGCGGAATACGGGCCCCCGGTGAAGTGCACCAGCAGCCCCAGCGCCACCGCGTCGGATGTGATCTGGAGCACCAGCAGCGGACGCTGGGACGCCCCCGCCACCGAGGCGGCCCAGCTGACGGCCAGCGACGTGCCCAGCAGGCCGAGGGAGGCCAGCACGCCGGGTCGCGAGACCTCGGCAACGCCGACAAGCCCCGCCACCACCGTGATGACCGCGAGGACGGACGCCATCAGCAGTCGCCACCGCAGAAGCCGGGCGGCCGGGTCCCGACGCCCGCCGTCTTCGGCCGGCGCCGCGGCCCGGCCGCCGCGATCGTGCTCCGACAAGGTCAGCCCCCCACCACGCTCGACATCTTGAACATGGGCAGGTACATGGCCACGAGCATGCCGCCGACCATCGTGCCCATGACGACGATCATGATCGGTTCGATGGCCGCAGTCAGGGCATCGACGGCCGCGTCGACCTCGTCGTCGTAGAAGTCGGCGATCTTCGCCAGCATCTCGTCGAGGGCGCCGGTCTGCTCGCCGATGCCGATCATCTGGACGACCATCGGCGGGAACACGCCGCTTTCGCGCAACGGCTGGGCGATCGTCTCACCCTGGCTGATGCTCTTGGCGGTGGCCTCGATGGCCTCCTGCATCACCTTGTTGCCGGCCGTCTTGGCCGTGATCTCGAGGCCCTGGAGGATCGGCACGCCAGAGCCGATCAGGGTGCCCAGGGTGCGCGTGAAGCGCGCCACGGACGACTTCAGCACGACGTTGCCGATGATGGGGATCCGCATCGCCAGGCGGTCGGTGTTGCGCCGGCCGTTGTTGGTGGCGCGGTAGCGCTTGAAGAGCCAGGTCAGGGCGAAGGCGCCGCCGGCCAGGGCCCACCAGTAGGCCCGGATGAAGTCGGAGATGCCCATGACGATGCGCGTAGGCGCCGGCAGCGTGCCGCCGAAGTCAGAGAACATCTTGGCGAACACCGGGATCACGAACATGAGCATGAAGATGCAGGCACCGCCGGCCACGGTCAGCACGATGACCGGGTAAGTCATGGCGCCCTTGACCTTCCTCTGCAGCGCGTCGGCCTTCTCGAGGAAGATTGCCAGCCGGCTCAGGATCACGTCGAGGATACCACCGGCCTCGCCTGCCGCGATCATGTTCGAGTAGAGGTCGGAGAACACCCGCGGGTGCTTCTGCAGGGCCTCGGCCAGGGTCGAGCCGCTCTCCACGTCGGAGGTCACCTGCAGCACGACTTCCTTGAAGTGCGGCTTGTCCAGCTGGCGGCCCAGCACGTCCAGGCACTGCACCAGGGGCAGGCCGGCGTTGACCATGGTCGCGAACTGGCGCGTGAAGACCGACAGGTCCTTGACGCTGACGCCTTTCTTCTTGAACAGCCCGCCCATCGGCGCGGACTTCTGCTTCTTGCGCACCGAGACGATGACCAGGCGGCGCTTCCGCAGGTATTCACTGACGGCGGCCTTGTCCACCGCCTCGTACTCGCCTGACAGGACCTCGCCCTTGGCGGTCTTGCCGGTCCACTGGAACACGGTCGTCGAGCTCACGGGTGCCTCCCCTTCTGGCCTAGCGGACGCCGGCGGGTTCGCCGAGCATCTGCAGGAGTTCGCCCACATCGCCGCTGCGGCTGAGGGCCTCGTCCATCGTGATCCACTTGTTCACAACCGCCTGGTGCAGCGACTGATTCATCGTCTGCATGCCGTGCTTCTGGCCGGCCTGCATCAGGCCGTAGATCTGGTGCACCTTGTCGTCGCGCACGAGGGCCTTGATGGCCGGGGTGCAGACCATGATCTCCAGCGCCAGCACGCGGCCGGAGCCCTTGGCGCGCGGGATCAACTGCTGCGTCATCACGCCGGAGAGGCAGAACGAGAGCTGCGAGCGGATCTGGTTCTGCTGGCCGTTCGGGAACACGTCCACGATGCGGTTGATGGTCTCAAAGGTGCTGTTCGTGTGCAGCGTCGCCAGGGCCAGGTGACCGGTCTCGGCGATGGTCAGCGCAGCCGAAATCGTCTCGCGGTCGCGCATCTCACCGATCAGGATCACGTCTGGATCCTGGCGCAGCACGTACTTCAGCGCGTCGGGAAAGCTCTTGGTGTCGCTGTTGACCTCGCGCTGGTTCACGACGCAGCCCTTGTGCTGGTGCACGAACTCGATCGGGTCCTCGATCGTGATGATGTGGCCCTTGCGCACGGTATTGATGGTGTCGACCATGGTCGCCAGCGTGGTCGACTTGCCGCTGCCGGTGGGGCCGGTGACCAGCACCAGGCCCTGGTTCCTGTTGATCAGCTGGCGGCAGATCGGGGGCAGTCCCAGCTGGTCGAAGGTGTGGATCTGGTAGGGAATCTGCCGCAGCACCATGGCCGTGACGCCGCGCTGCTGGAAGACGTTCGCGCGGAAGCGGCTGATGCCCTGCACCCCGAACGAGAAGTCCAGCTCGTGGTCGTTCTCGAACCGCTTCTTCTGTTCGTCGTTCAGGATGCTGTAGGCAAGCCGGCGCGTGTCGTCCCCGGTCAGCGTGGGGAACTGCGTTGCGGCCATGTTTCCGTCGATGCGGTACTGGGGCGACAGTCCCGCCGTGATATGAAGATCGCTGGCCCCCTTGGCCACCATTTCCTCGAGCAGTTCGCGCATGCCAAGCACTGTCGGTTCCTCCCGCCGGGGTGATTCGGCGATGCCGCTAGTCGGTGACTGCGGTTTCGCGAAGGATCTCCTCGATCGTCGTGACGCCCTTGCGGACCTTGATCAGGCCGTCCTGCCGCAGGGTCAGCATCCCCTGCGACACGGCCATGCGCCTCAACTCGGTGGTCGAGGCGCGGTCGAGGATCAGTTCCCGCAGTTCCGAAGTGATCGGCATGATCTCGTAGAGACCCTGCCGACCCGCATATCCCGTGCCCGAGCAGTGGTCGCAGCCGCGGCCGTGGAACACCGGGGTATCAGGAGGAAGCCCGACGTCCGTCAGGGCCTCCTCGGAAAGCCTGAGCTCCTCCTTGCAGTTCTTGCAGATGCGGCGCACCAGGCGCTGCGCGGCAATCAGCAAGGTCGACGACGCCACCAGGAAGGGCTCGATGCCCATGTCGATCATGCGGTTGATCGTGCTGGGGGCGTCGTTGGTGTGCAGCGTGGAGAGCACGAGGTGGCCCGTGAGGGCCGCCTTGGTGGCGATGCCGCCGGTCTCCAGGTCGCGGATCTCACCGACCATGATGATGTTCGGATCCTGCCGCAGGAAGGCCTTCAGCGCCGAGGCGAACGTCAGGCCAACTTCGTCGCGGACCTGCACCTGGTTGATGCCCTCGATGTTGTACTCGACCGGGTCCTCGGCCGTCATGATGTTGGTCTCGGGCCGGTTCAGCTTCGACAGGCACGAGTACAGCGTCGTGGTCTTGCCCGAGCCGGTGGGGCCGGTGACGAGCACCATGCCGAACGGCTGCGAGATCGCCTTGTAGATGTCGTCGATCGCCTTGCGTTCCATGCCGAAATCGGCCAGGTCGAGATTGAGGTTCCCCTTGTCGAGGATACGCATCACGACCTTCTCGCCGAAGATGCAGGGCAGCGTCGAGACGCGCAGGTCGATCTTCTTGGTCAGCACCTTGAGCTTGATGCGGCCGTCCTGCGGGATGCGGCGCTCGGCGATGTCCAGGTCGGCCATGATCTTCAGGCGCGAGATGATCGCATTGCGCAGCTTGACCGGCGGCTCCATCACTTCCTGCAGCACGCCGTCCACACGGTAGCGCACGCGAAGGTTCTTCTCGTAGGGCTCGATGTGGATATCGCTGGCACCCATCTTGACGGCTTCCGCAAGCAGGGTATTGACCAGCTTGACCACCGGGGCGTGCTGGCCTTCCTGCCCGGAGATGTCATCGTCGTCCGAGTCCGCGACGATCTCGATGTCATCTTCCATGCCTTCCATGATCGAGGCGAGCGAGTCGGTCGTCGCGTAGTACTTGTCGATCGCCTTCTTGATCGCCATCTCGCCGGCCACGGCCGGCTGCACGTCCAGGCCGGTGATGAACTTGATGTCGTCGATCGCGAAGATGTTGCTCGGGTTCGCCATGGCCACGGTCAGCACGCGGCCGCGACGGGCGATCGGGAGAACCTGGAACTTGGCGGCGACGTCGGCGGGGATCAGGTCGAGGCACTCGGTGGCGATATCGGCCTTCTGCAGATCGACGACGGGCAGATTGTAGTGCTTGCCGATGAAGACGATGTAGGCGGACTCGTCGATGGCGCCGGCGCGCACGAGCGCCTGGCCCAGCGATCCACCGTCCTTCTTCTGTATTTCCTTCGCGCGGGCGAGACCGGCCTCGTCGATCAGCTTCGCTTCGAGCAGCTGCGTGGCGATCTTGTCCCGTGGCGCTGTCGGAGTACCGGTGTTCATGCCGCGATTCCCGCTTCCGGTGTCGGAGTCAATCCTGACGCCGCGGCCCGTGCCACGCCCCGCCGCAATGCTTCCGGGAGCAAGGCTCGGGCCGTGGATCGGGGTCTGCCGTGACCGGAGTTTGTTCGGACGGGAACAGCCTGACTTTAATGCGGATTAAGCGGTCCGGACGGTGCCCGGGCGGGCTTCCGGAAGTCGAGGAACGGGGCCAGGCGGGACACAGTTGCCGGGCCGATGCCCTTAATGCCGAGCAAATCTGCCGGCTTTTGAAAAACGACACCCTGGCGCCGGGCTGCGTCGATGCGTCCGGCCATGACCGGGCCTACACCCGGCAACATCTGCAGGCTGTCGACCGAACAGGTGTTGATGGCCAGCGGGGCGGCGGGGCCGTCCTTGCGGCGCGGGGCCGGCGCGCGGTGCGGGTGGTCACCTTCCGGCAGGGCGACGGCGGCTGCTTCCGGCGCCGGGGCCGCCCCCGGCTCCATGGCGGACCCGGATTTCGCGCTGCCCGGGGGACCGGCCTCGCTGTCGGTGGCCTCGCCCCCGGCGGCATCGGGCTCCAGGACGGCGTCGAGCCAAAGCTCATTCCGCCAGGCGCCGTCCGGCCCGACCAGCAGTTTCTGGCGCACCAGGCGTCCCCCGGCCAGCACCAGCAACGCCAGCAGCAGCCCCAGCGCCTGCCGGCGTCCCAGTACCGAGGGGCCGCCGAAGGCCCGGCGGCGGCGCCGCGGGCGCTCCGGGTGCTCCGGGCCCTCCGGGACGGTTACTGGCGGAAGCCCCACTCCAGCCGAAGATCCGTCTCCATCCCCGGGCTCAGGGCACCGGAGGTCAACTGCTGGCGGGTCCCGGTCAGGTTGCGGAAGCCCATGGTCAGGTGCGCCCCCACCAGGCGGAAGCCCACCAGCAGGTCCAGGTTGCTCCGTGCCGGCAGCTGCCAGGTCCCCGTCACGTCCCAGGGATCGGCGCTCGCCGCCCGCCGTGTCGCCAGAAGGGACAGCTGCAGGATGCCGTCCTCCTTGAAGAAGTGGTTCTCCCAGTCCAGCCGCAGGCGCTGCCACTGTTCCGGGGGCAGCGGCACGGTCGGTCCGGATGAGACGTCGAAGCCCTGCCACGTACCCTCCGCCTGCAGCCGGGCCCAGCCCAGGAAGCGACCGGCGCGCGCCACGCTGGTGGTCAGGCGCCAGGACGTCAGTTCGAGTTCGTTGGTCCAGCGCCCGCGGTCGGGCTCATCGGTTTCGGCGCGCCAGGCGATGCCGTTGGCCAGGTGGCGCGCCGAACCCGTGGCCGCAAGCTCCAGGCCCGCAACGCGCGTCGACGCAACCAGCGACGCGCGCAGGGATTGCTCACGTTCGAGATCGTTGTTCGGCAGTACGACCAGTGTCCGCCCGGCGACGACCTGGCGCAGGTGCGTCAACAACTCGTCGCTGCGCGGCGCGCGGCCGCCCCACTCCAGCGCGGCCTGCCAGCGCGGATCGGTGCCCCGCTGGGCCAGTGCCAGGCGCGCGTCCGGTCCCCAGCCCAGGGGCCCCGAAGCGAGCGCTCCCAGTTCCGCCTGGGCGTGCGCGCCCGCCAGTGCGCCCTCCCAGCCGAACGCCAGCCGGGCCTCGCTGCCGCGGCCGGCCACCGGCTGCGTGTCGGCGCCGGCCCACTCGAGTCGCGTGCCGCTGTCGCGCAGCGTCCAGTCCTGGATCGAGAGGCTCAGCAGCGGGAGGCCGGTGGTCGCTGGCGCGTCCGGCAGCAGCGCAGTGTCGGCGGGGGCGTCGCCTGTGGTTGCGGAGGTGCTGTCTGCGGCGGCGACCGCGGTGCTTTCCGCGGTGCTGTCCGCGCCCGCCGCAAGGGTATCGCGGGGTGCGACAGCCGTCGCCGTTGCGCCATCGGCAGGCGCTGAGGCCGCCGCCACGCTGCCGGCGCGCCGCCGTATATCCACACGCGCGCCTTGCCGCCCGGACTCGAGCAACCGCAAGTCGTCGGGCGGCGTTTCACTCGTCCAGCGCGGCCCCCACAGCACATCGCGCTCGTTCCAGAACAGCACCGGCCGCACATCCCAGGCGCCCGGCAGCCAGCGCATGCGCACGGCCGCGGAGCGATCCCAGGCCTCGAGGCTGCCGGCCGCAAGGGCGGGCAGTTCATCGCGCGTGCGGCGGCCGGTGCCGAACTCGACCGAGAGCTCGCTGCCGTCGGCGAACGCGCGCTGCAGGCGGGTGCGGCTCTGGCGCACCTTGCCCTGCCCCGGGAATCGGCCGTCGGCGCGCAGCGCCAGGAACACTTCATCCGGGTCGTTCGTGTGGTTGTAGCCTTCGTTGTCGAGCGATTCCTCGAAGGTGAATCCGATCCGCCAGTCGGCGCGCGGCGAGAGGAACTCGACGCCGCGGTAGTAGCTTTCGTGCCGCCCCTTCACGCCCCGGTACGACGAAACCGCGCGCCGCGGCTCGATATCGCGCGAGACCAGTTCCACCACGCCGCCCGTGCCGCCCCAGCCGTCGGCGCCGAGGCCGCCGGCCGTGGCCGTCACGCCCTCGATCCCCACGAACCAGGCATCGTCCGCCAGCGCGTGACCGGTGCCCAGCGGCACGCCGTCACGGACCACCAGCGGCATGGGCGAAGTTCCTCCCTCGCCCGAGAGCCGCGACGTGGCGCCGACCCCGCCGTCGATAAACGTCAGCCACGGAGACTCGCGGTCTGCCCAGGAGAGCCAGGTCGGGTTGAAGGGCTGCCAGAGCGGCCGCGTCCAGCCCGGCGCGCCGCCGACGGCGGACACGGGTGCGGGCCCGGGCACCGGCACCGGTTCCGCTGCGGCAGCGACGAGGCTGGTGTCCGGGGCCGCGGTGACGGCCGCGGCCGTGTCTGCCACAGCGGGAACCACGACCCCGGTTTCCGGCGGGAATTCCTGGGCCCGGCCAGGGGCCGCAGCCAGAGGTTGCCGTGGCTGCGATCAGGCCGACCGCGAGGCATGCTGCGGCGCCGGGCGTCCCGGGGCGTCCGGTCACCCGCGGGCGGGCCAGGGGCGCCATGCGCGGCGCCAGGACGGGCAGGAAGACCGCGAAGATCGCGACGTTGCTCGCGGCATGAACCAGGAAGAAGGGAACGGCGCCGACCAGGACCACAGGCAGGGGCAGGTCGAAGATCAGGAGTCCGGCCAGGTTGGTGAGCGCGTCGTAGAGCACGGTGGCGACCAGTCCTCCGGCTGCGGCGCGCGCGACGGCCCGCCGGGAAACACGGCCCGCAACACCGGCCACGCGGCCGGCAGCGACATGTCCAACGGGTCCGGCCAGCCCCATGCCGAGCATCTGCGCCAGGAGCAGGAGCGGCGGCGCCGACCCCATCGGCGACGCGATCGAATAGATGGCGGCAGCCATGGCCCCGCACAGGAAACCGAGCACCGGGCCGAGCACCACGCCCGCCACGGCCGTGATCACCGTCATGATCTCGACGTTCGGCAGCCAGGCCAGCAGGTAGCCGCCGCCGACGGCCGTACCGGCGAAAAGGCCCAGCAGCACGGGCTGCCGGACCGCAGAGGAAGGACGGGAAGGGTCGTTGGGTTCCACCATTCGGGCATCATAGGCAACGGCGGGGGAACGGGCAACGCCGCGCTTCGGCGTTGCGCGCCGGCGACGGGGCGCCCCGGGGGACGGCGTCGGCAGGGTGCGGGCGGGATCAGACCTCGACTGGACCTCAGCCAGACCTCGACTAGACCTCAACCAGGCGCTTCAGGCGGTGACCGACATCCAGGAAGGTCGGGTCGCTGACGCGGATGGCGCGGTAGCACTCGACGGCCTCGTCGGACTGCCCGGCCTGTTCGAGGGCGCGGCCCAGATGGTAGCGCAGGCCATGCTGCTCACGCGAGCCCTCGGCCGCGTGGCCGAGGCCTTCCCGCAGCACCCGGATCGCCTCGGGCAAACGGTCGGCCCGCTGCAGCGTGATGCCCCACATCTCGTGCGCGCGAACGGCGAACACTTCGTCGCAGGCCGCCGTCGAGAAGCTCTCGCAGGCCTGGTCGTACAGGCCCATCTCGAGGTAGACCATGCCCATCTCGTAGAGGCGCTCCACATCGGCCTCGCCACCGCCGCCGCCGACAACGGCGCCGATCTCGGAGGTGATGGTCGCCAACTGCGAGGAGTCATGGCCGGTACGGCTGCCGGAATCGGCGTTGAGAAAACGGGACAACGCATCGTCGGCCGGTTCGCGGCGCGCCGGCGCCGGTTCAACGGGCGCCGGGGCCCGGGCCGCCGGCGCGGCACGGTGCAGCTTCGACTTCGCCATCGCCTCGGAGACGAGGGCCTCGAGGTCCTCGCCCGAATCGATCTCGAAGCAGCCGTCGTCATCCTTGTCATCGCGGGACAGTTCCACCTGCGCCAGGATGTCCTCCACGCGATGCATGCCGGCGGGCGCGACCTCGTCCTCGAGCGACTCGATGGGCACGGCCGGCGGCGTCACGGTCGGCGGCGCTGCCGGCGCCAGGAGGTCGATGTTGCCGAAACCGGGTGACGCCGGCGCCGCCGGCGCCGTCACGGGCGCAAAAGTCGGCATCGGCACCGGCGTGGGCTCGAACGCCAGTTCGCGGAAGCCCGCGAAGTGATCCCCGGTGCGGGCCTTTTCCGGGTGGGCCGCGATATCCCAGCGGCCGTGCTCGGGGTAGTTGACGACTTCGGGGCAGCGCGCAAGCGCCTCGCCGATGCGAGTGGCCGCCTCGTCACCGCGGCCGGCGACCTGCGCCATCGCGGCGAGAAGGCAGAGTGAACGCGCCGACTCCAGCGGCATCTGCCACATGTTGAAGATCTGCACGAGCGCGACCTGCACCTGGATGCTCTCCGGCAGGAGCTCCAGCAACTGGATGCAGCGCTTGAGGAAGATTTCCTTGATGTCGCCGGCCACCTTGCCCGAATGCTGCAGGAAATGCAGGGCGTGATCCTCGCCCTCCATGGCCAGGCCCTGTCCGGCGCGCGTCTCGGCCAGGTACCAGTGGGCGTTCTGGTTCTCCGCCTCGTAGCGGAGGATCTTCTTGTAGATGGCGACGGCGTTGTTGAGCAGGCCGGTCTGGCGGTACTTCGCCGCCGCGCTCAGGAAGTGGCGAATGGCCTGCGGCGTGTCACCGGACCTGAGGCAGAGGTCGCCCAGTTCGTTGATGACCGTGGGGTTGTTCTTGTCCTTGTCGAGGATTTCCTCGTACAAAGCAATCGCCTGCGACCAGTTCCGCTTCTTGCCGGCCTGGTAGGCGTCCTGCTTCAATTGGCTGAGTTTCGACAAGTTGCGGCCCCCCGACGGTCGCGAACGGGTGTCAATTCGGGCTGTCGCCGGTCCGACGGATTGCCTTTCCGGGCCGTCCGCCTCGGGGAAATAGATCGACTCGGCGCCTCACGGGTTGAGCATAATCTCCTGCCCCCCAACAAAAACACCCGCTACCGGGTTATGGGCGGCGCGATAGGGAACCAGGCGGTAGTCATCACCATCGAGTACCACGAAATCGGCCCGTTTGCCCGGCGCCAGCGAGCCGGCAACCTCCTGGCGCCCGAGAGCCCAGGCGGCGTTCAGGGTCGCCCCGACAAGGGCTTCGGCCGGGGATAGGCGCATCTGGGAGCAGGCGATGGACAGGATCAGGGGCATGGCCAGGATGGGACAGCTCCCGGGGTTGAAATCCGAGGCCAGGGCGACGGCACAGCCATCGTCGATCATCGCCCGCGCCGGGGCGTAGCCCTTGAGTCCGAGCGTGAAGACGGTGCCCGGCAGCAGCACGGCCACGGTCGCGCTC
This sequence comes from bacterium, assembly GCA_016703265.1. Lineage (NCBI taxonomy): Bacteria > bacterium. The sequence goes on from JADJCK010000001.1 coordinate 350,031, forward strand.
TGAGCCAGGGCCTGGCGACCGGCCTCGTCGATGCGGATGAGGTGGTCTGCCGAGGCGGCTCCCAGGCGCGCGGCCAGCGCGGCCCCGCCAAACGGCTCCAGTTCGTCGGCGTGGACCGTCAAGCCCAGGCCCAGTTCCTGCGCACGACGCAGGATCGCCTCGGAGTCCGCGAGGTCGAACACGGTCGGTTCACAGAAGACGTCGCAGCGCTCGGCCAGCTGTTCACGCGCGACCCGCGGCAGGATCTCCTCCACGATCAGCTTCACATAGTCGGCGCGACGTTCGCGGTACTCGGGCGGCACCTCGTGTGCGGCCAGGCAGGTCAACACGGCGTCGATGCCGACGGCGCGGGCGGCGCTTCGCGCGGCGCGGAGCATCTTCGCCTCGTCGTCGCTGCTCAGCCCGTAGCCGCTCTTGATCTCGACGGTGGTGGTGCCCCAGCGCAACATCTCGCGCAGCCGGCCGGTCGCCATCGCGCAGAGCTCGTCCTCGCTGCGCCCGCGCAGGTCGCGCACCGAGGCGTTGATGCCGCCACCGGCCGCCGCGATGGCGAGGTACGTCTCGCCGCGCACCCGCCGCTCGTATTCGTCGTGGCGCCAGCGCCCGAACACCGCATGCGTGTGCGGATCGACGAAGCCCGGGATCACGGCCCGGCCCCCTGCCGAGACCACGCGCGTGGACGGCGCCACCGGCGCGGCGACGACCAGGGCCTGCCTCAGCTCGGCCTCGGGCCCGGTCGCGAGCACGATACCGTCGCGAACCGCCAGCGCCGCCCCGCTCACCAGCCCCAGTTCCGCGAGCCCGGCACGTCGCCGCGGGCCGGCGCTGTCCAGCCCGGGTTCGTGGATCGTGCACAGCTGCGCGATGTCGGTGACGAGCAGGTCGACGGGACGGCCGTCGCCGGCGCGGGGATCGAAATGTACCGGGGCGTTCATGGCTGCTCCCTGGCCGCGGGGCGGCTGAAGAAGGCGTCGACGCGGGCCAGCAGGTCCGCCTCGTCGCCGTAGGTTGCCGGCAACGTGGGCAGGGCGCCCAGGAAGGTGTTGCCGTAGTTCTTCGTGTGCAGGCGATTGTCGAGGATGAGCACGACGCCGCGATCGCCGGTACGCCGGATCAGGCGGCCGAATCCCTGCCGCAGCCGGAGCACGGCATCGCGCACCATGAAGCTGGTGAACGGGTTTTCGCCCATCGCCTGCAGGCGTTCACATCGTGCCTCGACCCACGGGTCGGAGGGCACCAGGAACGGCAGCTTCGCCACGATGAGCACCTCGAGGTCGTCGCCCGGGAAATCGACGCCTTCCCAGAACGTGGCCGTGCCCAGGAGGATCGCGCGCGGCAGGCGCCGGAACTGCTCACCCACGGCCGCCGCCGGCTGCCGCGGCCCCTGCGCCAGCACGACCGGGCCGCCGGCGGCGCCGGAAGCGTCGTAGCCGTGCGCCGCCAGCACGTCCTGCGCAATGCGGATAGCGCGGTACGATGTGAACAGCGCCATCGTCTTGCGCGGCACTCCGCGCGCAAGAGCCGCCAGCACGCCGCCGACCGCCTCGTCGAAGCCGGGCGAACCGGGGTCGGCGAAGCGCGCCGGCACCAGGATGCGGCACTGTTCGCGATAGTCGAACGGCGATGGGCAGCTCAACGTGCGCGTTGACGGTCGCCGCCGGCTCAGTCCCAGCTCGTCGAGCATGTGCGTGAAGTCCTCGCCGACGGCCAGCGTGGCGCTCGTGACGATGGGACGCAGGTCGGCTTCCTGCCACGCTTCGCGCAGGACCGAGCCCGCCTCGAGCAGCGTCGCGCCGAGCAGCGCCACGCCGGGGCGGCCGGCAGCGGCCCGTTGTCGCGACGGTTCGATCCAGGTGACCCAGCCCTCGTCGGGCGCTCCCGTCAGGAAGGCCACGTCGTGCTCCAGCAGGCGAAGGATCTGGCCGGCCATGGCGACCTGCGCCAGGTCGTCCTGCAGGGCGGGCTCGAGATCGTCGAGATCGCCGACCGCAGTGCCGACCATGGCCTGCGCGGCGGCGGCGGCGGCGGCATCCTCGAGCAGCGCCGCCGTCTGCGGGCGCAACGGCGCAAAGTAGGCCTCGGTGTCGCGCAACCGGACGCGGCCGATATCCGACTGTGCGGCGCCCGGCAGCTGGGTCATCTGCTCGCCCACGCCCTGCCACCAGCGGCGGAACGAAGTCTGCATGCGCACCAATGCGCGGCCGCAATCGGTACAGGCTGCAGCGGCACGCTCACCGGCCGGCCCGCGGGCCTCAAGCCTGCGCGCCGCCAGTTCGAGCCGCGGCGGGATGCCCCCCGCCGGCGCGGCGCCCAGCGCATCGTCCAGGTCGGTGAGCCGGCGCAGGCCGCAGGCGACGGAGTGCGTCTCGAGCGTGACCGCGGGCAGGCGATGCGCCTCGTCGATCACCAGCGCGTCGTACTCGCCGAGCAGGGTGCCTCCCTGTCTCAGGTCGTGCAGCAGCAGCGCGTGGTTCACGACGAGGATGTCGGCCTCGCGCGCGCGCCGACGCGCACGCTGCACATGGCAGCGATCGGTCTCCCAGCAGAGGCCCGGCAGGCAGAGGTCCGCCGCATCGAACAATTCGGCGAGGCAAGGCTGCAGCAGCGGATGGTCGGCCAGTTCCTCGCGCAGGCCCTCCGACGTCACCGCCAGCCACAGGCGCAGGGCCGCCGTGCGCAGTCCGTCGGCGAGGTCCTCGACCGGACGCGTCAGGAACGCGCGCTCCTGGCGAAGGCAGAGATAGTTGCGGCGCCCCATCAGCAGGCGGAAACGCTTTTCTCCCAGCAGCGGCTGCAGTCGCGGGAGGTCCTGGCTGAGCACCTGCGACTGCAACGCGCGCGTGTGCGTCGAGACCACGGCGCGCCGTCCCTGCGCCGCAGCGGCCGCCAGCGGCACAAGGTAGGCCAACGTCTTGCCGACGCCCGTGCCCGCCTCGACAAGCAGCGGTTCGCGGCGCTGCAGGGCCAGCGCCACCTCGCGCGCCATCGTCGCCTGTTCGCTGCGCGGCGACCACTTGTCGCCGTAGACGGCGCCCAGGCCTTCGGTGTCGCAGAGCCAGGCATGGATGCCGTCGGGGTCGCCCGGGCAGGGACGCGGCACGCGAGCCGCACCAGGCGGCGTCGACTCGGCAGCAGCGACCGGCTCCACGGGCGGGAGGGCGACCTGCTCGAGGTGGTCGAGCAGCGGGGCCAGCGAGGGATGCCCGAACGACAGGTCGCGCCGCACGGCGTCCCGCAGCGCCTGGTCCAGTTGCCGGTACCAGCGGACACGCTCGACGAAGCGGCGCGCTCCCTGGCGCAACGCGGTCTCGATCGCGATGCCGTCCTCGTCGTCGTCCGGGGCGGGCGCCCGCGGCTGCCCGGGGTCGAGAAGGCTCCACAGGGCGCCGCCGCCGACCAGCAGGCCGCCACCGCCAAGCTCGCGGCACTCGCTGCCCGTCCCGGCGATCAGCACGGCGCCCGGACCGAGCGCAGGGTCATGATCGGGATCGCCGATCTCGTGCACGCGCACGGCGCCGGGCAGGTCGAGCGCCAGCCAGACCGGGCGGCCGGGCCGGCGCCAGGCCAGTGCGCAGAGCAGTGCGCCTTCAGGCGTTCGCCGGGTCATCGCCACCGCTTCCGCCGGGTCCGATCTCCTGCAGGCGGCGCCTGAAGCCCTCTTCGTCGACCACCTCGATGCCCAGCTCGGTTGCCTTGTCGAGCTTGCTGCCGGCTTTCGCGCCGGCCACCACGACATGCGTGGCGCGACTGACGCTGCCGGCCACCTTGCCGCCGAACGCCTCGATGGCCGCCCGCGCTTCACCGCGCGTCATGTTCTCCAGAGTCCCGGTGAGCACGAACGTGCGCCCGGCAAACCAGTTGTCGCCGACCGCCGCCGGCGCCGGCGGCAGTTCCTCCGCATCCAGGAAGAAGCCGGCGACACGCAGCCCCGCCACCAGGTCGCGCCCGTCATCGCCGGCGAAGAAGGCGCAGACCTGCTCGCCGACCACGGGCCCGATGTCGGGCAGGTCGGCCAGTGTCGCCGGCGTGGCGGCTCGGAGCGCATCGATGCCGGAGTAGTGTCGCGCCAGCGTCAACGCCGTCGAGACGCCGACCTGGGGAATCCCCAGCGCGAAGATCTTGGCTGCCCACGGGCGACGTCGCGCACGCTCGAGGCCGGCCAGCAGCCGGTCGGCGGACTTTTCGCCCCAGCCGGGCAGCGCCGCCAGCGTCTCGCGCTCGAGCACGAACAGGTCGGCAGGCCCACGCACCAGCCCGCGCTCGAGGAACAGGTCGATCCAGCGCCCACCCAGCCCGTCGATGTCGCAGGCGTCGCGACCGGCGAAATGCCGCAGACGCCCCGCCATGACCGCCGGGCAACGCGGGTTACTGCAACGCAGCGCCACCTCTTCCTCGCGGCGCACGGTCGGCGAGCCGCAGACCGGGCACGCGGACGGCGGCGGCAACGGCTGCGCGTTCTGCGGTCGCCGCTCCATTACGACGCTCAGCACCTTGGGGATGATGTCGCCACCCTTGGCCACCACCACGGTGTCGCCGATGCGGATGTCCTTGCGCTCGAGTTCGTCCCAGTTGTGCAGCGTGGCACGGCTGACGGTGGTGCCGGCCAGGGCCACCGGCTCCAGTTCCGCCACCGGCGTGATCACGCCGGTGCGCCCCACCTGCAGCGTGATGCCCCGCAGCGTGGTCACGGCCTCCTCGGCCGCGAACTTGTAGGCCACGCCCCAGCGCGGCGCCTTGGCCGTGAAGCCGAGCGCCGCCTGCTGCGCGCGGCTGTCCACCTTCACGACGGCGCCGTCGATCTGGTAGTCGAACGACCCGCGCTCACGCTGCAGTTCCTCGAGATGAGCGTGCACGCCGGCCGCGTCGTCGGCCGAGCGAAGGAACGGGTTGACCGGCAATCCCAGGGCACGCAGCGCTGCCATCTCGGCGGTGTGATCGGGGAAGTCCTCGCTGGTCGTGCCGTCGTCGCCCGGCAGCGGGAACAGCTGGTAGAAGAACGCCGACAAGCCGCGCTTCCGGACTTCCTCCACGTCGAGCGTCTTGAGCGTTCCCGCGGTCGCGTTGCGCGGGTTGGCCAGGGCCTCGAGACCGGCGTCGAGCCGTTCCTCGTTCAGCTTCGCGAAGCGCGACAGCGAGAGGTAGGCTTCCCCGCGCGCCTCGAAGAACCGCGGCGCCGGCGCCGGAAAGGCGGACTGCCAGCCCGCAGGCAGTTCTGTCGGCACGCCCCTGATGGTCGCGGCATTCGCGGTGATGAGATCGCCGCGCTTGCCGTCGCCGCGGGTGAGCCCGGCCTCGAGACGCCCGTCGCGGTAGCGGACCGCCAGCGCCACGCCGTCGATCTTCGGTTCCACGGTCAACCGGAGCGGAAGTGCCGCCGCCGGTCCCGTCAGCTCGCGGCGCAGGCGCGCGGTGAACTCGTCGATCTCGGTCGGCTCGTAGCTGTTCGCCAGGCTGAGCATGGGACGGCTGTGCGGCAGGCTCGGAAATCGCGCGTCGGCATCGCTGCCGACCTGCGCGGTCGGCGTGTCGGCGGACGCCAGGTCGGGCCACAGGGCCTCGAGTTCCTGCAGCCGCCGTTCGAGCGCATCGTATTCGACGTCGGAGATCTCGGGCTCGGCCTCGACGTAGTAGAGGTGCCGGTGGCGACGCAGTTCCTCGCGCAACGATGCCGCTTCGGCGCGCGCGGCGGCTGCGGCTGAAGCTGCGGTGGAATCGGCATCGTTGGATGGACGGTCGCGCATGGCCCTCCGCGGGCGGCCCCCCGCCCGTCACTGCGGACGGCGGAAGGCGTCAGAAGGATTCCAGAAGGGTGACGTGCAGCTTGGCCAGGTCGAAGTCGACCGTGCCCGGGAAGCCCACGGCCAGCGACAGGTCGCCGCCCGGCGTGCGCGCCAACAGGCCCAGTCCGTAGCCCTGCGGCCAGCCACGCCGGCGTTCCCCGCCCGCGTCCTCGCCCGCCGCAGCGGACCAGAACCCAAAGTACCCCACGTCCCAGAAGGTGTAAAGTCGCGAGCCCCGCGGCGGCCCCAGGCGCCATTCCAGGCTGGCCCACGCCGCCTCGACACCGTGGAACTCGCCTTCGCCATAGCCGCGCAACGAGGCGGCGCCGCCGAAGCGGAAGTGCTCGGACAGCGGCGCCTCGCGCTCGCCGCCGTCGAGCTTGCGCACCGAGACGCGCGCTGCCAGGGCCGCGCGGCGCCACAGCCACGCCTCGCCCGCGAGATCGCCCGACAGGAGCCGCTGCCGCACCGCTGCCGCAAGCTCAGCCGTTCCCGCCGTTCCCTCGCGCGCCTGGGACGAGCGCCACGCCGACTCGACGGCGAAGCTGCCTTCCCAGCCGCTGCGTGCCCGGTCGCCCCGGCGATGCAGGACCGCTGCGCGCGCCCGCGTGCGTTCCGTGCGCGCCACCAGGCCTTCCGGATAGGTCGAACGGTCGCGCCCGGCCGCCACCTCGAGCCCCCACAGCGCGACCACCGACAGGCGCGCGCCGAGCTCGGTCGTGAAGCGCGTGTACGCTTCCGACTGCACTTCGCTGTCCAGCGCCAGGGTCACATCAAGCGGCGTGCCGAAGGCGAGCGGCTCCAGCCACGAGAACCCGAAGCGCGAGCGGCCGGCGCCGTCGTCACGCCAGCCCACATGCAGGGCCCGACCGCTCGAGGCCAGGTTCGGCAGGCGCAGGTCAACCTCTCCGCTCAACCGTGCCTTTTCGGTGTCCGCGCGCCGGCTCAGCCCCAGCACCACGTGCAGCCGGTTCTGGCGGGGCCGCAGCCGCGCCGGGAAGTGCACGCCGACGGTGTCGACCGCGGTAGTCGTGTAGACGCGCGCGGTGTCCAGCTCGGCATACAGGTCGCGGGCCCACAGGCGCTCGACGGCGCGACGGAGGTCGCTGCCGCGCAGCGGGGCCCCGGGTTGCAGGCCGCTGGCCCGCGCCAGGAAGCGCTCGGCACGCGGGTCACCGACATCACTGGTCACCGGTCCGATCCGGGCCGGTGTTCCCGGCAGCAGCGTGGCGACGATGGTCACCGTCCGCGCGGCGGCATCGAGCCGCAGGTCGGACACCACCCAGCGCGGGAACGGGTAGCCGAGTTCGCCGATCGCCTCGAGCAGGGCGCGCACACCGTAGTCGATGTTCCCGGCCTCGAAGCGCGATCCCGCCTTCGGCAACCAGTCGTCGAGCAGTCGCTCGCGGCCGGGGAAATCGTCGCCTCCCACCTGCCAGGGAGCGAGTGTCCACGGCTGCCCGGCATGCAACAGGACCGTGTCGCCAACCGAGCTGACCGATGCCTGCAGGTAACCGCGCGCCAGCCAGCGGTCGCGCAGCACGGCCTCGCGTCCGCGCAGGGGGCTGATCGTGTCGCCGCGCGCAATGGCCGCGGTGGCCAGGCGCCGTCGCAGCGCCGACGCTGCCGCCACGTCCGCCGGCCCGGCGGCGACGCGGGCCGCGAGTGCGGTGTCGGCTTCGGTGAGGGCAGGCAGGTACAAGGCGCCCGGGCCGTTCAACCACGCCCGGTCCTCCTGCAGCCAGGCCTGCTCGCGCGGGCCCGGGACGGCGCCCGGGCGTGTGACAAGGGCGACGGGGCGGCGCGCCCCCACCGCAGACGCAGCCGGCACCGACGGGGCAGCGGTCGTCGCCGGCGTCGGCGGCACCGTCAGCTGCGGCAGGAAGGGCAGGACCGGGACCGGGAAGGCCGCGGCCGACACCGCGCCCTGCCACAGCAGGAACCCGCACAGGGCGGCTGTTGTTACCCGACTCTTCTGCCGGAATGCGAGCCTAAGCTCAGAAGCGCGCCGTCGATTCCAGCCGCAAATCATGTTGCCACCCCCTTTCACCCTGGCGCCGGGCGAACCAGCTTGCCGACAGCGTCAGGTACCCCGACGGTTCCCAGGACAACCGCAGCGTCGACTCGAGGTTGCCGCCCGGATAGGGGAAGGTGTATGGCCGCGTCACGCCCGCCGGTTCCTCGCTCGTGACGTTCGACCAGCGCGCCTCCAGCAGCGTCGACCAGCCGCCCCGCAGGCGCGCACGGGCCGATGGGCGCAGGGCCCACTCCTGCTGGGCCACCGCCGTCACGGCATCGTTCCGCGTGACCCGTTCACCCTGCAGGCCCACGCGCAGGTCCGGACCGGGCGCCACCTGCCAGCCCAGTTCGAGACGTCGCGTGGTGAGATCCTGGCTGCGCCGCGCGCTCAATTCCTCTTCGGTCGATTCACGGCGCTCGCCATCCACGGCATAGCGCCCACGCAGCGTGGTCCGCGCCGTCAGGTTGGCGCTGCCGGTTGCCTGCCAGCGGCGGTCAAGACGGTCCTCGGGATGGGCCGCGAACTGGCGGTCGCGCGTCTGCCGATAGCCGAAGCGACCGCGCAGGTCGAAGCGCGGCTCGTGCTCGAGGAGGGAGATCTCCTGCGTGAAGTTGAGGTCGCCGAGTACGGCAGCGTCGTTGTCGAAGACGACAGCCGGATCCAGGACGAGCAGGCGGCCGACCTGGTCGGTCGTACTGCGCCCTTCCAGCGAGGCGACTGTCTGGGTGGACCAGCCGCCGTACCACTCCTCACGCCCGAGAAAGGCGAAGCCCTGGCGCCAGCGCAGGTCACCGCGCACGGACGTCGTGGCGACAAGGCTGTCGGTGCCGGCCAGGATGACATCGTAAGCGCCCTGGTCCTCGCCGACGTAGTCGCCGTTCTCGTTGAAGTCGCCCTGCCTCTCGCCGACGAAGACGATCTGGCGGTCGAGCACCTCGGTGCGGCTGTTGTCGACGCGATAGCCCAGCGACCAGTCGCTGGCGCTTCGATCCCAGCGCCCCGCCAGGTCGAGCCGCGCCAGGCGCGTGGTCTCTGCCGGGCCTTCGGGCCGTTCCACCTGCCGCCACGTGCCTTCGCCGACCAGGCGCATCCCGGCAATCGAGCCGGTGCCGGCGGCCAGGCCCGCCGTGCGGCTGTCCCGCTCGCGTCGCCAGGTCCCCTCGCGCAGCGAATCGGCCAGGCCACGCCGGAAATCGACCCGCCACGTGGCGCCACCGCTGTGCGAGCCGGCCAGTTGCGCGCCGCTCTCCTCGAAGCGGAATCCCTGGGGCGCGCGGTGGGGCCGGCTTCGTCGCGCCATTGCCGGCGGTCGTGCGTGACCGACGGCTGCAGCGCACCGAGCCGCCAGGCCAGTTCGTGATGCTGCGCGCGCCGCTCGATGTCCAGAGGGTCGATGACGTCGCGTGCGCCGGCACGCGAGATCTCGTGACGGCCACGCCCCGCACCGAGGCCCCACTGCGCCTCGAGCGACCGGCGATCGGCTTCGAGGTCGTCGCCGTGACGCAGCGAGCCGGCAGCCGCCGCCAGGTCGAGTCGGCCACGCGTCCCCTGAGCCTGCCAGGTCACGCGCCCGTCCGCCTGCCGGTCGGCCTGGTCGAGGAAGCCGGTGCGTCGCGCGCGCTCGCCCAACCCCCAGGCCTCGTAGTCGCCGATCGTCCGGTGCAGTTGCAGGGGCGCGAAACGTGCGTCGCGTCCCTCCCAGGTGCCATTCACCGTCACCTTGCCCAGCGAGCGACCTCCGACCGAGACCGCTCCCGCGTTCCAGCGCCCGGCCAGGCGGCCGGCGCCGCCGCCGTTGTCGTCGTCGTCGGCACCGGACAGCAGGTTGCGGTCGACCTGAGAGGCGTTCCACTCGGCGTCGATGCCGCTGGCCGCCGAATCGCCCACCTGCAGGCTGAAGGTGGCCAGGCTGTGCGAGGCCGGCAGGGCCAGTGGACGCCCGACACGATACGCCCCGGCGCCCGCGCCGGTGTAGACGAACACGCGCTGCCCGGTGTTCGTCAGGCTGTCGAGGCGATAGTCGCCCAGCCCTGCGCCCACGTAGTGGAACGCCACGCTCCAGTCGCCGCCGTCGACAGCGAACACGTAGATGGTATCGGTGCCCGCCACCTGCAGGTCGTACTGGCCCTCGCCGGGCAGGGATGCCGAGGCGCCGGGCGCCACAGCGAGCAACGGATCATCTCCGGCAGCGGACAGGGCTGCCTCGTCACCGTCCGCCAGGTCGCCCGTGCGCAGGCGCGCCGGATCGTCGGCTTCCTTCAGCACGCGCGCCCGCAGACGCGCCGCCGCGCCGCCCGGCAGGCCGTGCCATTCGTGCTCGACGCCGGCGCCCAGCACGGTGCGGCTGTAGGCGCCCTCGCCCTGCTCGAACTCGACCGTGATGAGGGACTCGGCCGTGACCAGCCGGCGATACGTGAACGTGATGGTGCCCAGCACATAGTCGATTACGTAGTCGCGGTCGGCACCGCGCACGAGCGGCTGGCCGTCGAGCGTCACGCGCTCGGAGCCCGCCACCAGGAAGAGGTTCGCGCCGCCTTCGCCCCCGGCAAGCCGGTACGGGCCCTGGTTCGATTCCTGCCCCTGCAGCTGCACCGTGCGGTACGAGCCGCGCGGCGCCCCGGCCACGGCATCCACGGTCGTGGCGCCGCCGCGCACGCGGACATCGAGCCCCTGCAGCTTGCGCCGCACATCACCGAACGCAGTGCCCCGCCGCTGCACCACCAGGTCGCCGAGCGTCGCGTTCCACGCCGGCCCGTTGATCTCGACCAGCACCTTGTCGATGTCCTTCAGTTCCTCGGTGTTCCCTTCCGGCACCACAGGCAGGTTGTCGTCGGACAGGAACGCGCGCACGCCGATCTCGGGAGTCAGGCGCCCGTTGATGTTCAGCCGCAGGTTCTGGTCTACCGTCATCTCGCGACGCGAACCGGACGACACCTGCACGGTCTTGCTCCCGGTCACGCGCAGGCCGCCGTCGCGCCAGTCGCCCGCCTCGCGCAGCGCGGTGGCCCCGCGCGGCCCGCCCGCACCCGGCGACGGCCCCAGCGGTGCCGGAGGTGCCGCCACTTCGCGCAGGTCCAGCCGCGAAGCAACCGGTACCGGCACGAATCGGTAGCTGGCACTGACCAGCGCCAGGCCGGCCCCGGCAGCCGTGCTGTCGGCGCCCGTGGCCCTCCAGCCGCGCAGCGGGACCACGAGGCCCGATCGCGCGCGCAGGTGGAAGTCCGTTCCCTCCCGCCAGGCCACGCCGTCGACGAGCAGTCGCAACGACCCGGGCTCGACGAAGCCGTGCGCCAGCGGCAGCGCGCGCAGGCGCGCCGGCATCAGGTGGAACTCATGTTCGACGAGGGTGGTGCCGGTATCGGCGACGGCAACGCCGGGCGGCGGGGACGCTGCCTGCGCACGCACCGTCGCCGCGGGAACGGCCACGGCCAGCAGGATGATGATCACGGGCAGGCCCCGGTGCGCGCGCCGCCAGGCGCCCGCCGTCGCCCGTGCCCGCGACCGCGTCGTTGCCATCACTCGTAGATGATGCGGTAGAGCAGGATGGCCGCACGCGAGCGGTCGGTCACCGCCAGCGTCCCGTCGGGGCCCACCGCCACGTCCAGCGGCACCGACGGTGCAGCCTGCAGGCTCATCTCGGGACCGGCCGAGAACAGCCTGCGCAGGCGGTGATCGAGAACATGCAGACGTCCGGCGCCCGGGTCGGCCACGAAGACGTTGCCGAAGCGGTCGGTGTCCAGGCCCTGCGGGGCGACGAACGGGTTGTCGACCATGTAGTCGCCGCCCACCACTTCCTCGAAAAAGCCGTTGCGGCCGTAACGGCACAGGCGCCGGTTGCCGCGATCGGCCACCACGAAGCCGCCGTCGGCCAGGAAGGCCAGCCCGGACGGGTCGCGGAACTGGTCGCTCACGCTGCCGGGCCCGCCGATGCGCAGGTGCAGCGACAGGAACGTGTCGAGCAGCAGTACCTGCTGGGAAACGGCATCGGCGATGACGACCCGGCCGTCGCGGTCGATGGCCACGGAAGTGGCCAGCGGCGAGTCGCCGGGATCGAGCTGGCGCAAGTCGACCAGTTCGTCGAGCCAGGCGCCGCCCGGCTCGAAGCGCTGGAGGCTGGCCCCGGCCTGGTCCAGCACGAGCACCTTGAAACCGTCGAAGACGGCGTCGAGCGGCTGGTACGGTCGCGAGGCGGGCTCGTCGAATTCGTACCACGTGAGGTCGCGCGGATCCAGGGCATGGACCACACCGCGCTTCTCGTCGCAGACGATCAGGGTCCCGTCCGGCCCGAAGCAGCAGCCGGCGATGCCGTCGAGCGGGTAGTACGGTGCGCTGGATACGTTCTCGTAGGCCGTGAGGAACATGAGCGAGACCGGCGTCGAGCCGACGCCGCGCGTGATCTCGTCACGCGCGGCGTCGGGAGTCGACCCGCGCATTCCCGCGGCGCAACCGGACAACGCCGCCAGCAGTGCGGCCAGCACGAGCGTGACTGCCGACCGGTTGACGGCCGCCTGCCGGCAGGCACGCATCAGAAGCTCCGCGAGACCACGCAGCGGGCACCCGGGTCCCGCAGCGCCGGCTGCAATTGCAGTTCGACATCCATGCCGAGGACGCTGGCCTGCACCACGTCGCCGTTGTGGCCCGCGCCCAGCACGGCATCGAAGACGGACACGGCGCGATTGAGCACGGCGAAGAGGATCATGAAGTCGCGGCGATCGTAGGCCGAGTTGCCCTTCGAGCGCAGGAGCGCATAACCGTAGCGGCGGTCCTCGTTCACCCACTGCCAGGCATCGTCGGGCCCGACAAGGCCCGAGACTTCCTCCTGCAGCGCGCGGGCTTCGCGATAGCGCCCGTCGTTGTAGGCGTCGCTGTCCATGTACCGGCCGACGCTCTGCCAGTAGCTGTCGGCATGGTCGCCATCGGTGCCGGCGTAGATGCCTGCCCATTCGCGCGACGACTCCATGCGGTTGTCGCCCTGCCGGTCGAAGACGAAATAGGCGGTCCAGATGCCGGCCTCGACGCCGGCCATCAGGTAGGCGCGCTTGTGCCGGCCGTTGTAGTACTGGCCCGCGCCGGGCAGCAGCGCGGACAGGGCGCCCGCCTTGAGCTTGCGTCCGAGCTGGCTCGAGCTGCCCGCTTCCTCGGTCGTGGTCTCGGGTCGCCGGCCGGTACCGAACTCGTCGGGCACGCCGCCGATGCCGTCACCCTGCCGGCGAGCCGTTTCGCCGAACAGCGCCGGGCGCCAGGAGGACGAGGCGCTTTCGCCGAGGACCGCGAATTCGGTCGCCGCAAAGCCCTGGGACTGACCCGGATCTGCCGCAAGCGCACCGGCCGCGCAGACGGCCACCAGCACCAGCGCCAGGCCGGTCGCACGCGCGACCCCGCCGCGTTTCACATCGAATCCGTTCACCGCATCGCCTTTCGGTCGGCGCCGGGGGCGCCTGCCGGAACCTGGTTGGGAGTCCCTGCTCAGAACGAAACCGTGGCCGCCACCGTGGCGCGCCGCAGGCCGGTCGGCTGCGCGATCAGGCGCACTTCGTGGCCATTGACCGAGAGCTTGGTGTCGCCTTCGCCGCCACCGTCGCCGCCGAGCAGCCCGTCGAGCCAGGCCGTCTGCAGCACGCTGAAGATACGCAGGCCGATGTTCACGTACAGCCACCGGTCACGGCTCTTGAAGGCGTCGTTCGAGGCGTCACGCATGAGGCGGTACGACTCGCGGTTCTCCGAGACCCACGGATTCGCGAAGTCGATCTTGGGATCGCCTGTGGGTTCATAACCTTCGTTGCCGGGCAGCGACGCGTAGTCGTCGGGGCGCATGAAGTCATCCCAGCCGAAGACGAACTGGTCCCACTTGCCGAGGTTCTCGTAGTATTCGCGCCGGTCTTCCTCGACCGTCACGTAGAGGGGCAGGTTGTCCAGGTCGTCGAGCGTGGACATGGCCTCGAAGTCGAAGTAGTCGGTGCCGATGTCCGCACGGTAGAAGCTGTCGACATTCGAGCCGCCGGCCACGTAGGCGGCCAGCAGCAGCTCGTCGCTGTAGTGCTCGTCGGCAAACGCGTAGTACTCGTCGCGCAGGTCGTTGCCGTCGCCGTGCTTCTTGGCCACCTGGGTCCAGGCGAAGATGTCGAGCGCCATCATCAGGTAGCCGCGCTTGTGGCCGAGCATCGCCTCGCCGGCACCCGGCAGCACCAGCGATGCCAGCACGGGCAGTGCGCTACCGCCGCGGTCGTCGTCGAAATCGGTGGCGGCCGGCGTGGCCCCGCCCCCGCTGCTGCCGAACTCGTCCGACTGCGCCAGGCGGCCGGTCAGCGGCAGGTCCTGCAGCGATCCCCGCTGGAGCAGCCACGCGGCGCGACCGGCAGCGACTTCGTCGGCCGGCGCGTTCGCGCCGGCGGCCAGCGCGGCCCCTGCCGCCAGCATCATCAGCATCGTGACCGCCGTCAGGCGGAGATTGCGGATCCCGGTTTCGCGGAGCATCGAATCCTCCCTCGGATGGGCGGCGGTCATCGTTCGACCGCCAGGGTCATCGTGCGGGTGCGGCGTCCGCCGTCCCCGTCGTATTCCAGGACCGTGATGTACATGCCGCTGGCGATGCCCGGCAGTTCCAGACGCAGCTGGTTCATCTGCCCGGCGGCGGCGGCATAGCGCCCTTCGCGCACCAGCTCGCCCTGCAGGTTGTAGACGGCCAGGCGGGCCGGGCCGTCGCCATCGGCCCAGAAGCGGACGTTGACCGCCTCGCCGCTGACCGGGTTGGGGAACAGGATCACCTCGGCGCGGTCGATCGCGGCGGGCGCAGCCTCGCCGAGATCACGGGCGATGCCCGCCGGACCACGGCGCGCAATGCTGCCGCCGGATCCGAGCCATTCGCTGGTGGTGGTCACACCTTCGCCTGCGGGCAGCGCGAGGTTCCAGCCGGCGATGCGACCGTTGACCCAGGTGCGTTCCAGCGGTGGCGCCGTGTAGCCGCCTTCGGAAACCAGCCAGAGCAGCCGGCCGTCCTGTCCGTCGCCGATCGCCAGCCCGGCCGCGCGCCGGTCGCCCCAGCGCAGTGGGAACTGCGCCAGCAGGCGGCCGTCCGGGCCCAGGCCCAGCAGGTGGCCGCCGTCGGTGTTGAAGAAGAGCTCGTTCTGGCCGTCGCCCGTGGCGTCGGCAATCACGAGCGGACCGGCCACGCGCGTCGTATCGGCGAGCGGGAACAGTTCCGAGAGCCGGCGAGGCCAGCCGCGGAGCGGAACGCCGTCGGCCTTGAGCGCGTGCAGGCGCTCGCCGGTGGCCACGACCAGATCGTTGAGGCCGTCCCCATCGAGGTCGGCCACGGCCGGCTCGCAGACGGGCATGCCGGTCACGGCCGGCATCCGGTCGAGAGCCGACACCGTCGCGCCTTCGACCCGCCACGAACCGAGAGGACCCAGCGCATCGAACAGGTGCACCATGGCGCCGTCGGCATCGGGCACGACGGCCGCCAGCACGCGGCCGCTGCCGGCGCGCGCGTACGGGGTCCAGACCGGCGATGCGTCCCAGCCACCGGCCGTGGTCGCGACCAGGTGCCAGCCCGAAGCGGAAGCCACGCACAGGCGATCGGCCTCGCCGTCGGCACCCGGCACCGCCCAGGCGCCCGCGGCCACGACGGCAACAGCCTGTCCATCGACAAGCGGGAGCGCAGTGCCCTGCACGGCGCCGTCGGCGCCGACGAGGAACAGGCTCCGGGGCGGGGCCAGCAGGGCCAGGCGCGTCACACCGGCAGCATCTCGCAGGGGCACCGGTCCGCCCTGGAGCGAATCGGCGAGAGCGGTCTGCCACCGCGGCGTCACGCCACTGCCCGACACGCGCACGGCGCGCAGCGAACCTTCGCGCAGGGAGACGTAGATGTCCTGCAAGCCGCCGTCGGCCGGGACCACGAGCGGAGCGCCGGCGGCGCGACCGCCCAGGCCGATGACCGCGCCCTCGGGCCGGTCGACCGGCGGCAGCCAGTACTGGCGTCCGTCGTCGGTCACGGCGTACAGGGAAGCGTCGAACGCGCCGGTTCCGTGGTTGACGCCCGGCGCGTCGGTGAACAGCAGCAGGCGGGTCCCGCCGACCTCGAGCGGGGTCAGCGTGCCGGGTCGATGGCCCGCGGCCCGGCCACGCCGCCGGAAGGCCCGGCCGTCGCCGCGCTCTCGGTGGCGATCTCCCAGGGCAGTCCGGCCGGGACATCGCCGAGCGTGGCGGCGAACTTCATCACTGCCGCCGTGCGCGCGACGCGCGGACCGATGCCCGACAGCGCGAGATGCGACCACGAACGGTCGAACATCCGCGTGTTGGGCCGGCCGTCGGCCGTCAACTCGGTGAACCCGGTCGCGTTGCCGTTGGCGTCGAGGCCGCCGAAGGGATCGCGCCACGAGCCGTACCAGCCCAGCACGTACGAGTCCAGAACGCCGATGTCCTGGATGCCGTCGGCCTCGACCAGCTTGAGGCCGTCGCCCTCGGTGTTGATCGTGTTGTCGGCCAGGCCGGCCTCGATGCGGTCGGCATTCACGTGCCAGACCAGGGCGCCGCCGGCCGGCAGGAAGTAGTCGTAGAAGCCGCTGTTCTCCCACTGGTCCTCGGTCCCGGCCAGCAGGCCCGCCAGGTAGAGGATCACGCCCGTGGTGTCGTCACGTTCGAACGCGAAACCGTCGTAGGGATGCAGCTCGGTCGCCACCGGCACCCAGCGGTTCTCGATGAGGAACCACTCACGCGGCGACAGGCCTCCACGCCAGGCCTGCGGATCGGACAGGCTGAAGGCGCCGTAGCCGTTGGCCTGCCACTCGGCATAGTCATCGCGCGGCACGCCGACAGCCGGCAACCGGTATTCGGCGCGCGAACCGTCGATCTCCTGCGTCTCGAGCCAGCCGAGGAACCACTTGTCCCAGGCCGACAGGGACGGGGGCAGCACGCCGCCCGCCGCGACATAGAGCGTATCGCCCTCGTCGGTGATCGTGCCCAGGGTCACCGACAGGTTGGTGCCCGAGTCCATCAGGTCCCAGATGCCCACCGAGGGCAGGCCGCGCGAGCTGTCGTAGACGTCGACCAGGCCCAGGGCGTGCCCGAACTCGTGGTAGAACGCTGCCGCGATGCTGCCGGCGTAGCCGTCCTGGTTCGTGGTCTCGGGAATGACCGAGCACTCGGTCAGCGAACCCAGGCCCGTGCCGTCGCTGTCGAGGCTGGTGAGCGCCTGCGGCTCGCCCAGGTTCACGAAGAACGTGGGCACGTCGTTCGGCGAATCGCCGTTGATGTCGCTCTGCCAGTCGCTGCCGGCGTGCACGAAGATGACGTAGGTGAACGGGTCGTCGTCGTCGTAGTCGGCCAGGTTCACCGAGCCGTCGCCCTGGGTGCCTTCGTCGGCGGCAGTGATCATGTCGCGCACGAGGGATTCGAGCCCGGCCAGCGACCAGAAGCCTCCGGCGCCGGGGCCGTAGTCGGCGACGTCGTCGACGAGGTAGGCCCCGTCCTCGGCTTCAGGAAGCACACGCCCCTCGATGTGCAGGCGCCCACCCGACATGAAGCGGTAGTACTCCGACAGGCCCTGCAGGTGCGACTCGAAGTAGGCCTTGCCGTGCGGTGGCGGATCGACCTCGAGCGGGCCCGGTGCGGCCAGCGGCTCGAGCATGAAGCCGCCGTTCGCAGGAACGGTCGTCAGGTTCGGCGACCGGTTGCCGTCGAACGCGATGCGCACGAACAGCACCCGCAGCGTGTCGACGCCGTCGAGGGGTCTTGTCGGCGTCGGCGCCGGGAGCCAGCTTGGCCGCGCCGAGCCCGCGTTCGGCCAGCAGCCGCTGCGACTTGGCCGAGACATGGCGGTCGCCCACCAGTTCGTGCACGGCCTTCCAGCGGCGCACGGATTCACCCTGGCGGCGCAGTTCGGCTTCCAGTTGGGCGCGCCCGGCGGGGGTCGCCTGCAGCTCCTCGGGCTCCCACCGCCGCACCGGCAGGCGCTCGTAGCCTCCGGCCAGGGCAGCGGTGGACATCAACACGAAAGCCAGCAGGAAGACCGGCAGGACCGCCGGGCCGCGGCGCCCGTGCCGCGGCCGGCGGTAGTCAGTCGTGAGCGGCAACGCCACTCTCCTCGCTCAGGGGTTGGTTGGACAAACTCGAGCCGGTCGCAGCCTAGAACCGGTAGGCCAGCGACAGGCGCGTCACGGTCGGCAGGCCCTCGGCCTGCGGCACCTTCGCGAAGTCGAACGTGATCGGCTGGCTGACCCAGCGGTCGAGATCCACGCCGAACCCGAACGTCGTATCCTTGATGTCGCCGTACGCGGCGCTCTTGTAGCCGATGCGCACGAACAGCGAACGCAGGTAGTTCCACTCCGCGCCGAACCCGTACTCCTCCTGCGAGGACTCGAGGCCGAAGCCGTAGTCGTTGCCCTTCCACTTGTAGAGCGGCACCAGGTAGTCGGCGACCAGCAGCATGCCCATGTACTCGCTGTGGTACAGGCTGTGCGCGATGCCGACGGTCAGCTTGCGCGGCATCGGGTCGGACTGGTCGGCATCCACGTGCTTGATGTCCGGGCCCAGGTTCGCCAGTGCCAGGCCGAAGTTCGACTTCAGGCTGGGCACCTTCCAGAGCACGCCCAGGTCGACGCCGAAGCTGTCGCCGCTGCCGCCGCCCTGCGCGTCCTGGATGATGTTGTCCTCGGCCAGCTTGTCGCGGAAGTACTTCACGCCCAGGCCGACGCCAACGTTCGGCGTCACGCGAACGCCGTAGGTGGCACCGAAGGCGAACATGTACGAACGGAACACGCCCGTCTCGTTGCCGCTCTCGTCGGTGCCCTGCTGCTCGCCCATGTCGAGGTAGTTCAGCGAGAAGCCGATGGCGCCGTTGTCACCCATGGGCGTGGCATAGCCGCCCCAGTACAGGCCGATGTCCTCGGCCAGGCCCTCGGCCAGGCTCGACTGCATGATGTGCACGTCGTGCGGCTCGGGACGCTGCGGCAGGAAGCCCAGGCCACCGGGATTCCACCACTGCGCCGTGACGTCCTGCGAAAGGGCCGTGCCCGCTTCGCCCAGGGCGTTGTAGCGCGCCCCGACCGGGAAGCTGAGGTTGATGGCGCCTGCGCCGGAACCGGCCAGGGCCGCGCCGCAGAAACCCGTGGTCAGGGCCGCCGCCATGGCGACCGTCAGCAGAATCCTTTTCATGTCCGTCCTACCTCCAGTGGTTGACCCGGCGTCGAAGCCCCACGCCCCGCCCCCGGTCCGGCCATCAGCGCATGATGACCAGTTTGCCCGTCTTCGTGATCTCGCGGCCGTCCGCCGAGGCACCGGTGCCCCGCAGGACGAACAGATAGGTGCCGTTGGCGATGTCGTCGCCCTGGGTGTCGCGCCCGTCCCATTCCAGGATGCGCGGCCCCGCTTCGCTGAATTCCTCGCGCAGCGTGCGTATCCGGTTGCCCGCCAACGTGTAGATGTCCCACTGCACGGCCATCGGGTCGCTCAACTCGAAAAGGAGTCGGCACGGACCCGGCGTCGGGTTAGGAAAAAGGGTGATGTCCTCGATACCGGCAACACTTGCCGGCACGATGACGAAACTGAGCGTGTCCGAGCCCACGTTGCCCAGCGCGTCGCTCGCATGCAGCGCCGCCCGGTGCGTGCCCGCGGCCAGGTCGGCCGGCAGCGGGAAGACCAGCGAGCCGCTCGTGTAGCTGTCGGGATCATACGAAAACGAGCCGGTCACATTGGTCATCCGCCCCGTATTGTCCAGTTCCAGGAGCAGCGAGTTGCCCGGGCTGGTGCCCAGGATGGCGATGCCGCTGGTATCGGTCAGGGTCGCCGTCAACGCGTCGCCCGGGCGCACCCGGTACCGCCCGCCCTCGAACGCTAGGCCGATCAGGGGCCCGCGCACGTCGTCGACCGCCCCGGTGGACCCGCGCACCGCCGGCAGCGTCTCCACGGCCACGTGGTCGCCGTCGGGCGTCTCGACCACCAGGCGCACGCGCCCCCGGTCGCCGTAGCGGATCTGCGACGGCACCTTGAACGGGATCACGAGGTCGCCCGTGCCCATGGTGCCTTCGCCGGCGAAGATCGGGGCGCCGGCCTCGACCCACGAACTCACGGTGGGCAGGCTGGGCGGCGTCGGGATATAAATCGGGTAGCTCTTGTTGATGTCACTGTCCTGTACCCGCACGCGGTAGGTGTCCCCTGCACCCAGCAGCGCCTTGCCGCTGCCACCGAGCACCACAGCCTGGCGAACGCCGGCGCGCAGTGTATCGACAGAGACTTCGGAAAGCGTGAGGTCGTCGACCGGGTGCGGCAACTTCAACGCAGGGTCACCCATCAGGTTGTAGCGCTGGCTGTTGACCCTTGCCTGCTGGTACGACATCTCGGCCTTGCCGAGGATCAATGCGTGCCCGGCGGTCTGGTCCGTATCGATATGCCGCCCGGGGAACTGGTTGGCGAAGTATGCGTTGCCGATCAGGTTGTTGTAGCCGGAGAAGCTGAGCTGACTGGCGCAGATCGCGCCGATCGCACCGCCACTGTCATACTGCAGGAACTGCTCCGCCATGGCGCGCCGACCCGGGCTGTCGTAGACGCCCACGTCACAACTGAAAGCCAGGAACAACGGTCGCTTCATCCCATTGCGCAGATTGGCGATATCGCGCGACTGGAAGATCTGCTCGTCCGCGAGATTGTCCTCGGCCCCGTGCCCCACGTAATAGAACACCGTCGTGCCCGCATTCAGGGCATCGTTGATGGCGGCCCGTGCCGCCGGCTTGATCTGCGAGGCCGGCGGGAACGGGTAGTCGACACCGTAGATCTTGCCGATGTCCAGCCCTTCCGGGATGTAGGATCTCGACAACAGCTCGGCTTCGGCCGTATGGGCATTTTCGCCCGGGGCGGGGCCGTTCAGGGTACTCGGGCGCCTCACGTCATCCGCCGTCATCAACACGTGATTCCGCCAGGCGCCGGGCTCCGGCGCGTCGGCGTACGCAATGGCGTGCGCCACCATTTCCCGGGCCTCGGTAACGTTCATGGCCGGGAGGCGTCCGCAGGCGACATCCGGGAAAGCCAGATCAACCGAGCCGAACGCGGGCGGGGGTGGCGAATCGAAGGAGACAAAGCCGTCATCGCTCGCGAACGGCATGACGAGAGACTCCGCAACCGGGAACCCCGGATAGTAGTTCCGCACGAATGTGGGCACGAGGTCGTACAGGTCCACCAGCGCCGTGCGATCCTTGTAGTTCCGGTAGTCGCGACTGGCGCGGCCCAGCAGGCAGACGTGGCTCAGGCGCTGCGCCCCGAGGCGGTAGACCTGGCGCAGGTAGTTTCGGATGGCCACCGGATCCTTCTGGCCGCCCGAGAAATTGTCGTAGATGGACTCGGCGCTCACCGCCCGTGCCGACGGGGAAGCCACACCGGGCAGGCTGCGCGAACGGAACTCGGCCAGTTCCTGCGCTGCCTGGGTGAACGGCGCTGCCGCGACCACCACGTAGTCGACATCGCCGGTGTCATCCAGCAGCGAATTGGCCTGGACCCGCGTACCGCTGGCCACCGACAGCAGGTCGCTGAGCCGCGAAGCCACGAAGTGCCGATCCGAATCCGGCTGGCGAACAACACCCAGCTTGATGAACCCCGCGAGTTCCTGGCCGGCCAGGGCCACCACGGAATCCGGCTGGCTGACATCCCAGACCACGACCGGCGCGGTGCCGCCGGTATTGAGGACCAGGTCGACCTGGCTGTCGGGCGCGGTGACCTGGTCACGCCAGTGCGCGAAATCCAGCTGGCCGAAGCCCGCGGTCAGGTTGAGCCCCGTCCAGTAGGCGATATCAAAGCTATCGAGGCCCAGGGCGCGAGCCGTCCCCACCTGCACCGAACTGTTCTCGATGGTGATCGTATTCCCGCCGGCCACCAGCGCGTCGGATTGGCCGACGATCCGGACCCGCATACTGTCGTTCTGTGCGAAATAGCTGAACGTTGTCGTGGCCTTGTTGCCCTGGTCCCCATTGAGCCACCCCGACGCGCCGTACACGAAACCGTTGCCGGAACCGTTGTAGAAGAGCCCGCGAACATCGATGACGAAGGTGGCCGCGGAATCAGGCAGTGGCGTCCGGACATTGAACAGCTCGGTGCGCGAACTGAAGATGGACGTGTCCCAGCCCCAATTGTCCTCGAACACCCCGGGAACATCGGCGAACTGCTGCTCCATGTGCAGGCGAAGGCGCGCCGCACTCGTTTCCTGGACCCCGAACGGAAGCGCAGCGACCTGCGGCACGCGGCGAGGACTGCCCGGCAGCGGCGAGGCCGTCGCGTCGTTCTCCCAGGTCAGCCAGTAGACGGCTTCATCCGCATACGGATGATCGTAGTGCTCGAGGGCACCGGCGCCGGCAACAAAGCGGTCCTTCCAGGCGCTCGTCGCCACGCCGTAGAAACGGATCTCGTCGTCGAGATTCCACTCGCCGTCGGTACCGCCAACCACCGAGATGGCGACTTCGTTCAGCTGCGTTCGCTCGACCTGCAACGAGTCCGGGAACTCAGGGTCCAGTTCCAGGGCCATGCCGCCGCCGCGATAGAGGCGCAGTTTTGCCGGGTCCACACCTGCCACCGGCACACCGTAACCGGACAACTGCTGGCCCGTGAGCCGATAGAGCCCCGTGGCCGGAATCCCCAGCTTGACCCAGTTGCCGGTAGTGGCGAACGGGTCGAAGGGCGCGGCCTTGGCGGCAGCGCGGACCTGGCGGGGCGCCAGCGCACCCCGCGCGATCGTCTCGAAGAGCTGCCGGTTCGCAACCGAGGCCGGCACGTCGAGTCCCGGCAGCGCCGGGGAGTCGGCGTCGAACGTCGCGCTGCGATCCGCGGAAATCTCGTAGCCCGGGCCCGCGGGATGGCTGAACTCGACCGTCAGGCCCGCGAGGATCCCGTCACCCTGGTAAAGGGGCACCGAACAGCCGGCCAGGGGCACGCCCCGGAAGATCGCGGGCATCGCCACGCTGATGACGGACTCCGCACTCCACCCGGCTGCCGGTTCGCGCCACCAGCGGACATCGGTGACCGTTGCGTCGATCCGGTTACGCGTCGGCACGGCCAGCGTGAACGTGAACTCCGGCGCGCTATCGCGGCGCAGCGCGCCCTCACCGCGGAGATCATCGGTGATCGGCGGCAAGGCGAACCGCACCAGCTCCGGGCCCACGCGCTGCCAGTCGCCGGGCTCTTGCGTCACCGGCATGTCGATGCGCACCACCGTGCGCGCCGCCGTCTGGCTGACCACGCGCGCGACCGGTGCGGCCATCACCGCTTCGGGACCCGACGCGAGAACACCGGTTTGGCGGCGGCAGCGGCATCGCCCGGCCGGGCCAGGCCCAGCACGGCAAAGCAGGCCACGAAGATCGCCGCCTGCACGGCAAGATTGCGCGGGCCCAGCGGCCGGCCGTGCTTGAGCAGGCCGGTGTGGGTCGGGTAGACGAACTGGTCGCGACGCATCTTCCCCAGCTTCTGGAACAGGTTCTCGAGATCAGGCAGCATACCGGCGATCCCCCCGATGACGGCAGCCCAGCTTGCGAACGGCATGGCCAGCAGCAGCGCCAGCGCGGCGATGCCGCCGCCCAGCTCCAGCCGCCAGTCCGGATGATCATAGTGCGGCAATACATCGAGCACGGCGTGCGAGGCCACGCCGGCCACGGCGCCCCAGAGCGGCGAACCGGTCAGCCCGCCGGCCAGCGCACCCGCAGCGAAATGCGTGAACAGACACACGGCGGCTACTTCCCGTTCCCGCCGGCGGCGGGAATCGGCTGCGCCTCGTCCGGCAGCATGACGGGAATGCCATCCTCGACCCGGTAGCGCACCGAGCAGGGGCGGCAATAGAGCCAGTCGTGCGCCTGGTCGGGCACGACAGGCTGGCGGCACCGGGGGCAGGCCAGGATCTCCAGGAGTTTCGGGTCGAGCATGTCGAACGGCCTCCACCTTGGACGCGCAGGGTCTGTTGTCGTCGCCGCGATGCCGACGGCTTCTTTCGGGCCGGTCCCCCGGCGGGCAACCGGGGTTGGACGGCATCATAGTACGATCATTGCGGGTTGCAAACAGGTCACTTCCGCGCCTGCCGGCTCCCGGCCCGGTCCGTCTCCGGGCAGCCCCCTCGGCCTTCATCGGGCAGGGAGGGCAGGGCAATAAAACAAGCCGGTCCCGGGGCAGGGTCCCCAAGGCCGGCCGAAGCGGCAGCGGATTCTCGAAGCAGTTGGCAAGGGAGATGGTAGAGGAGTTCGCCGTTCCTGTCAAGTCCCCGAAGCTGTCGGTCAGGCCTGACCGGCCTGCTCCCGCAGACCCCTTCAGTCGCCGCCCGCCTCTTCGTAGACCCCCATGCCGAGGAACTTGCGCAGCCTCCGCTCGAGCAGCTCGGCAGTGGGCAGCGGTTCCAGCTCGGCCAGGGCGTCGAGGATCACGGCCTTGACCGACATGGCGATGGCCTTGTGATCGCGGTGGGCGCCTCCGATGGGCTCGGGAATCACCCCGTCGATGACGCCCAGCTCAAGGGCGTCGACAGCCGTGAGCTTCATCGCCTTGGCGGCTTCCTTGCTCTTGGCGGGATCGCGCCAGAGGATGGACGCGCAGCCCTCGGGGCTGATCACCGAGTAGATGGAATTCTCCAGCATGTACACGCGGTCGCCGACACCCAGCGCCAGCGCGCCACCCGAGCCGCCCTCGCCCGTCACCAGGCAGACGATGGGCACCGGCAGGTCCGACATCTCGCGCAGGTTGCGGGCGATGGCCTCGGCCTGCCCGCGCTCCTCGGCGCCCAGGCCGGGATAGGCGCCCGGCGTGTCGATGAAGGTGATGACCGGGCGGCCGAACCGGGCGGCCATTTCCATCAGGCGCAGCGCCTTGCGATAGCCTTCGGGGTGGGCCATGCCGAAGTTGCGGCGGATGTTGCTCTTGGTGTCGCGGCCCTTCTGGTGGCCGATGACCATCACCTTGCGGTCGCCGAGCGAGGCCATGCCGGCGACGATCGCCTCGTCATCGCGGAACATGCGGTCGCCGTGCAGTTCGAGGTAGTCGGGGAACAGGTGATGGATGTAGTCGTTGGTGGTCGGGCGGCGGGGGTGCCGGGCCAGCTGCACGCGCTGCCACGGCTCGAGCTTGGCGAAGATCTCCTTGCCCAGCCGGCTGGCCTTCTGGCGCAGGCGCTCGACCTCGTCGCCCACGTCCATGCCCCGGACGGCGGCCGAGTCCTGGAGGGTCTGGATCCGCTCCTCCAGCTCGACGATGGGCAGCTCGAAGTCGAGCCAGATCGATTTCTTCTTCCAGTCCATCCCACGCCTTCCGGCGGCCCGGGAACCCATGCCCCATCCGGCCACCTGCCCCGGAACTGGCCCACGCCGTCCCGCGCCGATCCGCGTCCGCCCAGCATACACAACCGGCTGTTCTCCCAGTACCGAAAACAGCCGGCCGCCGCCAGATTAAGCCACTCTGCCCCAGCGGTGTCAAGGAGCGGTCCGGACCCGCCTCTGGACCCCAAGGGGCCACCCCGCTGCCTCAGGCCCGGTTGTACCGCTGCTTGCGCTCGATGGCGGCCGGCAGATCGACCCTCAGGCGCAGTTCCTCCAGCCCCGGCACCCGCCTCAGCTGGCGCAGGCTGTCCAGGGTCAGCGCCACGTTCCGGGCCCCGGAACGCAGCAGCCAGGGCTTGCCGTCCCGCTCCACCGCCACGACCAGGGGCACCGGCCTGGCCATCACTTCCGGCGGGGCCAGCTCCGGGTCCGGCCCCGGCGGCGGAGGCAGCGCCGCCTCAGGAAATCGCCGTCGCCGGGGTCCCCGCGGGGCGGACTCGCGACGGCGGCGGCAGCCGGCGCCGGTTCGGGCTTGTCGAGCTCAGGGTCGGTCACCAGCAGGGGCCTCAGTTTCGTCGGCTGGCCCCAGGCGGCGAGCAGGGCGCCCAGGCTTTCGAGCCCGGCGCGCCCGGCAGCCTCGAGGTCGATGCCCAGATAGACTTCCTTGACCCAGGTGCCCAGCACCTCGTCGATGCGGACCAGGCGGTCGACCACCACCTCGCGCAGCCCGTCGCTGCGCATCTGCACGCGCCCGCCCACGGCCAGGATCGAATTCGACCCGATGAGCAGCCGCACCTGCTCGTAGATGCTCGAGTAGATGACCAGGCCGATCGTGCCGCCGCGATCCTCGAAGTGGGCCCGCGCGTAGACGCGCTTGTGCTTGTCACGATGAGTGGTGTGCGAGGTGATGATGCCGACCAGGTCGACCCAGGCGCCGTCTCCGCACTTGGCCGCACCGGCCGAAGATCCGACCGGCAGCCCCGTGATGAGCTCGCGGTACTCGTGGAACGGATGGCCGGAGAGGAAGAAGCCGACGGCGTCGCGTTCGCGGCCCAGCAGCACCAGCGGGTCGAACGGCTCGCACTCTGGCAGCGACGGACGCAGCTGCGGCGTGGCCAGGCCGCCGAACAGCGACGCCTGCCCGCCGGCGCGGTCGCGGGCCGACTTCTGCCCGAAGGCCAGTGCGCGGTCGAGGCTCATCAGCATCTGGCGACGATGGCCGGGCAGCAGGTCCATGGCGCCCGCGTTGATGAGCCCCTCGAGCACCTTGCGGTTGACCTTCTGCAGGTCGACATGTTCGCAGAGGTCGAACAGGTCGCTGAAGTCGCGCCCGAGCTCTTCGCGGCAGGCCGCCACCACGTCGATGGCCGCCGAGCCCACGCCCCGCACGGCGCCGAGCCCGAACACGACCTTGCCGTCGCGCACCCCGAACTCCGAACGCGGCCGGTTGATGTCGGGCGGCACGATGGCCAGACCCAGCGCCTTGCACTCGTCGATGAGCTGCGTGATGCGCTCGCTCTTGCGCATCTCGGTGGTCATCGTGGCGGCCATGAACTCGGCCGGGTGGTGCGCCTTCAGCCACGCGGTCTGGATGGACAGCAGCGCGTAGGCGGCCGAGTGGCTCTTGTTGAAGCCGTACTCGGCGAAGAACTCCATCTCCTCGTAGATCTCGTTGGCGGCGCGCTCGTCGTGGCCGCGCGAAACCGCCCCCTCGACGAACTTGACCTTCATCGCCGACATGATGTCCATCTTCTTCTTGCCCATCGCCTTGCGCAGCGTGTCGGCTTCACCCATGGTGAACCCGCCCATCGCCGCGGCGATCTGCATCACCTGCTCCTGGTACAGGATCACTCCGTAGGTGTCGCGCAGGATCGGCTCGAGCACCGGCGCCTTGTACTGCACGCGCTGCCGGCCGTGCTTGCGCTCCACGTACGCCTTGTCCATGTCCGCGCCGAGCGGGCCCGGCCGGTACAGCGCGCAGATGGCGGTGATGTCGTCCCAGCCCGTGGGCGCCATCTTGCGCACCAGTTCCTGCATGCCGCTGCTCTCGAGCTGGAAGATGCCGACAGTGCGGCCCTCCTGCAGCAGCTTGAAGGTGGCCTCGTCCTCGGTCGGGATCTGGTCGGCCGTCAACCGCCGGCCCGTGGTCTCGGCGATAAGGACGAGCGCCTTGTCGATCACCGTCAGCGTGCGCAGGCCCAGGAAGTCCATCTTGAGCAGGCCGAGGGCCTCGCTCATCTTCATGTCGTACTGGACGGTGATGTCGCCCTTGGTATTCCGGTACAGCGGCGCGTGCTCGACCAGCGGCGACGGCGTGATCAGCACGCCGGCGGCGTGGATGCCCGTGTTGCGGTTGAACCCCTCCAGCACCAGCGCGTTGCGCAGCAGCCGCGCGTGCTCGGGCGACTCCTGCGCCACCTCCTTGAGGCCGGGCGCCTCGTCGATCGCCTTCTGCAGCGTGATGCCGAGTTCCTCGGGCACAAGCTTGCTGATGCGGTCGCTCTCGGCGAACGGGAAGTCGAGCACCCGCGCCACGTCCTTGAGCACCGCGCGCGCGGCCATGGTGCCGAAGGTGATGATCTGCGAGACGTTCTCACGCCCGTACTTGTTGGCCACGTACTCGATGACGCGGCCGCGCCCTCGTAGCAGAAGTCGACGTCGATATCCGGCATCGAGATGCGTTCGGGGTTGAGGAACCGCTCGAACAGCAACTGGTGGCGGATGGGGTCGATGTCGGTGATCCCCATGCTGTAGCAGACGAGGCTGCCGGCGGCCGAGCCGCGGCCCGGGCCCACCGGCACGTTCATGCGCCGCGAAGCGTCGATGAAGTCCCAGACGATGAGGAAGTAGCCCGCGTAGCCGGTCTGGGCGATGACCCCCAGCTCGTAGGCCAGGCGCTCCTCCAGCTCGGGCGTGATCGTGCCGTACCGCTTCGCCAGCCCGGCGCGCGCCAGGTGGGTCAGGTACGCGTCGGCCGTGGCGAAGCCCTCGGGCAGGGGGAACGCCGGCAGCAGTAGCTTGCCGAGCTCCAGCTTGAAGTCGACCTGGTCGGCGACGCGCAGCGTGTTGGCCACCGCTTCCGGCCAGTCGCGGAACAGCGCCAGCATCTCGGCCGTGGACTTGAAATAGACCTCGGGCGTGTTGCTGCGCCAGCGCGAGGGATCGTTGATCGTCTTGCCGGTCTGCAGCGCCATGAGGATGTCGTGCGCCTCGTGGTGCTCCCGGTCCAGGAAATGGCAGTCGTTGGTGGCGATGATGGGGCAGCCGGTCTGCCGCGCCACTTCCGGCATCAACTGGCGGATGCGCTCCTCCTCGGGGATCCCGTGGTTCTGGATCTCAAGGTAGTAGTAGTCCTGCCCGAGGATGTCCCGGTAGGTGGCGGCGGCCTCCACCGCGGCAGCCACGTTGCCCGAGCGCAGGTGGAAGTTGGGCTCGCCGCTCATGCAGGCGGAGAGGCCGATCAACCCGTCGGCATATTTGGAGAGGATCTCGCGGTCGATGCGCGGCCGGTAGTAGAAGCCCTCCAGGTAGGCCGCCGAGGCCAGCTTGACCAGGTTGCGGTAGCCCGTCTCGTTGCGGGCCAGGAGCACCATGTGGTAGCTCTTGTTTTCGCGCTCGGCCGTGCGGTTGTGCCGGTCGGCGGCGATGTACGCCTCCATGCCGATGATCGGCTTGATGCCCTGTTTCACGCACGCCTGGTAGAACTCGACGGCGCCGAACATGTTGCCGTGGTCGGTCAGCGCCAGGGCGGGCTGTTCGTACTTCGCCGCCCGCTTGGCCATGTCGCCCGTCTTCTGGGCGCCGTCCAGCAGCGAGTAGTCGGAATGGTTGTGCAGGTGGACGAAAGTCTCGGTCGCCATGGCCAGCCTTCCGCGGATCCTTCGCGGCGGTGGGACGGTCAGGGTCGCGGGCGCGGCAGGGCGCCGTCAGGGGGGCTGAAGATAACAGGAATCGCCCGCGGTCACAACGAGCGGCCGCGGGCGATCGGGATCCGTGTTGAACAGTCGCCGGCGGGGGTCAGTTCCCGGCCGTGAAATGATCGCGCAGTTTCGCGATGCCCTCCCGCAGGGTGACCGGCGGCCGGTCCAGCAGGGTGAGCATCTTGGTGACGTCCGGGCAGCGGCGCGTCATGTCGCCCTCGCTGAGCGGGGGCAGGAACTTCAGTTCCGACTTCGAGCCGCAGGTCTCGATGACCAGTTCGGCCAGCGCGCGGATCGTGATCTCCTCGGCGCCGCCAACATTGACCACGTCGTTGACGAAGGCGCGCCGGTAGTGCGCGCTCAGGCAGGCGCCCACCGTGTCGTCGACGAAGCAGAACGTGCGGGTCTGGGCGCCATCGCCGTAGATGGTCAGCGGTTCGCCGCGCATGGCCAGCCGCACGAAGCGCGGGAGCACGAAGTCCTCGGTCTGGTTCGGCCCGTAGGTGTTGAAGAACCGGAAGATCGTGTAGGGCAGGCCGTACTCTCGCTGGTACGTGGTCAGGTAGGCCTCGCCCACGTTCTTGACGATCGCGTACGGCAGCCGCGAATTCAGCGGCGTCGTCTTCTCGTTCTGCGGGATCTCGAACGGCTCGCCGTAGACCTCGCTCGACGACGAGAAGTACACGCGACCCACGCCGGTGTTCTTGCTGAGCTTCAGCACGTTGTCGAAGCCCTTGATGTCGTCCAGCACCATCATCGGGTTGGCCAGCGTGCGCTGCACGCCCACCACTGCCGCGAAGTGGAACACGAAATCGAAGTTGTGCACGAAGAACAGCGGGCCGATGTCGTCCCACCGGTTCACGTCGCACTTGACGAACCGCACGTTGGGCAGGTGGGTCGGGACTTTCTTCAGGCTGCCCGTCAGCAGGTTGTCCGCCACCACGACGTGGTTCTTGGCATCGGCCGCCAGACGCGCCGTCAGCGCGCTGGCGATATTGCCGGCGCCGCCGGTCACCAGGATATTCGGCATCGATTCCTTCTCCCGTTACGCGTCCCGCACCCGTTCGTCGCCGACCATGGGTCTCCCGGCGGGATTCCCCACGCTTCGACGACCATGGCCCGCACGCACGCCCCACCCCCCACGGGGCGGGCGGCCGCGGACCCAGCCTAGGCTTCGGCGCGATTAGCCGCAACTTGAATCCCGAGCGGGGATTGCCCGGATCAGGACCCAGCGCCCGGGTTGTACCAGGCATGGAGCGTCCGGAACTGCCGCCAGGCGGTCGAGACGAGGTCCAGGTCGCCGTCGCCGTCCAGGTCGCAGGCCCGGGCGCCCAAATGGCTCGACCGGGGTCCCGTGTCGACCAGCCGGGCGTGCCATGCGCCGCCCGAATCGCCGGGGTTCAGCAGGAGGAAGGTGCGGTTGTCCGCCGCCACGCGGCCCGCCTGCATGTCGGTGTGCTCGGCCACGGCCAGGTCGGGCCGGCCGTCGCCGTTGAAGTCGGCAACGTCGAGGCTGTTGGCCGATCGCGAGAGGGACAGCGGGTGCCGCCGCCAGGGTGCGTCGAACGGCCCGCCACCGGGTGCCGGCGTGAACCAGGCCACCACCGCGGTCTCCTCCAGGTCTCCCGTTTCCTCGCTGACGACCAGGTCCAGCCGGCCGTCACCGTCGATATCAGCCGGCACGATGCGGTCGGCGCGGCCGGGCGTGGTCGCCAGCACGTGCGCCGGCCAGTGCCCTTCAGCGGCAATCGCCGGTCCCGGATTCACGAACGCGACGAGGTGGAACCCGTCGCGCGTCGAGGTGACCAGGTCGCAGTTGCCGTCGCCGTCGAGGTCGAGGGCGGCGACGGCCTCCTCCTCGGTGGGTTCGGCCACCGTGGTCAGCGACCACGGCAGCGCCGGGTCGGGCGGGATGGCCAGGCAACACAGGTGCATGCCGCGGGTGAAGGCGAGCTCGGCCGCCCCGCCCGGCAGCAGATCGGCGACGGCTGCGCCCTGCGTGCGCCCGCGTGGTACGGGGGCCACGGCGCGTTCGGTCCAGGTTGTGGCGTCGTGCCCGGTCGCCTCGAGCCACAGGGCCTGCTCGCCGCGGAAGCCCACCAGATCGGCCTGGTCGTCGCCGTCGACATCGGGGGCAAAGAACACGTCCACTCCCGCCGGCAGCGCCACCTTCTGCCAGGGCTGACCGCGACCGCCGCGGTTGAGGTAGAGCATGCCGCCCGCCACCACGTCCGGGCGGCCGTCATGGTTCACGTCGCAGAACAGCAGCCCCATCGTGCCGAACTGGTCGTCGGGACGCGCATCGTCGATCGGTGCGTAGGGCCAGGCGCTTTCACCGGCGGCGGCCGCGTCCGGCGCGAGGCTCAGCACCTTGTCCGCCGTCCGGTTCTCCCACAACTCGAACACGCGGCCGCTGCCGCCGTAGTTCTTGCCGGCCAGGTCGATGTCCCCGTCGTTGCCCAGGTCGAAGGCCCGCAGGTTGTGCGAGCCGGTGACGGCGAGCACTTCCTCGACCCACCCGGAATCGCCCTGCAGGTAGACGAGCACCCGCTTGCCGCCGGTGTGCATTTCAGCCGTGGCCAGGTCCAGGTCGCCGTCGCCGTCGAAGTCGGCCAGCTGCAGGCTGTGGGCGCCGGTGAGCACCAACTCGCCCACGCGGTGCTCGGGCCACGACGGCTCGCGGGGGTCTGCCGGTGCGGCAAACCAGGCCACCGGTCCTTCGCCTTCCGAGGCGGTCAACGCCACGTCCAGCCTGCCGTCGCCGTCGATGTCACCTGTCTGCACGCGCGCATCCGGGCTCCAGCCCGGGGCGAAATCGTGGCGCAGCCACTCGCCACCCAGCGGCTCGGCAGGCGCCTCGAACCACAGGCCGCCCAGGACCAGGTCGAGGTCGCCATCGCCATCAAGGTCGGCCAGGTGGGTGCCCTCGCCCTCGCGTTCGACCAGCGTGCGCGATTGCCAGGTGCCGGGTGCCGTCTGCAGGTGGATGCGGACGGCGTGCTTGTCGCAGGTGGCCGCGTCGACATCGCCGTCGCCGTCGATCCTGCGCCGGCCAGTCGGCCTTCAGGTCGCCCGGGTTGCGCAGCCACAACAGCCCGCGGTCTGTGTCGCCGACGACAATGTCGAGGTGCGTGTCGCCGTCGATGTCGGCCAGCTGCATGTCGGTGGTGAACTGGCCGCTCGCCAGTGGACGCTTGTCCCACTGCGGGTACTGGTACCAGAAGAGGCCCGGGCCGTCGGCGTGCTCGCCGCCGAGCACCAGGTCGGCGTAGCCGTCGCCGTCGAGATCACCGGCGGCACAGACGTCGGTGCAGCAGTCCTCGCCGCCGGGCGGGGCCGCGTCGACGACCTGGCGCCGGAAGGCGACCGGACCATCGATGACCGGGGATGCCGGCTGCGACTTTCCGCCGCAACCGGCCACGAACAGCAATGCCGCCAACGGCAACCAGGCCGCGGCGGCAGGACGCAGGATCAGTTTCACGTAGACCTCCGGCGCCGGCGATGTTACCGCGGCGTCGCCAGCATGTGGATCACGCACCAGGCGATGTCGGGGTAGGCGTCCGGCAACCGGCCGACACGATAGCCGTGATCCCCGCAGAACGCTTCACAGGCGGCGGCCTTCGCCTCGGCGAGGGCGGCATCGGCGTCGTCCACCTCGAGCAGCAGCACCGGCCGCGCCGCGGCGAGCAGCCCCACGGCCCCGCGCAGCACGGCCAGTTCGGCGCCTTCCACGTCGATCTTCACCAGCGCCGGCCGCGTTGCCGGCTCGCCGGCATGCCAGGCGTCGAGGGTGGTCAGCGGCACCTCGATCTCGCCGCAGGCGTCGGGCGGCAGGTCGGTGCCGGCCAGCGCGGAGCCGCCCGAAAGCCGCGCCAGGACCAGTCGGGCCGAGCCGCAGCGATCGCCGACCGCGCTCTCCACCACCTCGAGCCGGGACAGCCCGTTCAGGCGCGCGTTGCGGCGGACCAGGCGTGCATTCGCCGGCACCGGCTCGAAGGCGACCACGCGACCGGCCGGGCCCACCAGCTTCGCGGCGATCACCGCGATGAAGCCCACGTTGGCACCGACGTCGAGCACCACATCGCCGGGCTTCAGGCATTCGGCCAGCGCCTGCTGGACCGGCGGCTCGTAGGTGCCGGCAGCGAAATCGGGGTTGCCGCCGCCGACATCGAAGCGCAGCCCGCGGCCGGGTCCGGCGCCGATGACAGCCGGCCCTGCAGGGAACAGGCGGCGCCAGGCCGAACGCACGTTCACGCCCGCGGCCCCTTCCCGGCAACGATCTCGCGCCGCCGCAGATACTCGCGCCCCCGGAAGAACATGGACAGCCACTGCCCGCCGGCGACATCGGCGAGCACGGGCCAGCGCGGCTGGTCGGCCGGCCGCGACATCTGCGTGGCGTGGCAGTCCAGGGCGCGGCGCTTGGTCCCGGCCACGGCGGCGATCTCGACCCTGTGCTTCAGGTGGGCGAGCCGCTGCCCGCAGGCACGCAGCCCGGCCAGCACGACGCCGGGGCGATGCAGCCGACGCGCCACGGGCGGACAGACCCACGGCCAGTGGTGCCAGAACCACACGGGGTACTCGAGCAGCACGCGCGTGGTACCAGGTTCCTGCAACGCGATGCCGCCAAGCACGGCGGCCAGCGTGGCCTGGTGGTCGGCAGTGGTATCGCCGGCATAGGGCGCCAGCAGCAGGGCGCCCGGATGCAGACGCAGCAGCCCGGCGATGCGCGCCGCTGCCGCGGCGATCCCGCCGGTCAGCTCGCCGTCGCGGAAGTCGAGGAAATGGACGTCAACCGCCGCCACGCCGAGTTCGCCGCAGGCGGCCAGGGCCTCGGCGCGCCGCCGCGACGCCAGCTCACCGGCCTCGAGGAAGCGCGCGTGCGAGGTGCGCCCGTCGGTGAGGAAGACGACCGTGACCGGCACGCCACGGGCGCGCTTGAGCGCGATGAGCCCGCCGCAACCGAGCGTCTCGTCGTCCTGGTGCGGGGCGAAGACGATGGCCGGCGCCGCCATATCGGCGTCCGCCAGGGAACGCGACAGGCGCGCGGCCAGTCCCTCGACGACCGCGTGCGCGGCTGCGCGGACGCGCCCGCCGGTCACGCGCCCCCGGTCAGGCGCGCGTCGGCCCGCCAGCGGGCCGGCAGGAACATGAGCCCGAAGTGCGGGTCGATGCCGCGGCCGGTGCCGTACCAGTCCGACGTCTCGACGTCCATCATCAGGCAGTTCTCCAGCAGGTCGTAGTTGCGGCTGTCGGGTCCCTTGAGCCACAGCGTGAGGTAGTAGCGGCCCGGCATCAGGTGGAGCGCCTCGATGTCGAGGTCGAAGGCATGGGCGCCGGCCGGGACGCGGACAAGGCTCGGCCCCGTCATCCAGTTGTTGCTGATCGACAGCAGCAGGCCCATCTCGTTGCGGATCTCCAGGCCCACGTGCAGGTCGGGGATCATCTCCTCGAGCTGGGCGCGTACACGCACAGTCAGCGCGTCGCCGCTGCGGATGAAGTTCAGCGTCTGGCCCTGCGGGTCGAGGAACTCGGCGCCGGACAACCGCGCCTGCCCCGTGCCCACGCGCGAGCCGATGGCGGCCAGGTCGGCCCCGCCCGACTGCGCCGAGGCGAAGGTGGCCATGTAGGAACGCACCACCTCTTCGGCGGGACCGTCCATGTGCACCTTGCCCTGGTCGATCCAGATCACGCGACGGCACAGGTTTTCCACGGCCGCCATGTTGTGCGAGACGAAGACGACGGTGCGCCCGCCGCCGCGCAGTTCGTCCATCGAGTCGAGGCACTTCTTCTGGAATTCGGCGTCGCCGACGGCCAGCACCTCGTCCACGAGCAGGATGTCCGGGTCCAGGTGAGCCGCCACGGCGAAGCCCAGCCGCAGGCGCATGCCCGAGCTGTAGCGCTTGATGGGCGTGTCGATGAAGCGCTCGACGCCGGCGAACTCGACGATCTGGTCGATCTTCGCGGCGATCTCGGACTTCCGCATGCCCATGATCGAGCCGTTCATGAAGATGTTCTCGCGCCCGGTCAGTTCCTCGTGGAAGCCG
The DNA here is from genome assembly GCA_016703265.1 of bacterium. Classification (NCBI taxonomy): domain Bacteria; species bacterium. Next base: position 385,062 of record JADJCK010000001.1, read on the forward strand.
GTGCCCACCTCGAGCATGGCCGACAGCCGGCCATTGACGGTGAAGTGTCCGCTGGTCGGGTAGGTGATGCGCGACAGCACCTTGAGCATGGTGCTCTTGCCGGCGCCGTTGCGGCCGATGAGGCCCACCACCTCGCCGCGCTCGATCTCGAAATTGACCCCGCGCAGCGCGTGCAGGATCTCGGGCTGCTTGCCGCGGCCCCGGCCGCGGAACATGCCGACGAGGGCTTCGCGCAACATGGTGTCGCCCGCGCGAAGCTCGCCCAGGCGGTACTGCTTGCAGATGTCGTGGACGCTGACGGCTTGCATGGCACCGGCCTCTTTCTAGATGACGTCCGCGAACTCGCGTTCGGCCTTCGTGAAGTAGCGCAACCCGATCAACAGGACAACGAGGCCCACGCCCAGGGCCGCGCCCAGCGTTCCCCACTCGAGCGGACGCCCGGTGAGGGCCGTGGCGCGGAAGGCGTCGACGACGCCCACCATGGGATTGAGCAGCAGCAGCGGCTGCCACTTCTCGGGCACGATGCTGACCGGATAGATGATCGGCGTGAGAAACATCCACATCTGCAGCAGGAACGGGATGGCGTACTTGACGTCGCGGTAGCGCACGTTGAGCGTGGCCAGGATGAGGCTGGCCCCGAGCGCCAGCACGACCATCACCGGCACCAGCAGCGGCCACAGCAGGAACGTCCAGGAAGGCGTCACGCCGTAGACGAACATCAGCACCACGCCCACCACCGAGGCGATCAGGAAGTCGGGCAACAGGCTGAGCACGCCCGCCGTGGGGATGATGAGCCGCGGGAACCACACCTTGGTCAGCAGCTGGCTGTTGTTCACCAGGCTGTTCGACGAGTAGGACACCGCGCCGGCGAAATACGTCCACACGGCCATGCCGAGGTAGGCGAACACCGGGTACGGAATGCCGTCGCTGGGCATCTTCGCCATCTTCCCGAACAGCAGGAAGAAGATCAGCGTGCTGGCCAGCGGCTGGATGACCGCCCAGGCCACCCCCAACAGCGTCTGCTTGTAGCGCACCTTCAGGTCACGCCAGACCATGAAGAAGAGCAGTTCGCGGTAGGCCCAGAATTCCTGCAGGCCGTTCTTTCGCATGTTCCCGGTCCTTGCCTGCCGGATGCCATCTCCGGCCGGGCGGTTTCAGGTGGCGCCGGCATCCGTTGCCGGCACGTCGAATCAGCCTCGCGGAGCTGCGAACAGGCCTTCCAGCCGCCGCGCCCGCGCGTCCCAGGTGAAGACATCCAGCGCCCGCTTGCGGCCGGCGGCGCCCAGCTCGTCGCGCCGCGACGCGGAATCCAGTCCGGCCAGGAGGTCGGCCGCCAGGCCCTGGACATCGCCCGCTTCGCGCAGGAAGCCGGTCACGCCGGGCACGACGATCTCCGGCATGCCGCCGATGCGCGTGGCCACGACCGGCATCCCGGTGGCCATGCCCTCGACCAGGCTCATGCCGAACGACTCGCTGAACGAAGGGTTGGCCAGCACGTCGGCCGCCGCGTACAGGCGCGGCAGGTCGGTCTGCGGCACCGGCCCCACGAATCGCACCTTGCCGGCCAGCGCGCCCTGCTCGGCCCGCGCGCGCAGCCACGCCTGGTAGTCGCTGCAGACGGTGCCGTCGTAGTAGGCGGACAGCGCCCGCACGCGCGGGTCCTCGCTGATGCCCACGATGTACTCCAGCGGCAGCGACACCTGCGGCCCCACCAGGTCCAGCCGCGCATCGGGACGCTCGCGGCAGACCAGGTCCATCGCCTCCAGGAGCGTGTGCACACCCTTCTCCGGCGAGAGCCGGCCCACGAAGAGCACCGTGGTCGGACGGGCATCGCTCCGTCCGGCGTCGGCGGCGGCTGTGAAACGCTCCGGCTCGAACCCGTTGTACAGCGGCACGCAGAAACCGTCCACCTGCGGATGGGCCTGGCGGATCAGGTCGGCGATGTAGCCGCTCGAACCGGTGACCAGGTCGGCGCAGCGCAGCCGGCGCCGCACGCTGGTCGGCGAGAACTGGGTCAACCACTCGCACTGCATCTCGAGGGCCAGGCGCGATCGCGGCGCCGCCTGCCGGAACACCGGCAGGAAGTTCGAGAAGTTCAGCACGTGCACCCAGTCGAACCTGCCGCCGCGCAGCTGGCGCGCCACCGCGCGCGCAAAGCCGCCGTAGTAGAGCCCCGACCGGATGATGCGCTCCTGCGACACGTAGTTCGGGTACTTCGCCAGCAGGTTCAGCAGCGGCGTGTCCGGCCAGTCGTCGATGAAACGATAATCGATGCCGTCATCCGGCCGGTTCTGCGGTGGGTTGTGGCGCCGGTTCACGAAGATCGTCACTTCGTGGCGGCCGACCAGCCGACGGGCCGTGTGATGCACGATCAACCCGATCGAATTCTGGCGCGGCGGCAGGGCCGGGTCGATGGGCTGCGCCACGAAGGCGATGCGCATGCGCGTTCCTTTCGGGCGACGGTTGTTGCCGTCATCCGCACGACGCGGTGCCGGCACCCTGGAGGATTGCCGGATCCCGCGCCCAACTCAAGTGTTCAAAATGGGTTCGACCACATCCGGCCCATATTAAGCCCCGATCTGTCCGGTCGCCATGCCCGGACTTCTCAACGGCCCGGGGGCACGCTGCAGCGCACGGGGATGGCGGCGCGGGCCGTCAGGCCGGCCTCGTCGGCAACCTCGATCTCCAGCAGGTGCCGGCCGGACCCGGTACTGTCGGGAAGTTCGACCAGCAGGCGATCCCGCAGCAGGTCCGGCTCCACGACCAGGGGCCGGCCGTCCCAGCGGGCCCGCAGCGACCCGGCGGCGACCCCCGCCCCCGCATCGCTCACTGACACCGCCAGCACGGACCAGCGGGGCGGCGTGACGCCTGGCACCGGGCCGCCGAACCCGGGGTGCGGCCCGACGGTGCGGGCCCCGGCGGCGACGACCGGCGGCAGCGTATCACGCAGGGCGGCATAGGTTCCCGGGCCCGGCAGGGCAAATCCCGGTTCCTGTGCCGCGCCGGTATTCGGCATGAGGGGCGCGGCCCGGGACCAGGCGGCGCCGTCCCACTCGTACATCGCGATGGCGGATCCGGCGGCGGTCGGCGGCAGGGCCCCGGCCGGCAGCGTGACCGGCGGGGAGCCGTCCAGCGGCCAGTCGGCAGCAGCCCAGGAAACGGCTTGGCCCATGGGAATCAGGCCCTGGCGCGCCGCCTGGTCGCGCTGGGTCCGCGTGGCGGGCACCGGGCCCGTTGTGGCCAGAGCCACGGAAGCAAGCGCGGGGCTTCCAGCGGCCGGCTCCAGCACCTGAAGGTTGGCCGTACATTCCTCAGGTACCGCTTCAAACAGAGGCGACAAGATGATGTTGTTGCTGGCGCTGCAGGCCAGCGAGACTTCGACGGGCGCCGGTTCCCAGGCTCCCGGGCCGGTTTCGGTTTCCGCCGGGATGCCGACAACCTCGCCGGGCGCCGCGATCACCAGGTCCCAGCCCACGGACGCCCGGTTGCCGGCCCGGTCGATGGCCACCAGTTCACAGGTGTGCCGCCCGGGCGCCAGGCCGGCGCCATCGGCTCCCAGGTACCACAGGCCCCCCTGCCGTCCCGGCACGGAGACGGCCGGACGGCGATGCAGCCATTGCTCGCGCAGGCCGCCACACTCCAGCCATTCCAGGCGCTGCTGCGCGTTGGCGGCAAAGTCGAAGGCCTCGTTGGCCCGGCGACAGACCAGGGCGCCGTCGAGGCGCAGTTCGATCAGCCACGGCTCGAGGCGGTGCCCCGCGGGGTCGGTCGCCTCGACGATGCGGGCGCTGAAGGCAATCGGCCCCGAGGCGTGGAGTGCCGGCGCCAGGCCGTCCTGCCATGGTCGGCCCGCCACCGGCAGCAGGCGGGCCTCGGCGGCGCCCTCCAGGCGAGCCTGTGCCGTGGCCGGCAGGGCCCGCACGTGGTGGATCACCGGCGGGATCGTGTCCCTGACCGCGAACCCCGCGGCCAGCGGGTCGATCGGCAGGCCGGCCCCGTCGCGCACCTCGAAGTGCAGGTGCGGCCCCACGGTGCCGCTCTGCCCGGTCAGGCCCAGCACTTCGCCCCGACTGACCGGCACCTGCCCGGCGGCCAGCTCGAGTTCCGCGCGCCAGGTCCCGAGGCGCTCCTGTTCCGCGCCCACGAGCGCACCGAGGCGGTCGTTGAAGCGGCCGAGGTGCGCGTAGACATAGGTACGACCCGAGGCGCCGCGCAGGTACACGGCCCGGCCGTAACCGCCGGGCGTAGCGCGCACGCGCGAGATCCACCCGTCCTCCACGGCGTAGGCGGGGAAGCCCTCGGTCTCGCGCGTCTTGAGGTCGATGCCGGCGTGGAAACGCCCGCCGCGGTATTCCATGAAGTTGCTCGTGAGCCAGCGCGCCGGCAGGTCCAGGGGCCAGCGCGGCGCCTCCAGGTCGGGCGCCGGCGCCGCCCGGGCGGTCACGGCCGGGGCGCAGCCGGCGGCCAGCTGCAGAAACAGGGCAAGTACCGGCAAGGACAGCCGATAACGCGAATGGGCCAGGCTCATGCGTATCCGATCCTCGGCCGGGGCGGCGGTTGACAACGGGCACTCTAGCATCGCCAGCCAACCCGCGACAAGACGTGAGCTCGGCGCTACCATGGTCACGGGCCGCCGCTGGCGGCCCGGAGGAAACGCCCGCGGACGCGACGGCGCCGCGGCACCAGACCTGGGAGGGACCCCGTGGACGTTCACAACGGTCACTGGCTTGACGACGATCGCGCCATCCCCGTTCCCGCCGGCCGCAGCTTCCTGCTCGACACCAACGTCCTGCTGCACGACGCCGACAGCCTGCACGCGTTCGAGGAACACAATCTCATCCTGACGATCGACGTGCTCGAGGAGCTGGACCGCTTCAAGCGCGGCAACGACGAGAAGGGCCGCAACGCACGGCGCGTGATCCGCGACATCGACGCCTTGCGCGACGGCAGTTCGCTCAGCCAGGGCGTGCCCCTGCCCGGCGGCGGCAAGATCTTCATCCTCGTGCGCAGCTTCACCGAGCACCTGCCCACGGGCATGGACCGCAGCCAGCCGGACAACCGGATCCTGTCGGCCGCCTGCGCCATGAACAAGGCCGGCGCCAACATCACCTTTGTCTCGAAGGACATCAACGCGCGCGTGAAGGCCGACGCGCTGGGCATCCGCGCCGAGGACTTCCTCAACCGCGTCGTCAACTTCGACGAGCTCTACACCGGCTGGAGCGAGCACGTCGTCTCCGACGCATTGATCAACGATTTCTACGCGGGCCGCCCCGTGAAGCTGGATGTGGGCCTGTGCCCGAACGAGGGCGTGCTGCTCAAGTCGGCCGACAATCCCAAGCACACCGCGCGCGGCATCTTCCGCGGCGACACCGGCCTGATCGAGGCGCTGCAGCACGGCGACAGCCGGCCCTGGGGCCTGGGCGCGCGCAACCTGCAGCAGCAGTTCGCCCTGGAACTGCTCATGCGCGAGGACATCCGCCTGGTGACCATGCTGGGGCAGGCAGGCACGGGCAAGACGCTGCTGGCGCTGGCCGTGGGCCTGCAACTGGTGGCCGAGGAGAAGCGGTACCGGCGCATCATGGTGTCGCGGCCGATCATGCCGCTGGGCAAGGACATCGGCTACCTGCCCGGCTCGAAGGACGAGAAGCTCAGCAGCTGGATGCAGCCGGTTTCGGACAACCTGCAGTTCCTCGTGGACCCGAAGCTGGAGCATGCGGGCGACAAGGTGCAGTACCTGTACGACACGGGCGTGGTCGAGGCCGAGGCGGTCACCTACATCCGCGGTCGCAGCCTGCCGAAGGTGTTCATCATCATCGACGAGGCGCAGAACCTGACGCCGCACGAAGTCAAGACGGTGGTCAGCCGTGCGGGCGAGGACTCGAAGGTGATCCTGACGGGCGATGCGTACCAGATCGACAACCCGTACCTGGACGCGTCGTCGAACGGCCTGACGTACGTGGTCGAGCGCTTCAAGCAGCATCCGATCCACGGGCACATCACGCTGGCCAAGAGCGAACGCAGCGAACTGGCCTCGCTGGCGGCCGAGCTGCTGTAGCCCGGGCCGGGGCGCGGCACTCTAGTTGGTGGTCGAATCGGCCGGCGCGGGCGCGGCGCGCTCGCCCAGTGTCTGGCGCAGCTGCCCGATCAGGCACGCGTTCGCACGCTTGACGGCGCGCGTCAGGTTGCGCGTGACCAGTTGCTGGTCCTGCCGCGCCGTGGGCGTGATGTACGAGCGGTCATCGACTTCACCCAGGCACGACTTCTGCCAGACGATCTCGCCCCTCCGGTCGCGCAGCGTCAGGCGCACCTCTGCCTCGGCGCGATGGCTGGTCGGCACCGGGATGGCCATCATCCCGGCGACGGCCATGGCGGCCCCGAGCTTGGCGCGGTGCGAACTGTCGCTGCCGAGGGCGAAGCCGGCGGCGCCGCCGATCAGGCCCGTGAGCAGGTACGACGTGCGCGAACGCTGCAGCTCACAGGTGAACGACAGCAGGTCGGCCGAAAGCAGGTAGTCGGCCTGCGAGGCCAGCGGCACCAGTTCCACCAGTCCGGTCTGCTCAAGGTCCTGCGCCAGCGCCTCGGCGTACAGGCGCGTTGCCGGCGCCTCCCAGGACGTGTCCTTGGGGAAGGTGATGTTGAAGAAATGGCCCCGGCCCTCGCGCTGCAGCAGGGGCCGCATATCGGTGACGGAATCGATATAGAGCGCCGGAGTGCGACTGCCAACCAGCGCCATGTTCACCGATTCGTCCGGGTAGAGGAACGTGATGCGCTGGGCGCCGCAGCCGCCCAGCACGGTGGCAACCATCACGATGGCCGCCACGCCGGCAGCTCCACGCATCCACAGGTTCCGCTTCATCGATTCCTCCCAGCCGGGTGTCGGGTCGGGTAACCGCCGGCGGCATACAAGTTACGGATCGATCACCTTCAGGGCCAGTCCCCGCTGCAGTCCGAGGCGCTCGGCGGCACTGCCGCCGGGCACACCGATCTCGACGGTGCCCCCACTCCCCCAGTACCAGAAAGCCGGCCCGGGCGGCGCCGCGGCGTAGTTCGGGAACGGCCCCGGCACCGCCTTGTCGCCCACGACCAGGCCAGCACCGGCGGCCAGCCGCCGCCCGGCCGGCGTCTCGACGGCCAGGTCGCTGATGGCGTTGCCGAAGGCGTCGATCCAGACCAGGCGCGGCGGATCCCCGTGCACAGCCCCGACCGGCGGCAGCCCCAGCGCACCGGCTTCTTCAGCAGGGCCCAGCAAAGCCACCGGCTCACCCAGCGCCAGGCGTGCCGCTGCCGGCGCGAACAGGTCGCGGCCGTGGAAGGTGGCGCTGACCAGGCCCGTGCGCGGGTGCCCGCGTCCACACATCTCCTCCAGGCGCACGACCAGCAGGTCGGGCTCGGCGGCCAGGAACGCCAGCAGGCCGTTGCCCGGCCCGACGAAGCACTGCCCGCGAGCCGTGCAGGCCACCGCCGGCCGAGTCGAGCCGACTCCCGGGTCGACGACCGCCAGGTGGACCGTGCCCGGCGGGAACGTGGCCGCTGCGCGTTCGAGGAACCAGGAGCCGGCGGCGATGTCGCCGCGCGGGATGTCATGCGTCAGGTCGACGAGCGTCGGCTGCGGCTCGCTGTGCGGGTGGCGCGCCCACGCCGACAGCACCGCGCCCGTGAGCTCGGCCACCCCGGGATCGCGCCGGCCGAAGTCGGTCAGCAGGGTCAGGACGCCGCGCGCCATCAGCGGCCGGCTCCCTGTGCCCAGGCAAGATAGTCGCGCGAGACGAAGCCCGACGGCCAGGCCACCATCTGCGGGATGTCGTAGGGGTGCTGCAGCTTCAGTTCGCCGACGCAAAGGTCGAAGCGCTCCGGCAGCACCTTGATGACGGCCGCGACCTCGGCCGTACGGCACAGGGCGCCTTCCCAGCGGTAGAACGAGGTGAGATCGGCGCCGACCTGCCCGCACACGGCCAGGCCGCCGTCCACCAGCAGGCCCACCACGCGCTCGGCCGTCTCGCGGTCGGGGAACGTTGTCGTGAGGATCATCAGTTCGTTGGCGCTCATGCCTTCTCCGGTCCGGCCGTCGCGGCCAGCATTTCCAGCATGCGGGCGTGGAGCCCCGGCGCGGCGGCCACGACCCCGAGGTCGGGCACCGTGACGTGGGCGCCCGAGAGGTCGGTCACGATGGCGCCGGCTTCGCGCGCGATGAGCGTGCCGCCGGCCGTGTCCCAGGGCCGCAGCCTCAGTTCGAAGTAGCCGTCGAGCTTGCCCGCCGCCACGTGTACGAGGTCCGCAGCGGCACTGCCGCCGCGACGGATCCCGTGGCAGGGCGCCTTCAGGAAGGCGCCGACGGCAGCCAGCGTGCGGTCGACCGCCTGGTCGCGCACGTACGGGAAGCCGGTGGCCAGTAACGCCTGCTCGAGTGCGACCGGGCGGCGCGTCTCCAACGGCAGGCTGCCGCCATGTCGCGGCCGCTCGAGGATGGCGCCGCCGCCGCGATGGGCCAGGTAGAGCTCGTCGAGGTACGGCAGGAACACGGCGCCCAGTTCCAGGCCGTCGGGACCCACGCAACCCGCTGAGACGGCAAATATCGGGTAACCGTGCGCGTAGTTCGTGGTTCCATCGAGCGGGTCCACGTACCAGGTGCGACCGCCGGGAGAACCGGTGCGCAGGCCCGACTCCTCGGCCACGACCGCGTCCTCGGGGAAGTCGTGGGCCAGGCCCTCCAGCAGCAGTTCCTCGACACGTCGGTCGACGTCGGTCACGAATTCGGTCGCGCCCTTGGCTTCCACCTGCATGATGCGGCCCAGGCAGTCCAGTTGCAGGCCCCCTGCTGCCAGTACCAGTTCACGCAGGCAGAAGAGCTGTTCTTCCAGGTGGTCGCTCACGCTAGCTCCGTCGGTTCGGGTCGCGGCCGGGCGCGCCGGGCGCCCGGGGGCTATCGTAGGTGACGCGGACCGCTCCGACAAGGAGGCAAGCCCGCGGTTGAAGTTCCACCCCGCCTGTTCTAGCTTGGGAGGGTTGTCGCGAGGCCCGGCGCACCCGCCCTGCCCCGCCGGAACCGCCCCTTCGCACCGGGAAGGAAACGACATGAAAGACAGGATCCTGGCCGTCCTCGATGAGATCCGGCCGACCCTGCAGGCCGACGGCGGCGACATCGAGTTCATCGACTTCCATGAGGGCATCGTCACCGTGCGCATGCGCGGCGCCTGCGGCTCATGCCCGATGAGCATGGTCACCCTGAAGCAGGGCGTCGAGGCTCGCATGAAGGCACGCATCCCCGAGGTGCTGCGGGTCGAGCAGATCTGACGGCGCCGCTCGCCCGTCGGCCGGCCGCGGCCGCTCATGCCGGATAGACGTTCACGCCCTGAACGTTGGTGAATTCTCGCAAGCCGTGCCAGGACAGTTCCCGCCCCAGCCCGCTCTGCTTGACGCCGCCGAACGGCATCCGCGGGTCGCTCTTGACGATCGAGTTCACGAACACGGTCCCGGCCTCGAGCCGGCGCGCCAGGCGCTCGCCGCGTTCCAGATCACGCGTCCAGACGCAACCCCCGAGCCCGAAGACCGAAGCATTGGCCAGGCGCACTGCCTCTTCATCGTCTGCCACGGCCATGACCGGCGCGATGGGACCGAAGACCTCGTCGCGCCAGACCGCCATGCCCGGCGTGACGTCGGCCAGGACGGTGGGCGGGAAGAAGCAGCCGGCGCGTTCGAGGCGACGGCCGCCCGTCAACAGGCGCGCACCGGAAGCCAGCGCGTCGGCGCACTGGTCGGCCAGCACCTTCATCTCGTCCTCGTTGACGATGGCGCCCACGCGCGTGCTCTCATCCAGCGGGTCGCCGATGGGCAGCGCCGCCATCGCGGCGGCGAACCGCTCCGTGAACTCGGCGACGACCGCACGCGCGACGATGAACCGCTTGGCGGCGATACAGCTCTGCCCGGTGCAGAGCATGCGCCCGGTCACGGCGCCGCGCACGGCCGCCTCCAGGTCCGCGTCTTCCAGGACGATGAACGGGTCGCTGCCCCCCAGTTCCAGGACGACCTTCTTGAGGTGGCGCCCCGCCAGTTCGGCAATGCGCCGGCCCGCTTCGACCGAGCCGGTCAGCGACAGGCCGCGGACATCGTCGTGGGCGACCAGTCCGGCGATCGTGGCATGGTCGCAGACAATGGTCTGGAACGTGCCGGCGGGATAGCCGGCCTCGGCGAACAATTCGCTGATCGCCAGTCCGCAGCCGGTCACGTTCGAGGCATGCTTGAGCAGGCTGGTGTTGCCGGCCGTCAGCGTAGGCACCCCGAAGCGGAGGGCCTGCCAGAACGGGTAGTTCCAGGGCATGATCGAGAGCACGACGCCCAGCGGCTGGTAGGCCACGTGATGGTGGAGCCCGTCGGCCTTCATCGGCGTGTCGGCGAGCCACTCGGCGCTTTGCGTGGCGTACACCTCGCAGAGCCAGGCACACTTCTCGACCTCGCCGCGGGCCTCGGTGACGGGCTTGCCCATCTCCAGGCTCATGAGGCGGGCCAGTTCCGGCGCCCGCGCCCGCAACCGGGCCGCCAATGGCGGCAGCAGCGCCGCGCGTTCGGCCACGGGACGTGCGGCCCACTCGCGCCCGGCGGCAACGGCACGGTCGAGCGCGGCAAAGACCGCCGCAGCATCCTGGCGCGGGTACTCGGCGAGCCTGTCGCCGGTGGCGGGATTGACCGTGACGACGCCCATCGCGACTCCCGGGCGGCCGCGCCGGGGCGGCCGGGTCAGTGGGTGTTCACCATCAGAACGCGATCTGGCGGAAGATGACCAGCGCCGCGCGGTGCACCGAGTCGGGCGCCACGCCCAGCAGGAGCACCAGCACCGCCAGCACGGCGGCGGCGCCCACGGCGATCGGCTCGCCGCCCGTATAGCCGTCCTCTTCGGGCTGCTTCATGTACATGACCACCAGCACGCGCAGGTAGTAGTACACCGAGATCAGCGAGTTGATGACGCCGATGACAGCCAGCGGGATCAGGCCCGCGCGCACGACAGCCGAGAACAGGTAGAACTTCGACATGAAGCCGACCATCGGGGGAATGCCCGCGAGCGACAGCATCGCCATGGCCAGAACGGCCGCCGACACGGGCCGCCGCCGGCTGAGGCCCGCATAGCGCTCGATGTCGTCGGCCTCGCCGTCCTTGCTGCCCAGCGAACCGATGATGCCGAAGGCCGCCAGGTTCATCAGGCTGTAGGCCAGCAGGTAGAACAGCAGCGCGGAACCGGCCGACTCGCCCACTTCGCGGCCGAGCACCATCTGGGCGCTGCCGCCGGCAGCCGGCGAGATGAGCGTGACCACGCCGAGCAGCAGGTAGCCCGCGTGCGCGATCGATGACCAGGCCAGCAGGCGCTTGACGCTGTTCTGCGCCAGGGCGACCAGGTTGCCCACGGTCATCGTCAGCACGGCCAGTGCCGCCAGCACCGGGTACCAGGCAAAGGCCAGCTGCGGCTGCATGAGCCAGGCGATGCGAATGAGGATCGCAAAGCCCGCGGCCTTGACCGCCGTGGCCATGAAACCGGTCACATAGGCCGGGGCGCCGTCGTAGACGTCGGGCGTCCACATGTGGAACGGCACCATCGCAACCTTGAAGCCGAGGCCCACCAGCACCAGCCCGCCGCCGAGGATCGCCAGGCCCAGGTCGTTGCCGCCCTCGCCCAGGGCGCGCGAGATGTCGCTGAACGCCGTGCCGCCGGCGAAGCCGTAGAGCAGCGCCATGCCCATGAGCAGGAAGGCCGAGGCGAACCCGCCCAGCAGCAGGTACTTGAAGCCGGCCTCGCTGCTGCGAACGTCGCCGCGCACGCCGCCCGCCAGCACGTAAACCGCCAGGCTCATCATCTCGATGCCCAGGAACACCGTGAGCAGGTCCGAGGCCGCGGCCAGCACCATCATGCCGAGGATCGAGAACAGCAGCAGCGGGTAGAACTCGGCGCGATAGCGCGAGTCACGGTCGAACGTGGCGCTCGCGAAGATGGTCGTCAGCACGCCGCAGCCGGCGAACAGGTAGTTGAAGAAGCGGGAGTAGTCCCCCACCGTCATCATGCCGGCCATGATCTCGCGGTCGCCGGCGCCGCCGCGGGTCAACTGCGCCAGGACCGCGCCCAGCAGAACCAGCAGCGTCAGGAAGGACAGGTGGTCCTTCTTCTTCGCATTGACGAAGGCGTCCACGAGCATGACGACAAGCCCGCCGCAGGCTACGACCAGGTACGGCAGCAGGACATCGATCTGGCTGCCGACCGACGGCGCAATGAATCCGTTCATCACTGCATCTCCGCGTTGCCGAACACGAACCGCCCCTGCCCATCCGGCAGGTCCAGCGCGGGAATCTCCACCGAGGCGCCATGGCCGTGACCGGCCGGCGCCGTACCCTCGACCGCCAGCGGCGCCAGCACGCGGGCCACGCTCGCTTCCACGCGGTCAAGGACCAGGCCGGGGCGCACGCCCAGCCAGAACATGAACACGACCAGCGGCAGCAGCACCGCCAGCTCGCGAACCGACAGGTCGCTCAGGCCCTCGTTCTTCGGGTTGTCACGCCGCCCGAAGAAGACGCGCTGGTACATCCACAGCATGTAGATGGCGCCCAGCACGACGCCCGTGGCCGCCAGCACGGTCAGCAACCGGCCGTGGGCCAGCGTGGTGCTGCTGAACGTCCCGAAGAGGATCATGAACTCGGCCACGAAACCAGCCATCCCCGGCAGGCCGATGCTGGCCAGCGTCGTGATCAGGAACAGCGTCGCGTACACCGGCATGCCGTGGGCCAGGCCCCCGAACTCCGAGATCTCGCGGGTGTGCCGCCTCTCGTAGATGACGCCGACCAGGAGGAACAGCGCGCCGGTGGACAGGCCGTGCGCCAGCATCTGGAACAGGCTGCCGGCCACGCCCAGCGGCGTCAGCGAGAACAGGCCCAGCACCGCGAAGCCCAGGTGGCTGACCGAGGAGTAGGCCACGAGCTTCTTGACGTCCGGCTGCACCAGCGCCACGAGCGCCCCGTAGATGATGCCGATCACCGCGAGCACGCTGATCGCCGGCGCAAACGTCGCCACGCCCTCGGGGAACAGCGGCATCGCGAAGCGGAGCATGCCGTAAGTGCCCATCTTAAGGAGCACGCCGGCCAGGATCACCGAACCGGCCGTGGGCGCTTCGACGTGCGCGTCGGGCAGCCAGGTGTGCAGCGGCCACAGCGGCACCTTGATGGCGAACGCGAGGAAGAACGCGGCAAAGAGCCACAGCTGCGTCTGCCGCGGCAGGTGCAGCGCCAGGAACGCCGAGAGGTCCATGCTGCCGGCCTGGTAGTACAGGTAGATGATGCCGATCAGCATGAACACCGAGCCGACCATCGTGAAGATGAAGAACTTCACGGCAGCGTACAGGCGCCGCTGGCCGCCCCAGACCCCGATGATGAAGTACATCGGGATCAGCATGGCTTCCCAGAACACGTAGAACAGCAGCATGTCGCGCGCGAAGAACGTTCCCAGCATGGCCGTCTGCAGCAGCAGCACGAAGCCCAGGAACTCGGCGACGCGATCCTTGACCGCTTTCCATGTCGACAGGATGACCAGCGGCCCGAGGAACGTGGTCAGCATCGCCAGCATCAGGCTGATGCCGTCCATGCCCAGGCGGTACGAGATGCGGCCGTCGGCCAGCCAGGCGGCGTGCTCGATGAACTGGTCCATGCCCGTGGCCGGGTCGAAGTGGAACCACAGGTGCAGCGAGAGCACGAAATCGAGCAGCGCGATCCCGAGCGCCAGCAGCCGCGCCGGGCCTTCGCGGCGCACGACGGTCCACAGCAGCAGCGATCCGGCCAGCGGCAGGAACGTCACCCAGGACAGGATGTGGTCGGTGATGAACGGCAAAGCGCTTTCCTCCTAGCCCTTCAGGCTCAGGTAGACGAAGAACACCGCCACGCCCACGGTGAACGACCAGGCGTAGAACCGGACCAGGCCGTTCTGCAACAGCCTCAGGAGCGAGCCGATCACCGCCACGACGAGCGCCGATCCGTTGACCAGCAGCCCGTCGATCACGCCGGCGTCGACACCCTTCCAGAGCACTGTCTTCGACAGCCGGAAGCCCGGCCGGATGAAGGCGCCCTGGTAGGCCTCGTCCACGTAGTACTTGTTCAGGAGCACGCGGTACGGCCAGCCGCCGGCCAGGCCGCGCACGGCGTCGGCCACCTTCGTGCGCCGCGAGTAGACGATGAAACCGAGCGTCAGGCCGAGCAGCCCCCAGGCCAGCGAGGCCGCCGCAAGGCCGCGCTCGAGGGCGACGTGGCCGCCGCCGTGTGCTTCGGCTGCGCCATGGGCGGCCGCCACGCCATGGGCCAGCGCCTCGCCACCGTGCGTCGCCGCCGCCGCCACTTCGTGGCCGCCACCGGCGAACACGGGCGCCAGCCAATGCTCGAAGTGGTTCGCGCCGCCCAGGAAGGCCGGCCAGCCGATCCAGCCGCCGACCACCGACAGTACCGCCAGCACGACCAGCGGCAGCGTCATCGACAGCGGTGATTCGTGGATGTGGTGCCGCACCTCGTGGCTGGCGCGGTTCTCGCCGTGGAAGGTCAGCACGACCAGGCGCATCATGTAGAACGCCGTGAGGCCCGCCACCAGGAAGGCCACGGCCCACAGGGTGATGCCGCCACCGTCGCTGCTGAACGCCTTCCAGAGGATCTCGTCCTTGGAGAAGAAGCCGGCCAGTGGGAACACGCCGGCGATGGCGAAGGTTCCGGCCAGGAAGGTCCAGAACGTGATCGGCAGCTTCTTCGCCAGCCCGCCCATCACGCGCATGTCCTGCTCGCCGCTCATGGCGTGGATCACCGAGCCCGAACCGAGGAAGAGCAGCGCCTTGAAGAAGGCGTGCGTCATCACGTGGAAGATGCCAGCCGCGAAGGCGCCCAGGCCGCAGGCCATGACCATGTAGCCCAGCTGGCTGACCGTGGAATAGGCCAGCACCTTCTTGATGTCGTTCTGCGTCATGGCGATGGTGGCCGCCACGATGGCCGTCGCCGCGCCGACGACGGTCACGACATGCATCGCCGTCGGCGAGAGCACGTACAGGAAGTTCATGCGCGCGATCATGTAGACGCCGGCCGTCACCATCGTGGCGGCGTGGATGAGCGCGCTGACGGGCGTCGGGCCGGCCATGGCGTCGGGCAGCCAGATGTAGAGCGGGATCTGCGCCGACTTGCCGGTGGCGCCCACGAACAGCAGCAGGGCGATGGCGGTGGCCGCCGGCGCCAGGGCCGCCGCGTGGTGCTGCATGGTGCGGAAGCTGAACAGGCCCTCGCCCGCGCCCAGGTGCGGCAGCAGCGTGACGCCCAGCAGGAAGGTGCCGATCAGGAAGCCGAAGTCGCCGATGCGATTGACCACGAAGGCCTTCTTGCCGGCGATCGCGTTCGCTTCCTCGTTGAACCAGAAGCTGATCAGCAGGTACGAGCAGAGTCCTACGCCTTCCCAGCCCACGAACAGCATGAGCAGGTTCTCGCCCAGCACCAGCGTCATCATCGCGAAGATGAAAAGGTTCAGGTACGTGAAGAATCGCTGGAAGCCCTTGTCATGGGACATGTACCCCAGCGAGTAGATGTGGATCAGCAGGCCCACGCCGGTGACGATGAGGGCCATCACGCCGCTCAGCGGATCGAGGGCGAAGCCCAGGTCCACGTGCAGCGGGCCGTAGCCGAGCCAGGGCGCCACGATGTCGGTCAGCAGGCGCGCGTCGGCCGGCATCGAGACCAGCCGCAGGAACGCCACGACCGACAGCACGAAGCTGAGGCCCACCGCTCCGCAGGCGATGGCGCCAACCGCCGGCCTCGGCAGGCGGCGGTTCAGCAGGCCGTTGATCGCGGCCCCCAGCAGGGGCAGCAGCACGATCCAGCGCAGCAGGCTGTCCTGGACGACGTTTTCCGTTACGGGACTGTGCACGGCGTCACTCCATCAGGGACTTGAGTTCGTCGACATCGACCGTCCGGCGGCGCCGGTAGATCTCCACGAGGATCGCCAGGCCGATGGCGGCCTCGGCGGCAGCCACCGCGAAATTCATCAGCACGAAGACATGGCCGCCGGCGTCACCGTGGTGACGGCTGAAGGCGGCGAACACGATGTTCACGGCGCTGAGCATCAGCTCGATGCACATGAGCATGACGATCGCATTGCGGCGCACGACGAAACCGGCCATGCCGGTGACGAACACGGCAGCCGCCAGCGCCAGGCAGTGGTTCAGGCTCACGACCACGGCATTTTCCTTTCCCCCTGGCCCAGGGCCAGTGCGCCGATGATCGCCACCAGCAGCACGATCGAGATCAGCTCGAACGCCAGCAGGTACCGGCCGAGCAGGAGCGTCGCCACCTGTGAAGGCGATCCGAAGCCGGCCGGCACCGCCGGGAACGGCTCGGCGCCGCGCTGCCCCAGCCAGCCCAGCACGAGCACGAGCACGGCCAGCGGCGGGATGGCCACGGCGGGCCACAGCGGCAGCGCCATGCGCTTGCGCTCACCCTCCATGATCGGGCCCTGCAGCATCATGATGACGAACAGGAACAGCACCATGATCGCGCCCGCGTAGACCAGCACCTGCATGATCGCCAGGAAGGGCGCAGCCAGGACCGCGAACACGCCGGAGGCGGCGATGAAGGCGAACACCAGCCACAGCGCGGCCACGACCGCGCTGCGCTGCAGCACCATCATCACCCCGCCCAGCAGCATCAGCGCGCCGCAGGTCCAGAACAGGAAAGCCTCCATCGGTCGTCCTTTCGCGGGTCAGCGCGTCCCGTCGGTCCGGTTGTGGAGCAGGAATTCCTTGTCCACGATGAACTTGTCACGATGATCGGCGGCGATCTCGTAGATCCCCGTGTCCAGGCGGATGGCATCGCACGGACAGGCCTCTTCGCACAGGCCGCAGTACACGCACCGCAGCAGGTCGATGTCGAAGATGGCCGGGTACTTCTCGATGGTCGGGTCGTCGCTCTCGGCCGCCGTGATGTGGATGCAGTCGGCCGGGCAGTACGTCGAGCACATCTGGCAGGCCACGCAACGCGGCGTGCCGTCCTCGCGCTGCATCAGCCGGTGCCGCCCGCGGAAGCGGTCGCCGTAGACGCGCTTCTCCTCGGGGTACTGCATGGTCGGCATGTCGCCGGTGTGGAAGATGTTGTGGATCAGGTGCCGGCCCGTGACGGCAAGCCCCTTCACCACCTCCCACAGGTAGATCGACTCGAGCAGCGAGCGCCGCTTGTCCGTCGATCCCTTGGCCAGTCCTTTGAAGCTCATGTCATTTCCCGCTTCCGACCGCCGCCACGACCAGCGCGGTCACCACAAGGTTGGCCAGCCCCAGGGGCAGCATCACTTTCCAGCCCAGGCGCATCAGCTGGTCATAGCGGAAGCGCGGCAGGGTCCAGCGAACCCAGATGAACAGCCAGGCGAAGAAGACGACCTTGCTGACGAAGGCGCCGACCTGGAACACCGTGGCGGCCACACTGGCGCCGGCCGGACCGATCTCCCACGGCCGCAGCAGCAGCGCGCCGGCAGCGAGCGCCGCCGTGACCAGCCAGAGCCCGGCGCCGAGCACCGGCTCGCGGTCGCGCGCATCGCCGAACTTGCCCTTCTCGCGCTGCACGCGGCGCAGGAACAGCACGGCGAACAGGAGGCTGACGGCGATGATCGCCAGCAGCATGACCACCAGGAGCACACCGGCGTGCTGTTCGAGGGCCGGACGCGGCAGCCACGGGATCTGGTAGCCGCCGAAGTAGAGCGCGCTGATCATCGCCGCACCCACGACCATGTGGCAGTACTCGGCCATGAAGAACAGCGCGAACTTCAGCGAGCTGTATTCCAGGTGGTAGCCGGCGACGATTTCCGACTCGCCTTCGGGCAGGTCGAACGGGTTGCGGTTCGTCTCGGCGTAGACCGAGGTGATGAACAGGATGAAGCCGAGGGGCTGCAGCACGACGCCCCAGCGGGGCAGGAATCCGAACAGCAGCTCGCCCTGCCCGGCCACGATGTCCGTCAGGCGCAGGCTGCCGAAGATCAGCATCAGGCCCATGATGGCCAGGCCCATGCTGATCTCGTAGCTGATCATCTGGGCCGTGGCCCGGATGCCGCCGAGGAACGTGAACTTGTTGTTGGCCGCCCAGCCCGCCAGCACGATGCCGTAGGTGCCGAGGCTGGCCACCGCGAGCACGTAGAGCAGGCCCACCTGCAGGTCGGCCACGACCAGCGGGAACCGCTTGCCGCCGATCTCCAGGTAGTCGCCGAACGGGATCACCGCGTAGGTGCTGACCGCCACCGTCATGACCAGCCACGGCGCCAGGTTGTACAGCGCGCGGTGCCGGCCGGTCGGCGCGATGTCTTCCTTGAAGACCAGCTTGAGCACGTCGGCGATCGGATGCACCAGGCCGGCCAGCCGCACGCCGCCGATGGAGGCGCGGTTGGGCCCGGTGCGGTCCTGGATGTAGGCGGCGCCCTTGCGCTCGGCCCAGATGAGCGCCGGCACCATGCCCATGATCAGCAGGAACATGAACACGATCTTGGCCAGCGAGATGAGCACGATGTCCATCAGGCTTCCCCCCCGGGCAGCGCGCCGTCCTGCGGCAGCCGGTCAAGGTCCAGGGTCGGTGCCAGGGCGGCGCCGGCGCCCGCGCGCAGCGCCTTGAGGCTCGTCGGCGCCGCAGGGGCGCCGGCCGGAAGCATCTCGACCAGCACGCGCCAGTCCTCGCGCGCGTTGCCGGGCCGCGCCACCGCCTGGGCGAAGGGCTGCAGCCGTCCCTGCCGGTTGACGAACACGCCCGCCTTCTCGGCCCACATGGCGCCGGGCAGTACGAGTGCCGCCGCGCGGGCCGTGACGCCCAGGTGCGTGCCCAGGTAGACCACGTCGTCGCGGCCGGCCAGGGCCGCAGCCACTTCCGGCGCCGCGGCAGGGTCGCCCCCGTGCACGAGGATCGCGCCTCGCGCGGCGCGGATCAGCGCCGCCAGTTCGGTCGCGCTGTGCTCGGCAAGGCCGGCCACGGCCAGGCCGCCCCGGTTCGGCGTGCGGTCGGCGGAGAGAAGGATGTCATCGCCCTTGCCGGTGTCGCTACCGGCCAGGCCGCCGCTGGTCGCAGCGGTGCCGGCCACCTGCCGGAGCAGCCAGAGCTCTTCCAGCGACTGGTGGGCGCTGCCGATCACCAAAGCGAAACCGCCACCGCCCACACGGGCCAGGTGGTTCTTCACCTCGGCCCAGGCCACGACCTGCCCGTGCCACAGGGGCTCGGTCAGGCGATCGACGGCGTGCACGGCCTTGTAGGTCAGGCGGCCTTCGTCGCACATCCACGAGCCGTTGACCTTCGCGTTGCGGCGCGGCTTCAGGCGGTAGATGCGCCCGGCCTCGTGATCGACGCGCACGTTGCAGCCAGTGGCGCAGCCGGGGCACACGCTGTCGGTCGACTTCAGCATCCAGACGCGCTTCTGGAACCGGAAATCGCGGCTGGTCAGGGCGCCCACCGGGCAGATGTCCACGGTGTTGACGGAATAGGCGTTGTCCAGCTGCCGGCCCGGCGCCACGCCGATCTCGGCGCGGTCGCCCCGGTTGAAGATGCCCAGTTCGCCGGTCTTCGTCACCTCGTTGCAGAAGCGCACGCAGCGACTGCAGAGCACACAGCGCTCCTTGTCGAGGATCACCTCGGGCCCGATCACCTGCGCCTTGGCCTTCAGCACCTTCTCGGACTGCGGCACCTGGCTGTCGTACAGGCCGTAGTCCATGTACTGGTTCTGCAGCCCGCATTCGCCGGCCTGGTCGCAGATCGGGCAGTCGACCGGATGGTTGATCAGGTGCATCTCGAGGATCTGCTGCGACGCCTTGCGGACCTTCTCGCTGCGCGTCTGCACGACCATGCCTTCGCGCACGGTGGTGTTGCAGGCGATGGTCAGCTTGGGCATGCCCTCCACCTCGACCTGGCACAGCCGGCAGACGCCGGCGATGGACAGGTCCGGGTGGTAGCAGAAGTGCGGCAACGCCTCGCCGCGCGCCAATCGGCAGGCGTCGAACAGCGAGGTGCCGTCGGCAACCTCGATCGCACTGCCGTCGATGGTCAGTCTGGCCATGGGCTCACTCCTGCTCGCCGCGCGGCCAGCGGCTCTCGGCCGCGACCGGGGTCTGGTCCTGGATGAGGGCCTCGAATTCGCCGCGGAACTTCGCCAGGAAGCTGCGCATGGGCATCACGGCCGCGTCGGACAGCGGGCAGATGGTGAGCCCGGCCATGCCCGAGCAGACGTGCTCTATGCGCTCGAGGTCTTCGGGCGTGCCTTCGCCGCGCCGCAGCTTCTTGACCAGCCTGTGCAGCCAGCCCGTGCCTTCGCGGCAGGGCGTGCACTGCCCGCAGCTCTCGTCCCAGTAGAAATGCATCAGCACCTGGATCAGTTCAACCATGTCGCAGCGCTTCGGGATGATGATCATGCCGCCCGAGCCGAGCATGGTTCCCGCCGAGCCGAGCGACTCGTAGTCCAGGTTGCAGTTCATGATCTCGTCCGCCGGCAGCACCGGAACCGAACTGCCGCCGACGATGACGGCCTTCAGTTCCTCGCCGTCGGCCATGCCGCCGAGCACGTCGTTGAAGAACGTGCGGAACGGCATGCCCAGCGGGATCTCGTAGACGCCCGGCCTCTTGACCGGTCCGCTGACCGAGAACAGCTTCGTGCCCGGCGACTTCTCGGTGCCGAACGCGCGATAGGCCGCAGCGCCGTTCATGATGATCCAGGGCACCGAGGCCACCGACTCGACGTTGTTGACGATGGTCGGCTTCTTCAGGAAGCCGGACACCGCGGGGAACGGCGGCTTGATGCTCGGCTGGCCCTTGCGGCCCTCGACCGAATTGATCAGTCCCGTTTCCTCGCCGCAGATGTAGGCGCCGGCGCCCTTGTGCACGATCAGGTCGAGGTTGTAGCCGCTGCCGAGGATGTTCTTCCCCAGGTACCCCGCGGCATAGCACTCGTCGACGGCCTTCTGCACGCGGTCGATGAGCCAGCCGAATTCGCCGCGGATGTAGATGAAGCCGAGGCTCGCCCGCACCGCGAAACAGCTGATGATGGTGCCTTCGATGGTCTGGTGCGGGTCGTAGTCCAGGAGAAAGCGGTCCTTGAACGTGCCCGGCTCGCTCTCGTCGGCATTGACGAAGAAGTAGACCTGCTCGGCGGCCTGGGGCACGAAGCCCCACTTGGTTCCCGTCGGGAAGCCGGCGCCGCCGCGACCGCGAAGACCGGATTCCTTGACCACCGCCTGCACTTCGGCCGGCTGCATGCCGCCCAGCACCCTGCGCAGGGCCTGGTAGCCGCCTTCCTTCTCGTAGACGGCCAGGCGGTGGCCGTCGGTGCGGCCGAACCGCGCCGACAGCAGCTTCGGCCCGCTCGGGCCGACGACGCCGTTGTGGTTCAACTCAGTCCACCCCTTCCCGGTCGGTGTCGGCCCGCGGCACGACGCCGCGGCGCAGGCTCTCCAGGAGCGCATCGGCCTTGGCCGGCGTCACGTTCTCGTACAGGTGCGTGCCCAGCTGCAGGCAGGGGCCCATGCCGCAGGCGCCCAGGCACTCGGCGCCCTCGATCTGGAACTGGCCGTCGGCGGTGCGCCCGCCCAGCTTAACGCCCAGGCGTTCCTCGAGGTGACGGATCAGCGGCCGGGCGCCCATGATGTGGCAGGAGATGTTGTGGCACACCTGCAGGGTGTGCTTCGCCTGCGGCGTGTCGCGGAACATGGTGTAGAAGGTCAACACCTCGTTCACGCGCGCATGGGTGACGTCCAGCTTCTCGACCATCAGGTCGACGCCGCCGGGCGGGACCCAGCCCAGCTCGTCCATGATCACCCACAGGCAGGGCATCAACGCGCTGGCCTTGGTCGGGTAGCGCGCCGCCAGGGCGTCGATGCGTGCCAATGCTCCGGGCGAAAGCGCGAAGCCGGGCGTGCCGTCCATGGGCAGTTCTTGCATGGGCTTGGTCATCGGTTCAAGGCCTCCAGGCGCTTGCCGTCAGCGGTCCAGCTCGCCGGCGATGATGTTCAGGCTGCCCAGGGTCGCGATGGCGTCGGGAATCATCGCGCCTTCGATCATGAACGCATACGCCGAGAAGATCGGGAAACAGGGCGGCCGCACCTTCAGGCGGTACGGGTGCCCGCTGCCGTCCGAGACGGCGTAGAACCCGAGCTCGCCGTTGGCGCCTTCGCCGAACCCGTAGGCTTCGCCCGCCGGCACCTGGATGCCCTCGTAGACGAGCTTGAACTGGTTCATGACCCCCTCGATGCTCTGGTACACGTTGCGCTTGGGCGGCAGCGTGATGGCGCGGTCGTCCAGGTTGACCGGCCCGCCCGGCAGCTTGTCCAGCGCCTGCAGCACGATCGAACGGCTCTGCACCATCTCGGCCATGCGCACCATGATGCGGTCCTGCGTGTCGCCCGCGGTGCCGGTCGGGATCTCGAACTCGTAGTTTTCGTAGCCGGAGTACGGCGCCGTCTTGCGCAGGTCCCAGGCCAGGCCCGTGGCGCGCAGGCAGGGCCCGGTGAAGCCGAAGCTCAGCGCGTCGGCCTGGCTGATGGCCCCCACCCCGACCGTGCGGTCGAGGAAGATGCGGTTGCGCGCGATCAGCTTCATCACTTCGCCATGGGCCACCATCAGGTCGTTCAGCTTGGAACGGACCTCGGCCCCGAACTCGGGATAGAGGTCATGGCTCAGCCCGCCGATGCGCGCGTAGTTCGTCGTCAGCCGCGAGCCGCACAGCTTCTCCAGCGATTCGTACAGGCTCTCGCGGATGTTGTAGAGGTACCAGTAGTTCGTCAGCGCGCCGATATCGACCAGGTTCGCGCACACGCAGACCAGGTGGTCGATGATGCGCGAGAGTTCGCTGACGATGACGCGGATCGCCTGGCAGCGCGGCGTCACCTCCACGCCCAGCAGCTTCTCCACCGCGGCGGCATAGATCGAATTGTTGAGCATGGCCGAGCAGTAGTTGAGCCGGTCGGTGTAGGGCATCACCTGCGCCCAGGTGTGGTCCTCGGCTTCCTTCTCGAAGCAGCGGTGGATGTAACCGATTTCCGTGCGAGCCTCGAGGATAATCTCGCCGTCGAGCAGCATCTCGGCGCGCAGGGCGCCGTGCATGGCCGGGTGCGACGGGCCGATGTTCACCGTCAGCAGGTCGCTCGGGTGCACCTCGTCGCTCACGCCGCCGGCCCGCGCCGCCATGGCCGAGGCGCGGCGCGCCGCGCGCGTGATGTCCTCGTCCGCGAACAGGTGCTCGGGCTCGGAACACTCCTGGCCCTGCTCGATCGGGTAGTCCTTGCGCAGGGCATGGCCCTCGAACTGGTGATGGCAGAGGATGCGCCGCAGGTCGGGATGGCCGCTGAACGGCACGCCCAGCAGGTCGTACACCTCGCGCTCGTGCCAGTCGGCGCTGCGCCACAGGCCGGTGGCGGTGGGCACGGGCTGGTCCTCGGCCACGTCGACCTTCACGCGCAGGCGCTGGTTGCGCGACCACGAGCGCAGCAGGTAGTTGATCTCGAAGCGTTCGCCGCGCGCGGGGAAATCGACGCCCGCGATATCCGACAGCTGCTCGCAGCCCTCGGCCTCACGCAGGTGCGTCAGCACGTCGATCAGCCGGTCACGACCGACCGTCACCGTCTCGTCGCCGCGGTACGAGCCCGTCGCGAGGATGGCGTCGCCGAACTCCCTGCGCAGGCTGTCGACCAGCTTCTGGCTCATGCTCATCCGTTCCCGTCGCGCGACGCACTGGCCGCGCGCTCAACTGGGGTAGACTAGACCCTCAAGCCATTGCCCTCAGACCTGGACCCGCCCGGCGTGCCTGACGGCCGCGGGCACCAGCCCTTCGCGTTCGACCCGTTCCTGGATCTGCGTCAGGGCATAGAGCAGGTTCTCGGGGGTGGGCGGGCAGCCGGCGACATACATGTCGACCGGGATGACGCGGTCGGCCCCCTGCAGCGTGCTGTAGTTGTTGTAGAAGCCGCCGCTGCTCGCACAGGCGCCCATGGCGATCACCCAGCGGGGCTCGGCCATCTGCGCGTAGATGGTGCGCAGGATCGGGGCCTGCTTGTAGCTGATGGTGCCGGCGATGATCATCAGGTCGCTCTGCCGCGGCGAGAAGCGCACCAGCTCGGCGCCGAAGCGACTGATGTCGTTGTACGACGACACCGTGCTCATGAACTCGATCGCGCAGCAGGCCACGCCGAACGGCAGCGGCCACAGGCTGTATTTACGTCCCCAGTTGACCGCCTGCCGCAGGCGCGTGGTCAGGTAGTTGCTGGGGTTCTCGAGATCTACTGCCATTCCAGGCCGCCTTTGCGCCAGATGTAAACGAACCCGACCACGAGCACGGCCACGAAGGCCCCCATCTCGGCCAGCGCGAAGGCGCCATGACCGGCCGCGACCAGATCGCGGAACGTGATCACCCACGGGTAGAGAAAGACCGCTTCCAGGTCGAAGAGCAGGAAGAAGATCGCCACCAGGAAAAACCGGACGAAAAAGCGGATCTGGGTGGTGCCGCGGACCGGGACACCGCACTCGTACGTCGAATCCTTCAGTGCCGAGGGCCGGCGGGGCCCCAGCCAGAAGCTCAGGCCGAGGAACAGCCCCGAGAAGGCGGCCGCAACGGCCAGGACCAGCAGCACGGGCATGAACTGAGCGAACATCGCGACTCTCCGGGCAGAAGACGTGGCACGAGACGATTCTCTGGACAGTTCTCCGGGCGGAAGACGGTGCCGCAGGCCGGTAAAGACCCGACTGTTGCCAAAATAACAGAGCGAAAGAGGGTGTCAATCACGGGGTTGCGTCGATGGTCGATCTCCCGCCCGGGGAGGATGATTTCCGGTCACCAGCGGGCGCGACGCCACCTGGCTGCGGGGTGCGGGCTGGAATACGACACGACCAAGCCTTTGCCATACGTCAAGTTACGTGAATTCCGCAGTCGACCCCGGTTCCGGCCGGTCGGCACGATCGTTGCGCTGCTCCCGGCGACATGCGCCAGCCTGCCGCCCGGCGGCAGGGGAACGTCCAATCGGGAGTGGATCCATGAACGATGCCCGACTTCAGGCCGCGACGGAGCCCGCCGCGGATCACCGCCTGGCCGAGCTGGTCGCCGCCGGCACCGCGGCACTCGAAGCCGGCGACCTGCGCCGCGCCCTGGGCGCCTACCAGGCCGTCATCGACGCCTTCCCGGACCGCCCGGAAGGGCACAACAACCTGGGCGCCCTGTGGGCCTCGCTGGGCGAATGGAACCGTGCGGAGTCCTGCTTCGATCGCGTGGTGGCGCTTCTGCCCGAGAACCCGCACGTGCTCTACAACCGCGGCGTGATGCGCAGCCACCTCGGTCGCTTTGCCGATGCCGGCGCCGATTTCGCCGCCGCGCTGACGCACGCCCCCCACGATCCCGACCTGCACAACAACCTGGGCGTCACCCATTTCCAGCGCGGCAATCCGGACGGCGCCCGCCGCCATCTCGAGGCCGCGCTGCGCCTGCGCCCGGACTATGCCAACGCCGTCCTCAACCTGTGCGACGTGGACGAGTCCTGTGACGACCTGCACCGTGCCGTCCGGCGCTGCAACGATTTCCTGGGCTCGTACCAGAGTGCCCCGGTCCGTCGCCGCCTGCTGGAACTGCACGCCATCGCCGGTTCGGCGCACCTCGATGCGGCCTGCGGCACGGCGGAAGCCCTGCTGGCGGCCCACCCCGACGACACGCCGATCCGCCAGCAGCTCGGACGCCTCATGAGCGCCCGGCACGCGCTGGCCGAGAACGCGCAGCGCGCCCTGGCCGAGGCCTGAGCAGCGTTCGATTCCATCTCCGAAAGCCGCGCCGCCGCCGCCCCCACAGGCGGCGGCGCGGCTCTTTCCGGCAGGGCGAAGGTCGCGGCATTGCGGCCGAAGGTCCGGTGTGTGATCGTGACCCAGGTTGCGCCCTGATGCCGCGGCGCGGCCCACCGGAAGGAATCCCATGCAGGTCTACCTGAACGGACAGTACATCGATGCGGCGGAGGCACGCGTCTCGGTGTGGGACGGCGGCTATCTCTACGGCGACGGCATCTACACCACGTTGCGCCTGTATGCCGGCCGGCCGCTCGACCTGCCCGCCCATCTCGAACGCCTGCGCCGCCACGCGGCGGCGCTCGAACTGCCGGTGCCCCTCAGCGACGAGCAGACGGGCACGATCATCGAGGCGCTGGTCGCCGCAAACGGACTGCGCGATCACGACGGTCGCCTGCGCATCACCATCAGTCGCGGCGGCGACCCCGATGACCCGCTGCCGCTGCGCGATCTCGGGCGTCTGACACCGACGGTGCTGTTCACGCTGGCGCCGGTGCCGGCCTCGCTTGCCGAGTGGGCCCAGGGCGGCATCCGGGCCTGCCTTCTGGAGCCGGGCTCGGCGCGCGGCAACCTGCCCCACCTCAAGACGCTCAACGGCCTGCCCGCACTGCTGGCGCTGCGCCAGGCCGCCGCGCGCGGCTGCCAGGAAGCGATCCTCGTCAGCGAGGACGGCCGCCTGCTGGAAGGCGCGGTCAGCAACCTGTTCCTGGCGAAGGACGGCTGCCTGGCGACACCCGCCGGCGCCGAGGGCCTGCTGGCCGGGCGCACGCGCGAACGCGTGCTTGCATTGGCCGCGGGGCTGGGCCTGGCGTGCGAGCGGCGGCGCCTGCTGCCCGATGACCTGCGGGGCGCCAACGAAGCCTTCACCGCCAGCAGCGTGCGCGAGATCCTGCCGGTGGTCGCGGTGGACGACGCCGAGATCGGCGACGGACGGCCGGGGCCGTTGACGCGGCAGTTGCAAGCGGCCTATCGGGAACTGGTGGCTGGTGCGGTGGCGGGCGAAGATCCGCGGCAGCCGTAGAACAGAGGTGCGGGCGCCCAGGGAATCCGGAACGCCCGCACATTCCGTTTATACGCCGGCTCCGCGCCGGCACGGCTTCACTTGAGCAACGTCAACTTCACCAGTTCACGTTCTTCTCCGTGACGCAGGCTTGCCAGGTAGAGCCCCGCCGCCAGCGGACGCCCGGCGTCGTCGCAGCCGTCCCACACCTGCCGGTGCGTTCCCGGACCCAGCCGAGTGGCGGCCAGCAGCGTGCGCACGTGGCGACCACGCACGTCGACGATCGCAACGGCCACTTCGGCTTCGGTATCGAGGTTGAAAGAGATCGTCGTGCGCGGGTTGAACGGATTGGGTGACGCCGAGAGCACAGGGACGGATGCCATCGGCATGGCCGCGTCGGCAGCAGTCGCCAGGCAGGCCGGCTCGGTCATGACGAGGCCCTTCTCGACGGTGGTGACGAAGAGCGTACCGTCGGCGAGAACAAGCCGCTCGGTGTAACCGGCCAACCCTGCACTGCCGAGAAGCTCCGGTTGCGCCGGATCGCGCACATCAAAGGCCATGATGTCGTGATCGCCGGATGCCGAATAGAGCACGTCGCCGGCCAGCAGAAGGTCGCCGGAAAACGGAGCCCGGGGCCGCCACGCGACGACCGACGGATGCGCCGGGTCGGCGACGTCCAGCACCGACAACCCGTCCTCGAAGCTGCCCACGTAGGCCAGATCGCCCGCGAGTACCAGCCCGCTGGCAAGGTCGTTGTTGAGCCAGGTGCCGAGCACCACCGGCGCCGCCGGCTGCATGAAGCCCACCAGACAGACGCCACCGAGTCGGCTCACAAGCGCCCGATCGCCGTCGGTCGCAATGTCGCCGGGGGACGGCACTGAGACTGAACCCAGGACTGTCGGCGCCCGCCAGTCGGCAACATCGAGGACGGCAACTTTATCGGGAGTGCCGCCGGAGACAGTAGCGATGAGTCGGCTGCCCGCAAGCGCCGCATGCGTGACATATCCGTTGAAAGGCACGGTCACGACCAGCGACGGCTGGTCGGGATCCGTCAGGTCGATCACATGGAGTCCGCCCGCTCGGGCCGCCACAAAGGCATGGTCACCGGCCAGCGTGATCGTGGCCAGATCGCCGGTCAGTGGCAGGCGCGCCAACTCCACCGGGTGGAGCGGGTCCGTCACGTCCAGCGTGAGCAGCCCCTCGAAATAGTCGAGCCCGTAGGCCCGGTTGCCGGACACCGCGAAGTCGCTGAACCCGCTCGGCGCCAGGTACCAGCCGAGCGTGGCGCTCGGTACCGGCTGGGCCAGGCCCACCACGCGCAGTTCGTCCGAGCCGGCGACGAAAGCGACGTCTCCGGCGAGCACGCAGTCGTATGAAATGCCGGGCAATTCTACGAGATCCGACACCGCGGGCGCCAGGGGCGCGGTCGTGTCCACCGCCATCAGGCCCGTGTTGCAGACGCTCAGCCACAGGCTACCAACTCGACCTGACAACGAAGTAGCGAAGTCCGGCAGTTCGACAGCACCGGCAAGCACGGGTGCGGCGGGCACCGCGATGTCGAGCGCCAGCAGCTGCGCGTCGTACGTCGATGCGTACAGGAAGCCGTCATGGACGACCAGCCCGATCACATCGTGGCCAACGTCCAGCATCGTGCCCGCGACGGGCAACGCGGGATTGGTGACATCGACCGGCAGAATGCCGCTTAGCCTGCAGCCGACGTACGCCCAGTTGCCATGTCGCACCACGGCTAGCGCGCCCACGGCCGCGCCCAGTGTGGCCGTGACCTGCGGTTGCGCCGGGTCGCTGATGTCGCAGATGACCAGGCCGCCGGTTCCAGCGGCAACGATGGCCAGACCGTCGGCGAACACCACATCGGCAGCACCACCCGGGAACGGCAACGCGCCCACGAGCACGGGCACCGGCCCGGCGGTCAACGAAGCGATGCGCAGCCCGTAGCCGCTGATCCCGATGAGCAGCGATCCATCGACAACTGTCAGATCGCTGACGGAGCCCGTGAGAGGAAGCGTGCCGAGAGGGTTCGGCGACAGCGGATCACTGATGTCATAAGCCCGGATAGCTCCGTTGCCGGCGACCCACGCACGATCGCCATCCACCGCGATCGCCGTGGAGTAATAGCCGTCACCCGCGAACAGCAGTTGCGGTACTTCAGTGGAAACCTCAAAACATCCGGTAGCCCCGGCCCCCGTGGCGGATAGCCCGATCGCGGTGCAAACACATGCGCAAAGCCGGATGACGTGCCGCGTTAACCCATGTCGCATGATGACCTCCCATGCCATATGTCGTCTGCAGATGCCCCGCCGCGGCGGGTTCGGTGGGGCCCCATTGCCCCCGGCCGGCAGGTATGCAGGGATTGTTCCCGCGATAACGACTATGGATATCGGCCGGAACCGCCCGAACTGAAGGAAGTGGCTACCGGCGCCCTGTCCCCTCAGGCAGGACGCAGAACGACCGCCCTCCCTGCGGAGAGCGGCCGTCGCTGCGCGGTGAACCGCGGATCAGAAATCGAAGCTCGTGTCCTGCACCTTGAACGTGTTGAAGTCGTCCTGCTCGGTGGTCGGCAACTCGTTCTTGATCTCGCGCGGCAGCGGCGGCGCGCCGGCCAGGACCAGCTCATCCTTCAGGCTCGCCAGGTCGACGTACTCGTCGGCGGCGGCGATCAGGTCGGTGCTCGTCATCTCGCGCAGACCACAGACTTCCACGTGCTTGCCGCGGCGGGCCAGGGCCGCCACGAGCGGCTGGAAATCGCCGTCGCCCGTGCACAGGACCACGCTGTCCAGGTGGTCGGACATGTCCAGGACGTCGATGGCCATCTCCATGTCGAGGCTGCTGCGCACACTGCGGGTGCTCGTGTCCATCTCGTTGAAGTTGCGGACTTCCTTGGTCACGACGGTGAAGCCGTTCAACTTCAGGAAATTGATGAAGTCGATCTTGCCTTCGGACTGGTTGCTGATCGCCGTGTAGAAATAGGAACGGACAAGGCGGCGGTCTCCCGCCAGGCGCCGACACAGCTTCAGGTAGTCCATCCGCATATTCATGTGCTTGGCACTGTAGTGGATGTTCTCCCCGTCGATGAATACGGCGACGCGATCCAGGGGACTGTGCTGATACATGGACCTTCACCCCTTTACGGTAAATGGGCCGGATGGCCGGCCAGCCGGGCGAGTCGAAGGCGGCCGTCGAGCCAACCGGCTCCCGTGCCCCCTTCTTGCGGCGAATATTAGTTATTTCGCCTTTGATTCGCAATTCCTTTACAAAGGCGCCGGCGGCCATAAACCGCCAGCGCCGGATGTCGTCGTCGCAAGTGCTCAACTGACGGCAGGTTGTCCCGCAGGCTGCAGGTTCTCCGTGATGCCGTCCGTCGGCAGGCGGGAACCCGCCAGACGCGCCCGCCAGATCACCGCCAGGCGGTAGTAGGTGGGCATCACGAGCAGCGTCAGGATGGTGCTCGAGGCCAGGCCGCCGCTGATGGCGCGGGCCATCGGATAGTACTCGGCGTTGCCGACATGGGCGCCGCTGGCCAGCGCCAGGGGCAGCAGCCCGAGGATCGTCGTGCCGGCGGTCATCAGGATCGGGCGCAGGCGGTCGGCACCGCCCTCGAGCACGGCCTCGTCCAGGCTGCGGCCGGCCCGCTGCAGGCCCTCCAGGCGGTCGACCAGCACGATGCCGTTGTTCACGACCACGCCGATCAGGATGACGATGCCGATCATCGCCATCAGGTTGAACGGGGTACCGGTGGCCATCATCAGCCAGAACACGCCGAGAGCAGCAAACGGAACCGTGCCCATCACTACCAGCGGCAGCATCACCGACTCGAACAAGCTGGCCATCACGAAGAACACGCAGGCCAGCGCCAGCAGCATGTTCAGGCCCATTTCATTCTGCTGCTGTTGCGCGCGACGGATCTCGCTGCCGAAATTCCAGCCGTAGCCCAGCGGCATGGTCAGCGAATCCATGACCGGGCCCACCGCCTCCAGCGCCTCGTCGAGACGGTCGCCCGACCAGGTGCCGCTGATGGTGATGCCCGAGCGCTGGTCGCGCCGGAAGATGCGCTCGGGCCCGTGGCCGAACGTGAAATCGGCCACCTGGTTCAACTGCACCGGTTCCCCGCCGAGCGAGCCGACGGGCAGCAGCGCCAGGTTCTCGAGCGACTCGCGGTCCTCGGGCAGCAGCGAGATGACGAGGTCGATCTCCTTGTCGCCCGTCTGCAGGCGCGGCAACTGCACGCCGCGGTAGGTGAGCCCCATCACGCGCGACACGGCCCCGGGCGTCACGCCGAACCGGCCCGACTGCACCGGGTCCACGCGGACCTGCACCTCGGCCCGGCCCGCCTCGTCGTCACTGCGCAGGTCGCCGATGCCCTCGACCAGGGCCAGCCGACGCCTGGCCTCGCGCGCGTACTCCTGCAGCAGTTCGGTCTCGTCGCCGCTGATGGTCACCGAGAACGTCTTGGCACCGGCGTCCTGCCCCTGCTCGTCGCCGAAGCGGTACTCCACGCCGGCCTGCACGGGCAGGTTCTCGCGCAGGTCGTCGCGCACCTGCCGGAAGTACTTCTCGGTGACCACGCCGTCCCGGAAGAACAGCGTGATGCCGCCGCCGTCGGCGGCGTGGAACGAATAGATGTCGCGCAGGCCGAGTTCGGCACGACGCGTCTCCAGCCACTCCGAGGCGCGCGCTACAGCCACCCGCGAGGCTTCCTTGTCCACAGGCCCGGTGTAGTGGAACTGCACGCGAAGGTTCTCGCGCCGCATGCCGTCCTGGCCTTCCACGTCCGGCTTGAACTTGGTCAGCTTCATGGCCCCGAAAGTGACGACCAGCACCACCGGCACCAGCACCAGCGATGTCAGGAGCGGGTGCCGGATGGCGGTCCAGGTCAGCGTGCGACGGTAGCGCCCCTGCAGCCAGAGCAGCCAGCGCGGCTCCGGCGCCGGCATCGCGGCGCGCGAACCGCGCAGCGCCAGCAACGGCACGACCGTCAGGCTGACCAGCAGCGACAGGATCAACGTCACGCTGATGGTGACCCCCACTTCACCCAGCCAGACCGAAAGTTCGTCGGCACGGCTGATCACCACGGGCGCGAAGACGATCACCGTCGTCAGGGTCGAAGCGGTGATGGCCATCCCGACTTCACGGGTGCCCCGCACGACAGCACTCAGGGGGCGGGCGCCCTCCAGCTGCCGCCGGTGGATGGCCTCCAGAACCACCACCGCATTGTCCACGAGCATGCCTACGCCCAGCATCAGGCCCATCATGGTCAGCACATTCAGCGAGCGACCGCTCAGGTACATGAACACGCAGGTGCCGACCACCGAAAGCGGGATCGCCACAGACACGACCAGCGTCATCGACACGCGCCGCAGGAAGAAGAACAACACCGCGATGGCCAGCAGCGATCCCGACAACCCGCCCTGCAGCAGGCTGCGCAGTGAATCGGTGATCTGGTCGGCCTGGTTGAAGAAGGCGAAACTGTTGATACCCTGCAGCGCGGGGTCGTGGTTGATGCGCTCCAGTTCGGCCTCGATGGCGCGGCAGACGGCCACTGTATTCGCACCGGAAGCCTTCTGCACCCAGAAGGCGATGGCCGGCTCGCCGTTCAGCACGCGCCCGTACGACAACGCCGGGGCGCCGTAGACCACCTCGGCCACGTCGCCCAGCCGAAGCCCGCGCGGATCCACCGGCAACCCGGCCAGGTCATCGGCCCCTTCGAGCCCGCTGATGGTACGAACGTCGTAGCGCAGGCCCTGGTCGGTGACGCGCCCCACCGTCAGTTCGACGTTGGCCGCTTCGAGGGCGCGGAACAGCTGGTCGAGGTCGACCTGGTGCTCGCGGATCTTGTCCAGTCGCAGGTAGACCGAGGCCTGGGTCGGCAGCACACCGTCGATATTGACGCGCCCGACGCCCGGTATGCGCTGCAGCGGCCCGATGATCTTCTGGTCGATCAGGTCCCAGCTCTCGGACAGGTCGCGACCGCGCGCCGAGATGCGCCCCTCGATGACGGGGATGTCGCTGGTGTTGAAGGTGAGCAGGAAGATCTGCGGGATGTCGGCCGGCAACCGGTCGCGGATCTGGTCGATCTTCTCCTTCACTTCCAGGCGCAGCAGGTTGACGTCGCGACCCCAGTCGAAAGTCACGCCAACCTGCACCTCGCCCGCGTCGCTGAAGCTGGAGATCTCCTTCACGCCGCCCAGGGTGGCGAGCACTTCCTCGAGCGGGCGTACGATCTCGCGCTCGTTCTCGGCGGGGATGCCGCCCTGGTAGGGCACATAGACGGCGATGAACGGGAACTCAACGCGCGGCAGGAAGTCGAGCGGCAGCTTGAACACCGAGACGGCGCCCAGAACGACCACCGAGGCGATCGCCATCGCCAGGGTCACGGGGCGCCGCAACGACAGGCGGGTCAGCCACATCTCAGGCTTCCTTCCCGGCGGTCGAGCCCGCCAGGCGGCCTGCCCCGGCGACCGCGTTCACGGCATCGGCGTTCTCGGCCGCGGTCTCGGGCACGGCGCCGCCCGCCAGCGCGAAGTAGGCCACCGGCACCACGACCAGCGTCAGCAGCGTCGCCAGCGACAGGCCCGCGATCACGGTGACGGCCAGCGGCGCCCGCAATTCGGCGCCCTCGCCCAGCCCGAGCGCCATCGGCAGCAGTCCGAGCACGGTCGTGAGCGTGGTCATGAGAATCGGTCGCAGGCGCTCGCGGCAGGCCTTCCTCACGGCCTCGACCAGGGGCAACCGGCGCCGCATCTGGTTCATGCGGTCCACGAGCACGATGCCGTTGTTGACGACGATGCCCGCGAGCATGATGGCGCCGATGACCGCGATCACGCTGACGCTCATCCCCCGCAGCCACAGGCCGTAGACGGCGCCGCTGAGGGCCAGGGGCACCGTGAACATGATGATGAGCGGGTAGAGGAACGACTCGAACTGCGCCGCCATGACCAGGTAGACCAGGAACACGGCGAGCAGCACCGCCAGCTTCAGGGAACGATAGGACGCCGCCATCTCCTGGTTCTGGCCCCCCATGTCCACGGTGATGCCGGCGGGCAGCGGCAGGTCGGCCAGCCGTTCCTGCACGTCTCGGGTCACCGAGCCGAGGTCGCGCCCCGAGAGGTTCGCACCGACGATCGCCACCCGCTTGCCGCCCAACCGGTGGATCTCCGCCGGGCCGACGGCCGTGCCCAGCGTCGCCACGCTGCCCAGCCGCACGGGTACACCGTCCTGCTCGGCCACGATGAGGTCCTCCACGGCAGTGAGCGTGGACCTCTGTTCGGATTCGTTCAGGACGCGGATATCGACATGGTTCTCGCGGTCACGGTAGCGGGTGGCCACGGTGCCGCGCAGCTTGCCGCGCACGGTCTCGGACACGGCGCCCAGGCTGAGGCCGTGCCGGTTCAACTTGTCGCGATCGAAACTGACCTGCACCTCGGGTGAGCCGGGCACCAGGCTCTGCCGCACGTCGCGCAGTCCCGGCGTGTCGCGCAGGCGCTCGGCCACCTGGTCGGCGGTCTTCTGCAGGTCGTCGAGATTCCAGCCCGCGACATTGACTTCCACGGGCGAGCCGAAATTGAGCAGCGATTGCCGCTGCACGCGCATGTGCACCTCGGGATGCGCCGCGATCACGCCGCGCATGCTCTCGAGGGCCCGCCCTTCGGCGACGGCGCCGGTGCCGGCCAGTCGCACCTGCAGTTCCGCGCGATTCTCCTTGCGCCGCACCAGGCCGGCCTGGCCGTCGCGCGCGATGCCGATTTCGCCCGCCACCAGCGATACCTCGGGCAGGGCGCGCAGCCCTTCCTCGATCTGCCCCACTATCGAAGCAGTGCGTGACAGGGGCGTGCCTTCAGGAAGCTCCAGCGCGAGCGTGAGCTCGCCCTGCGCCAGCGGCGGCACCAGTTCGGTGCCCAGCCGCGGCCAGAGCAGGACACCGCCGGCCGCAAAGGCCAGCGTGGCCACGCCGACGGCCAGCTTGCGCCGCAGCGCCCAGGCCAGCGCCCGGTCGTAGCCGCCGACGACGAACGGGAAACCCCGCGCGAAACCGGAGGTCAGGGGCCGCAGCAGCAGGCGCAGCGCAGCGCCGACCGCGCGCAGCGCCTTGGCGCCGGCGAAGGCCAGCACGCGCGGAAGGGCGATGACGAGGGCCAGGCCCGCCAGTTTCGACCAGCGCGACAAGCGGCGACCGCTGACGCCTTCGGCCGGCTTCCAGCCCGAAATGGCACCTGTGGGCGCGCGTGAAACGCCTCCGCGCCCGGCCGCCATCGGCGTGAAGGTCAGTGACACCAGGAGCGAGACGACCAGCGAGAACGAGACCGTGAGCGCCTGGTCGCGGAAGATCTGTCCGGCCACGCCCACCACCACGAAGACGATGGGCACGAAAACGGCCAGGGTCGTGAGCGTCGAGGCGGTGACGGCGCCGGCCACCTCGGCCGCGCCGCGGACAGCCGACTCGGCGACGTCCGGGTCCAGGCGCTGCTCGCGCCGGCGATGGATCGCCTCCAGAACCACGATCGAGTTGTCGACGAGCATGCCGACGCCCAGGGCCAGGCCGCCGAGGGACATGATATTGAGCGTCACGCCGCGGCTGAGCATGAGGATGAACGTGGCCACGATGGAGACCGGGATGGCCAGCGCGATGATGAGCGTACCCTTGAAATCGCCAAGGAAGATGAACAGCACGAGCACGGCCAGCAGGCCGCCCAGCAGGGCGTTGTCCCGCACTTCCTTCACGGCGTCGGCGATGAACACCGACTGGTCGAACAGCACTTCCAGCCGCATGGGCGCCGGCAGCTCGCCGCGCAGGCGGTCGAGGTGCGCGCGCACGGCGCGGGCCATCTCCACGGCGTTGGCATCGCCCTCGCGGTAGACCGCGATCTCGACGCTTTCCTGGCCGTCGATGTGGGTGATGCTCGTGCGGTCCTTGTGGGTCCGCGTGACCGTGGCCACCTCTGCCAGCTTGACCGGCCGACCGGACACGTTCGCCACCGTCACCTGGCCGATGTCGTCCAGCGACTCGAAGCGGCTGAGCGTGCGCACGATGTACTCGGCATTGCGGTCGCGCAGGCGGCCGCCCGAGGCGTTCACGTTCTCCTCGCCCACGACGCGCCCGATCGCGGCGATGTCGACGCCCAGCGCCGACAGCTTCGCCTCGTCGACCTCGACGCGGATCTCCTCCTCGAGGCCGCCATCGACCTGCGCCGCCGCCACGCCGGGCAGTCCCTCGATCTCCTGCTTGAGCACGTCGTCGGCCAGCCGCCGCAGCGTCACGAGCGAGGTGCCGCCGGACAGGCCGATGCGCAGCACCGGGTCCTGGCCCGGGTCATACTTCAGCAGCAGGGGCACCGCGACGTCATCGGGGAGCCGCACCAGGTCGACCTTCTCGCGCACGTCCAGGGCGGCATAGTCCATGTCCGTGCCCCAGTCGAACTGGAGGGTGACCTGGGACAGGCCGGCCTGGCTGACCGAGTGCACGCGCCGCAGCCCGGGCACCACGCCCACCGCTTCCTCGAGCGGCCGCGTCACGAGGTTCTCGACGTCGACCGGGGCCGTGCCCGGAAAGTCGGTCTGGAGGGTGAGCGTCGGGTAACGGATCTCCGGCAGCAGGCGCAGGTCGAGCCGCCCCAGCGAGGTCACCCCGAAGACGACCGCGGCCAGGGTCAGCATCCACACCGTGACCGGGCGGGTGACAGCCAGGCGGATGAAGCTCATGGCCTACTCCGCCCGCGCCAGGTCGGCAGTGCCGCCGGCCGTCGAGCCGGCGGCAACCGCGGTCTTGCCCACGTAGCCGGCAGCCTCGGCGTTGAGGGCGCGGATCGGGGCGCCCGTACGCAGGCCACCCTGCCCCATCGTCACCACGCAGGCGCCGTCCTCAAGCCCGGACAGGACTTCGACGTGCGTCTCGTCATAGAGCCCCGTTTCGATCTCCACCTTGCGCACGGTATCGGCTTCGGCGATGAACACACTGCGCAACGCGCCCTCCTCCACCAGCGCCAGCTTGGGCACGGACAGGGCGTCGTGGTGCCGGTCGGTGGTGATGCGGACCTTTACGAAGCCGCCCACGCGCAGTTCGGGGCCGGCGTTCGCAAGCAGCAGGGTCAAGCGCACGGTGCTCGTGGCGGGATCGACAACCGGCGCAATGCGTTCGACGGTACCTTCGATCGCCAGTTCGCGGCCTTCCGGTGAGACGAGCACGCGCTGGCCGGCCGTCACCTTGCGGGCCACGTCCTCGGGCAGGTGCACGCGCACCCGCAGCGGCTCGAAATCGCCCAGGCTGAAGGCCGAGAAGCCGGCCGCCACCTGCTGCCCGGCCACGATGCGGCGGTCCGTCACCATGCCGGCGAACGGTGCGCGCAGGCGCGTGTCCTCGAGCGCAATGGCGGCGAGATCGCGCTCGGCGGCGGCCAGGCGCCAGGTTGATTCCACAGCGTCGAATTCCTGCTGGCTGATGAGCTCCTGCCCGAGCATGCTCCGGCTGCGTTCGAGCAGCCGCGCCTTGTCGGCGACGGTC
Source organism: bacterium (assembly GCA_016703265.1). Lineage (NCBI taxonomy): Bacteria > bacterium. The sequence continues at coordinate 422,384 of JADJCK010000001.1, forward strand.
AACTCGGCCTTCTCCAGCTGGATGCGCTCGCGGTCGTTCTCCAGTTCCGCCAGCACCTTCCCCGATTCGACCCAGCTGCCTTCCTCGACCGCCACCTGGCGGACCCGGCCCTGGACCCGTGCGACCAGATCCACCAGGCGGTCGGCCTCGATCACCGATGCGGCGCGATAGTACGCCTCGATGCCGCGAGCCGAGGCGCGGGCCAGTTCCACCGGCACCGGCTTCGGCTCTTCCTTGTCCTTGTCCTTGCCCTTGCGTCCCTTGGGCTTGTCCTTGCCTTTGGCCGCGTCATCGCCGGCCGAGGTCGTATCGGTGGCCGCCATGGCGCCGAACATGGGCGCCGGCACCCCGGGCATCCGGCCGGCCAGCCACAGCCCGGCGCCCCCGCCGAGTGCCAGGACCGCGATCGCGGCCAGGGTGATGGTTCTCTTGCCGGGCTTCCTCATGGCGGTCCTTTCGGGCGAAACAATGCCGACGCATCGGGCGCATCCGCAGAACTTTCACTGGCAAGGAGACGCACCGACCCGGCCAAGGTTGCATGGTCCGGTCCAGACGCTGGAAATCGCCTTGCGGCCGGGTTATCGTAAACGGATCGCCGCCCCCGGGCGGCCCGCCTTCCACGTTGGCCTGGCGAGGTGTCCGCATGCAGAAGCTGGTCGAGTGCGTACCGAACATCAGCGAGGGCCGCGATCGCGGCATCATCGACGCCGTCACCGCAGTCATCGGTGAAGTCGAAGGCGCAAGGTTGCTCGACGTCGATCCCGGCGCCGACACGAACCGCACGGTGATCACCTTCATCGGTCCGCCCGAGGCCGTCGCCGAAGCAGCGTTCCGTGTCGTCAGGCGCGCCGCCGAACTGATCGACATGAGCCGGCACCACGGGGCGCATCCACGCCACGGCGCCACCGACGTCTGCCCGTTCGTTCCTGTGCGCGGCATCACGATGGAGGAGTGCGCGGAACTCGCGCGCCGTGTCGGCCGCCGCATCGGCGACGAGCTGGGCATTCCCGTCTACCTCTACGAATCGGCCGCGAGCCGCCCCGAGCGCCGCAACCTGGCCGACGTGCGCAAGGGCGAGTACGAGGCGCTGCCGCGCAAACTGGGTACGGCCGAATGGGCGCCCGACTTCGGGCCCAACGCGTGGAACGAGCACACGGCGCGCACCGGCGCCACGAACGTGTCCGCGCGCGGCTTCCTGGTGGCCTACAACGTGAACCTGAACACGCGCGACAAGGCGTTGGCCTCGCAGGTGGCCCTCGACATCAAGGAAGCCGGCCGTGCGCAGCGCGACGCGCAGGGGAACATCATCAAGGACGCCGCCGGCAACCAGGTGCTGGAGCCCGGCCCGTACCGGCTGCCCGCCTGCAAGGCCGTCGGCTGGTACATCCCGGCCTACGAGCGCGCGCAGATCTCGATCAACCTCGTCAACACCGACGTGACCAAGCCGCACCAGGCCTTCGAGGCCTGCGAAGCCAGCGCCCGCGACCGCGGCGCCCGCGTGACCGGCAGCGAGCTGGTGGGCCTGGTGCCCGAAGCGGACCTCCTGGCCGCCGGCCGGTTCTACCTGCGCCGGGCGGGGCAGTCGGCAGGCGTGCCGCGCCGCCACCTGATCGAGGCCGCGATCCAGAGCCTCGGCCTGCGAGACCTGGGTCCCTTCGACCCGAACGACAAGGTGATCGAGTACCAGGCCGGCCTGGTCGACGGCCCGCTGGTCTCGATGACCAACCGCGCCTTCGTCGACGAACTGTCAACCGACTCGCCGGCGCCGGGCGGTGGCTCGGTGGCGGCGCTGTGCGCCGCCCAGGGCGCCGCACTGGCCGCGATGGTGGCCAACCTCACCGTCGGCAAGAAGAAGTACGCCGCCGTGTGGGAGAGCATGAAGGACCTGGCCGAGCAGGCCCAGGCGCTGAAGGATGCGTTCCTCGCGGCCATCGACGACGACACCGCGGCCTTCAACGCCGTCATGGCCGCATTCGGGCTGCCCAAGGCCACGCCTGCCGAAGCCGCCGCCCGCAACACTGCCGTGGCCGCGGCCACGCTGCGCGCCACCATGGTGCCGCTGTCGGTGCTGGAAAGGGTGCCTGCCGCACTTGACCTGGCCGCCGAAGTCGCCGAGCACGGCAATGCCAACAGCCTGTCGGACGCCGGTGTCGCGGCGCTGACGCTGATGGCCGGCGCCGAGGGCGCCTACTACAACGTCCTGATCAACCTCGCGGCCCTGGCCGAGTTGCCCGAGGCCGCCGCGCCCGCCGACCTGCGCCCGCGCGCCGACGCCGCCCTGGCCCGCTGCGAGACGGCAGCCGCGGCGATCCGGACCTCGGTGCGCCGCCGGCTGGCCGGCTGACGGGATCGACCTGCCGGCCTGGACGGGCGCCCACCCCCGGGGCGCCCTGCCGGCAGCGGATAATTCACTGGCCGCGGCCCCTCCCCGCGACCTAAGATGGCGCGTCCGCCGCGGCGGCCCGCCGACACTCCCGCTTGTGCGAAAGGCGACTGGAAATGGCCTCGGTACCCGGCAACAATCCCCAGCAGTCTCCCTGGCAGCAGATCACCCAGCCATTCGTCGACCTGGTCCATGCCCCACGCGCGCTGTGGGGCATCAACCTGGCCTACTTCCTCGAGGGCTGGGTCTATTTCGGCATGCTGGGCTACCTGGCCATGCACTTCTCGGATTTCGTGTTCAAGGGCGTGGCCAACCCGGACATCCATTCGCATCACATGGTCATGGTGCTGACCGCCGGCATCACGATCTCGATGTTCTTCTTCGGCTCCGTCGCCGACAAGCGCGGCGTGCGGACGACGCTCCTCTGGGCGTTCGTGCTGCTGCTGGCCGGCCGCATCGTCTGGTCCGCCGCACCACTGGTGTTCCCCGAGACCGGCCTGTGGAGCGGCATGCACTGGATGACCATGGCCGGCATTTTCCTCGTGGTGCTCGGCTACGGCATGTACCAGCCGGCCGCCTACGCCGGTGTCCGCAAGTACACCAGTCCCAAGACCGCCGGCATGGGTTACGCCATGCTCTACGCGCTCATGAACCTCGGTGGCTGGCTGCCCTCGTTCTTCAGCTTCGTGCGCGAGGCCATCGGCATCACCGGCGCCTTCTGGGTCTACACCGGCCTGACAGTGACCGGCCTGGTCACCACCTGGTTGATCCTGACGCCGAAGGTCGAGGCCGAGGCCATCGCCCGCGCCGACCGCGAACGTCGCGAGCAGGAGAACGACGCCGACGGCGCCAAGGCCGCCGCCGCCAAGATCGCCCAGAACGCCATCGACGCAGGCCGCAAGGTCCCCATGCACCTGTGGGCCACCCTGGTGGTCGTGGCCGGCTGCTGCCTGTTCCTGCCGCGCCCGTACGGCTATACCGTGGCCGCCGCGATGCTGGGCTTCCTCGCGCTGCTCGCCGCCGCGCCCGGCCCGCTGCGCAAGGCGAACGTCTGGCTGGCCAACCACCCGCTGGCCGACTCCAAGTTCTTCTTCTTCATCTTCGCGCTGATTCCCGTGCAGACGCTGTTCACGTACAACTGGCTGATCCTGCCGCAGTACCTCGAGCGCGCCTTCGCCGGCGGCATCGTCAGCGACAAGTTCGAGTTCTTCTCGAACCTGAACCCGATCCTGATCTTCGTCGCCGTGCCGATGGTCGCCGCCATCACGCAGCAGAAGAAGGTCTACAGCATGATGATCGCCGGCACCTTCGTGATGGCCGTGCCGGCCTTCCTCCTGGCCATGGGCACCAACATCTACACCCTGCTGGCGTACCTGCTGGTCATGACGATCGGCGAGGCGATGTGGCAGCCGCGCTTCCTGCAGTATGCCGCCGAGATCGCCCCCGAGGGCCGCACCGGCGCCTACATGGGCGTGGCCCAGTTCCCCTGGTTCCTGACCAAGATGCTGGTGCCGCTGTACTCGGGCATGGCCCTGCAGAAGTACGTGCCGGCCGAAGGCCAGCAGGACCCGCGTGCGATGTGGATGATCTTTGCCCTCGTGGCGATGGTCTCGCCCATCCTGCTGGTTATGGCTCGTGCCTGGGTCGGGAAGGATTTCAAGACCAAGGCCTGACGGTGCCGTGTGGCGCAGGTGGAAAAGGGAGAGGCCGGGCTTAGCGCGTCGAAGCGACGCGATGCGCCCGGCCTCTCCCTTTTCCACCTGCGCCGCAGCGTCAAAGTCCAGAGCTTGGGCAGGAAACCTGGGAATGGCAGTCGCTGGCGGGGAATTGGGGGTGCCTTCGGCGGCCCTCGGCGGGGACGAATCGGGCCCGTTCAGACGTGTCTAGTCGGCGGGGACAGCACTGACATGGTTGCCCATCACGAATCGCACCCACCACAGTGACGGCAGGATACGCACCCGGTCCCAGGCGCCGCGAATGGTTACGCCATTCAAATGACTCCAAGAGCTTTCCACCATGAGTCCGCGGCTCTCCAGTTCACGGGTATATTCGGCGGTTACGGAGCCGAACACGAAGATATCGTATTCCCCGGAAGGCGATTCAGAGCAGTTCGGATCGTGCTTCGCTTCGGGTGCGATCTCCGCAATCCAGCCGAACTAGTCGCGGTCTCATCGATGGAAAGATTGCGCACCGTGACCATGACCACGGTCCATACGGCGCCGGCAATGCCACTGGCCTTGGCGTCGGTGAATCGGCGGGCAAGGGAATCGTTCCGCATGTCGATGGTCATCCGGCGGAATCCGTTCGGGGACACCTGGAGCTCCCCCGACGCGGTATCTGCAAATGCCCTGACATTCCTCCACACGGGCACCAGCGAGGTATCCAACCCCACGGCAAGTGCATCCGCGCGCATGCTTGCTGCCGCCGCTGCGATATCATCCCGGACCAGGTAGTCCTCGATATCGAACTCCCCGGCGGTCGCCGGCGGCGCGCCCCGCGCCACGACCGGCAGAAAGCCCACGCCCGCAAACAAGACCATCAGGACCATCCAGCCCCGCCGCCGTCTGCCGGAAGCGCTGCTCCCCATACGCGTCTCCCATTCCGATGCCATACCGCCGCCGCACCCATAAAAATGCGAAAAGCACGAAGTGTCGGTGACCGCCTCCCGAATCTCTTCCCAGAATGCTCAGAAAACTCACGACGGCAACTGGGGCGGTCGAAGGCGAGAAGGTTTAGGGTGCCACTGGGTGAATGCTGAAGTGGGTTCCTGGGCGCATCGCGCCGCCGCGGCGCGCTAAGCCCAGGAACCCACTTCAGCATTCACCCACGTGCCGCAGCCTAAGCTTTCCTGACCTTCTTCGACCCCTCGTACCCGTAATACTTCTGGTCGTAGTAGTACGGCAGCACCTCTCCCAGGTTGTTCGCCACCACGCCCAGGATGTTGGCGCCCGCGCTGCGCAGGATCTCGACGCCGCGCTTGGAGACGTCCTTGGGGGTCTGGCCCGCCATGACCATGTAGAGGCAGCCGTCGACGGCGTCGAGGTAGTGCAGGGGATCGCTCACGGGAACCACCGGCGGCGAATCCAGGAGCACGATGTCGTAGGTGCCGTGCAGCTCCTCGACCAGCTTGCGGACGCGGCTGTCGCCGAACAGGCGGCTGGCATGGCCGCCGGCGGTGCCCGCAGAGAGGAAATCGAGGTTCTTGACGCGCGTCTTGTGCACGGCCTTGGCGGCCGGAAGCTCGCCGGCCAGGACGTTGGCGAACCCCGGCCCCAGCTCGGTCTCGAAGACGGCGTGCTGCACCGGGCGGCGCACGTCGGCGTCGATCAGCAGGATCCGCTTCGCCAGGTGGTAGGCCAGGACCAGCGAGAAATGGAGCGAGAACAGGCTCTTGCCCTCGCCGCGCTGCGCGCTGGTCACCATCAGCGTGCGCTTGCGGTCAAAGTCCAGATTGCGCGATAGGCGGATCATGATGCGGCGCAACTCGATCGCCATCGGCGACTCGATGTCGAACATCTGCCCGCTGCCCGCCCGGTCCCTGGTTTCGGCCACGTCACCCGTCCTGTGTTCGGATCATCCCAACCGGGGGTAGATCACGAGGAAGCCCACGGCGCCCACGGCGAGGATGCCCAGCACGATGGTCACCCACCGCAGCAGCCTGACCGTGCGCTTGCGCTTGAAATGCTCGTCCTGGATCATCGGCAACGTGCCGATGACCTTCACGCCGAGCATCTTTTCCATGCTCTCGACATTGCTGAACGAGCGGTCGAGCATGATCGCCAGGATCACCAGGCCCATGCCGATGCCGAGCGACAGGATCACGCCCATGAGCATCAGCTTGATCTTGTTCGGCTCGACCGGTGCCAGCTCCAGCTGGGGCTCCTGGCGGATGCGGATCTGCACGCCGATTTCCGACAGGCTCGCCTGGAGGTTCAGGTTGTGCTGCGTGATCTCGCCCTCGATGGACTCGACCAGCTTGCGCGCGCGCGTGACCGCGCTCTGGAGCTCGGCGATGCGGGTCGACTGCTGCGGCTGCCGCGCCGTGAAGCTGCGGAACCCGCGGATGCCGGTGTCGAGCCGGCGGATCACTTCGGACATGCCCTGCCGGTACAGAGAGAAGTAGACGAACTCCGCCACCTGGTTGCGCGACATGAAGCTCAGCGAGGGCTGCTGCAGCGCCACCTGCGAGTCGACCAGCGCCCGCAAGCGCACCCTGAGCTGCCCCAGGCGGGTCTCGAGGTCGCGCTGTTCGCGGTCGCCGGTGGCCACCAGGCGCGACTGGAACTCCAGGTCCTCGAGCTCGGACAGCGCGGCGACGATGCCGCCGTCCGCCTGGTAGAACGACAGCGGCGGCGTCTGGCCGGTGACGTTGCGGGCCGACTGACCGAGGTCGCGCAACTCGGCCGCATCCTGGCCGTCGAAGCGCAGGCGCAGCGCCGACAGCGCCGCCTCGGCCGTGCCGATGTTCAGCGCGTTGACCGCATTGTCGACCAGCGCGGCCGAGGCCAGCCCCGCCTGGTAGCCGTTCAACTCGTCCTCGGCCTTTTTCAGGTCGCCCTGGTAGAGATCGAGCTGCCGGGCCAGGAAATCGCGGGTACTGGTGTTCGAGGCCGTCTGGCTGGCGCGGTACTCGTTGACGAAGCGATCGAGGATGACCTTGGCCAGGCGATGCGCCTGCGATGCGTCCGGGTCGCGCACTTCCAGGCGGAACAGCCGGTTGCCCTCCGACTTGAGCCGGATCATCGAGGCGAGCTTGCCACGCGCGAGCGCGATCGCCTCTTCCTCGTCGAGTGACGTGCCGTCCCTGCCGACGCTCCGCAGGGCCGCCGCCAGGTTCAGCTCACGCACGACCTGGTCGAGGAACTCGTGCGAGGTCAGCAGCAGGTTCATTTCCTGGTAGGCGATGGCGTTCATGTCGCCGTACTGGCCGCCGTAGCGGGCCCGGGGGTCGTCCAGCAGCTGGCTGCGCATGCTGTTGACCTTGATGACGACCTGGCCGGAAGACGCGTAGATGGGCGTCATCGTCTTGATGGCGATGAAGGCCATGGTCAGGCAAAGCACGAACGGGATGATAAACAGCAGCTTGCGGCGCCAGAACGCCCGCAGCATCGTCATGGGGTCGAATCCGCCCCCGCCTGATTCTCCCTGTTCCTCGAGAAACGGATCCATGCAACTCGCTCCTTCGACGTCCCATCCACGGCGCCGGGCGCGCGCCCGGGGGCTCGCGACGGCAAGGCGTTCCGAGGCCCGGCACGGAGGTCAGGCTAACGGACAAGTCCCGTCGTGGCAAGCGCTCACGACGTGCGCGGCTTCGCTGCTCGGCTCAGCGGATGCGGATCGAGACCGGCATCAGCGCCAGCGCCCGCCCGTCCAGCATGGCGGCGGCGGCCAGCGTGCCGTCGTCGCGCAGGGTCCTCGCGAGCCCGCCCGCCAGGAGGTCGACGGCGCCGGCCACCGGCCCGCGACCGGCCGCACCGGCGTCCACGCCCATCCGCGCCGCCAGGCGCGTCATGCCGCCTTCACGCAGGGAGCGCAGCAGCATCTTTTCCATCCACGACATCGGCTCGACATAGGTCAGGACGGTCACCCGGGATTCGGTGTCGACACCCAGGCGCCGCTTCGCCGCATCCAGGCTGCGCTCGAGCCCGCCCACGCCGTCCACCAGCCCGCGCTCCACGCCCTGGCGGCCGGTCCACACGCGCCCCTGCGCCACCTCGTGTACCTGGTCACGCGTGAGCTTGCGGCCGTCGGCCACCTTGCCCAGGAAGCGCTCGTAGAACCCGTCCATCTGCGCCTGGAACAGCGTGCGCTGCGCATCGGTGAAGACGCCCTCGTCGCTGAACAGGAGCGCGTTCTCCCCGCGCGTGACGAACTCGCGGTTGACGCCGATCTTCCGGTACATCTCCTGGCGGTTCATCTTGCCGGCGAAGACGCCGATCGAACCGGTGAGCGTGCCCTTGTCGGCGAAGATCGAGTCGCCCAGGCACGCGACGTAGTAGCCGCCGCTGGCTGCCATGCCGCTCATCGAGACGATAACCGGCTTCTCCTTGCGCAACTCGACGATCTCGTGCCAGATCAGGTCGCTGGCAAGCGCGCTGCCGCCCGGGCTGTCCACGCGCAGGATCACGGCGTCGACCGACTCGTCGTCGGCGGCCGCCTGCAGGTCCTCGATGATCGATTCGCTGCCGGCAATCTTGCCCTGCAGGTTGTCGAAGCGGCTTTCGCCCGGCATGATGACGCCGGTGACGAACACCATGGCCACCTTGCCCGCCGCCTGCGTCTGCCGCGGCGACTCGAGCAGGTAGTCCTCGAGGAAGGTCACGTCGTCGTCGGGGAACTCGTAGTCCATCATGCCGTCGTAGTACATGAGCGTGTCGGCAAGGCCGGCCGCCACGGCCCCCTGCCCGTCGAACAGCCCCTGGTCGACCCAGCGCTCCACCTCGTCGCGGTCGGCGCCGCGACCGTCGGCAAGCATGTCGAGCAGCGCGTCGAACTGGTCGCCGACGATCGATTCGACCATCTCGCGGTTCGCATCCGAGGCCGACGACCGGGTCATGCGCTCGGGCGCCGACTTGTAGGCCCCCACATGCACGAAATCGGCTTCCATGCCCAGCTTGGCCAGCGTGTCCTTCAGGAAGGCCATCTCGGCCGACAGGCCCAGGACCATCAGGTTGGCCTCGGGCGCCAGGACGATGCGGTCGGCAGCCGTCGCCAGCGCGTAGTCGCGCGTGAATCCCGCCTCGAGGTACGCCACCACGGGCTTGCCCTGTTCACGGAAGGTCCCGATGGCGCCGCGCAATTCCTCGATTTTGGCCCAGTCCAACTCTGCCGCCCGGATATCCAGCACCAGGCCGGTGATGCGCTCGTCCTTCGCCGCGCGCAAGAGCCCGAACAGCGTCTCGGAGAACGTGGATTCGGTGCTGCCGCGGACCTGGCCCCAGAACGAGTCGTCGCGTTCCTCCGGCAAGCCGCCCTCCACCTTCCAGACCAGGACGCCGCCGTCCACCGACACGTGTTCCTCGAGTCCCTGCATCACGTACCACATGAAGCCGAACCCGCCGCCGACGATCACGGCCAGCACGATAAAGACGATCCAGAACTTCCTCATCGGTTGCCTTCCCGACCGCGGCAGTACGCGGACAGCGCGCGCGCAGCGCGATCGATCTTGCGGAACACGGGCACGCCCGCCGCTTCGAAACAGCGGCGGAATGGCTGGTAGAGATCTCCGGAATCGACCACCACGACCGTCGGTTTAGGGGAAGCCTCGATGACCCTCAACAACCGCGAGGCCAGGCTGTCCGGACCGGCAATGTCTTCCCGGTGCAAACCTGCCGGGTCGGCGGGTAGGGTGTCCATGGCCCCGGTCACGGGCACCGCCGAGAAGAGCCCGGCATCGACGTCGCTACAGGCCAGGATCGCCGCACAACAGTCGCTGAAAGCGCGCGAATCGGCCATCGGCGTCGCGTCGACGGGGTTCAGGCGATGGGCGAAAGGCGGCAGCGAAGCGTCGAGGACCGCGCGCGCGGCCTCGTCGAGGGTGGCCAGTTCGAGCCCGGCCAGTTCGTCGGTCACCGTCGAGCATTCGAAGCCCGCATTGCTGATGATCCCGACCCGCCGCCCGCGCGCAGGGCGACCGGACAGCAGCGTGAACGTGCGGATCAGGTCCTCGAACTCGTCCAGCGTCTCGGCTACCGTCACGCCCGCGTCTTCCAGGCAGGCCCTGGCCACGGCGTAGTCACCGGCCAGCGAGGCCGTGTGGCTGGCTGCAGCCTGCGCGCCCAGCGCCGTGCGCCCGGCCTTGAACATCACTACGCGCAACCCGCGCGCCCGCGCCTTGCGCGCCTGCTCCACGAAGCGGGCGCCGTCGCCGTCGCGGAAGCCCTCGACGTAGCAGGCGAACACATCCACCTCGGGTTCCTCGATGTAGTGCGCGAGGAAATCGCTCACCGTCAGGTCCATCTGGTTGCCGAAGCTGATGGAGCAGCGCGGCTCGATCACGCCGTCGAAGTTGCTCGTGAACGTGACGAGGTACGCGCCCGACTGGCTGACCAGCGCCAGGTTGCGCCCCGGCCCGCTGCGGAACGGCAGCTTGTACGCCGGCAGGAAGAAGGTGTTGTAGCGGTCGCGGCTGACGATGCCCAGGCAGTTGCCGCCCACCAGCACCGGGCCGCCGCCGGGACGTTCCTGCCCCCGTGCGAGCGTGCCTTCGATCTCGGCCGCCAGGTCGCCGCGCCCGGCCTCGGCGAAGCCGCCGGGGTTCAGGATGATGGCCGCTGCCTTGTCGTGCTCGACCAGTTGCGCCACGGCGCCGACCGCGTCGGCCGCCGGCAGCGCGATCACGGCCAGGTCGCAGCGTTCGGGCAGCGAGGCGACGTCGGGGAAGCACGGCGCTCCGGCAATCTCCGTCTGCGTGGGATGCACCACATACAAGCGGTCCTTCGCCACCGACCGCGCAGCCCCGAGGTTCTCGAGGATGATGCGCCCGGGATTCTGCCCCTTTGCGCTCACGCCGAACACGACGGCGCTGCGCGGGTCCATGAGCGCCTTCACACGCTCGAGCGGACGCCGCCGCCCGGACCACTTGCGCCGCGACACCCTCGCCACACCGTCCAGCGCCGTGAGCCCGTCGGGCCCGGCCACCGCCGGGTTGACCTCGAGTTCCTCCAGCGTCCACGGCAGGTCACTGCCCGGCCCCGCTGCTTCGCCCAGGGCCGCGAGCGCCGCGGCCGCGGCCGCGAGTTCGGCAACCGCGAACGGCGGCTCCGCATACAACCGCGAAGGCCGCACGAGCAGCGCCAGCCGCGGATGGGCCAGCAACGCGCCCTCGACAGACGCCGTCGTCAGGCCCGCCGCCGGCAGCACCAGCGAGCCCGAGGCGCCGTGCCACTCGGTGAGCGTGCCCCCGACACCAATGACAACGCACGGACCGAACGCCGGATCCTGGCGCAGCGTGAGCAGGGCTTCCTGGCCGGGGCGATTGGCCACGTGCGGCACGAACGCCGCCGCCAGCAACCCTTCCACGCCATGCACCCCGCGCGACTGCGCGCCGGCCAGCAGGTCGCGCCCCTGTGCCGCCAGCTGGGCAGCCTCGCTGCCCGCTGCCAGCTTGAGAAGGCGCACACCGCCAGCTTCGGTCTTGTGCAGGATGTCGCGTCCCACGAGCTTGAGGACCAGCCGTCCCTCGCCATCGGCCAGGCGCGCTGCAGCAGCCGCCCAATCGGCCAGATCACTGCTCGCCGGCACATATGAGAAAGCGCCGTGGCGCAGCCCCAGCGCGGCCCACAGCGCGTACACTTCCGATTCATTCAGGTGGAATGCCGCCCCACCGGGCTTTGCCTGGCGTTGCGCCAGTTCCGCCAACAGCCCGACCGCCGCCCTCACGCTCATCCCCAGCTCCTTCTTTCCCGCGCCCTCACGCAACCACGCGCCGGCTGGTAAGATACGCGGGGAATGCCGGAAGCCCAACCACGATCCGCGCCATATGCAAAAAGCCCCCGACCTGATGGACGGAGGCTCTCGTTGCGCCCACCCGGGGCCCGGGGGCAAAAAGAAAGACCCCCGACCTTGCGGTCGGGGGTCTTTAAGAATCCGGCGGTGTCCTACTCTCCCACAAAAGAAATTTGCAGTACCATCGGCGCTACGCGGTTTCACTTCTGTGTTCGGAATGGGAACAGGTGGTGCCCGCGCGCTATCGCCGCCGAAAATCAATCTCCGGCTGCGGCGCGCCTCTTTCGAGGACGGCGCCCGCCGGAGTTGTCCTTGGACAACTGAATATGGAGAGTAACACGAGATCCAATCACATCCACCCGCCCCTTTTCCGAAGAAAAGGAGATGATTAAGCCGCACGGCTTATTAGTACTACTCGGCTGAACGCATTACTGCGCTTACACCTGTAGCCTATCAACGAGGTAGTCTACCTCGAGCCTTCAGGGACTTTCGTCCGGGAGTTCTTATCTCAGGAGGGGCTTCACGCTTATATGCTTTCAGCGTTTATCCCGGCCGTACATAGCTACCCAGCACTGCCTCTGGCGAGACAACTGGTACACTAGTGGTACGTCCATCCCGGTCCTCTCGTACTAGGGACAGCTTCCTTCAAATCTCCTGCGCCCACGACAGATAGGGACCGAACTGTCTCACGACGTTCTAAACCCAGCTCGCGTACCACTTTAATTGGCGAACAGCCAAACCCTTGGGACCTTCTCCAGCCCCAGGATGTGATGAGCCGACATCGAGGTGCCAAACCTCCCCGTCGATGTGGACTCTTGGGGGAGATCAGCCTGTTATCCCCGGCGTACCTTTTATCCGATGAGCAACGGCCCTTCCATGCGGGACCGCCGGATCACTATGACCTGCTTTCGCATCTGCTCGACTTGTAGGTCTCGCAGTTAAGCTCCCTTATGCCATTACACTCGTCGCGTGATTACCAAACACGCTGAGGGAACCTTTGCGCGCCTCCGTTACTTTTTCGGAGGCGACCGCCCCAGCCAAACTACCCCCCACACACTGTCCTCCGCCCGGATTACGGAACGGAGTTAGAATCCTAACATCACCAGGCTGGTATTTCAACGTTGGCTCCACGAACACTGGCGTGCCCGTTTCACAGCCTCCCAGCTATCCTACACAAGTAATGCCAAGACCCAATGTGAAGTTGCAGTAAAGGTGCACGGGGTCTTTCCGTCTAGTCGCGGGTAGGCGGCGTTTTCACCGCCAACTCAATTTCGCCGAGCCCCTGGTGGAGACAGCGCGTCGATCGTTACACCATTCGTGCAGGTCGGAACTTACCCGACAAGGAATTTCGCTACCTTAGGACCGTTATAGTTACGGCCGCCGTTTACCGAGGCTTCGATTCAAAGCTTCGCCCGAAGGCTAACCTCTCCTCTTAACAGATCGGCACCGGGCAGGTGTCAGTCCCTATACGTCATCTTTCGATTTCGCAGAGACCTGTGTTTTTAGTAAACAGTCGCCAACGCCTTTTCACTGCGGCCACTTTCTGCTTCACGAGCGAATCGCTTCACGTACTTGTGGCGCTCCTTCTCCCGAAGTTACGGAGCCATTTTGCCGAGTTCCTTCACCAGGGTTCTCTCGAGCACCTTAGGATACTCTCCTCACCCACCTGTGTCGGTTTACGGTACGGTCTGTCTTGTCTCTCCTTAGAGGCTTTTCTCGGCAGCCTGATTAGGGACAATTGGCTCCCCCGAAGGGTTGTTCCTCCATCACGCCTCGGCGTATTAGAAGCCCGGATTTGCCTAAGCTTCACGCCTACACGCTTGGACCGGCATCCATCAGCCGGCTGTCCTTTCACTTCTCCGTGACCCCATCGTACAAACGAAACAAAACAGGTTCCGGAATTTTGACCGGATTCCCATCGTCTACGCCTTGCGGCCTCGGCTAAGGATCCGACTAACCCTGAGAGGACGAGCCTTCCTCAGGAAACCTTAGGTTTACGGTGTGCGGGTTTCTCACCCGCATTATCGCTACTCATGCCGGCATAAGCCCTTCCGATGTGTCCACCGAGCCTTACGACGCGGCTTCAACCACCTACGGAATGCTCCCCTACCAGACGTGCCCGAAGGCACGAATCCAAAGCTTCGGTACAAGGCTTGAGTCCCGATTATTTTCGGCGCCAGATCGCTTAACTAGTGAGCTATTACGCTTTCTTTAAAGGATGGCTGCTTCTAAGCCAACCTCCTAGGTGTCTGTGCGATCCGACATCCTTCAACACTTAGCCTCGATTTAGGGACCTTAGCTGTTGGTCTGGGCTCTTTCCCTCTCGGCCCTGGATCTTATCACCCAAAGCCTGTCTCCCGGGATTCATTAGTACGGCATTCGGAGTTTGATTGGGGTCGGTAAACCTTTTAGGGCCCCTAACCCATTCAGTGCTCTACCTCCGTCTAACAGTTCCCGAGGCTACACCAAAATGTATTTCGGGGAGAACCAGCTATCACTGGGTTTGATTGGCCTTTCACCCCTTGCCACAACTCATCCAAGCGGTTTTCAACCCACCCTGGTTCGGACTTCCACGCAATGTTACTTGCGCTTCATCCTGGTCATGGCAAGATCACCCAGCTTCGGGTCTACCGCGTGCAACTTCGCGCCCTATTCAGACTCGCTTTCGCTACGGCTCCGTGCCTGCGACACTTAACCTTGCTGCACACGATAACTCACCGGCTCATTATGCAAAAGGCACGCCGTCAGGCCCGAAGGCCCTCCGACTGCTTGTAAGCGCATGGTTTCAGGTACTATTTCACTCCCCGCCAGGGGTGCTTTTCACCTTTCCCTCACGGTACTGGTTCACTATCGGTAGTCGTCGGATATTTAGCCTTGGCAGATGGTCCTGCCAGATTCCCACAGGATTTCTCGTGTCCCGCGGTACTTGGGATGACTCTCGGGAGGTCCAACCATTTCGCCTACGGGGCTGTCACCCTCTGTGGCCGGCCTTTCCAGGCCGCTCGGCTATGATTGATCTTTGTAACTCCCTGGGAACTTAACGGAGCTCCCTGAAAGGTCCCGCAACACCGATGACGCAACGCCCGTCAGCTTGACACGGCATCGGTTTAGGCTGTTCCCCGTTCGCTCGCCGCTACTAGGAGAATCATTGTTATTTTCTGTTCCTGAGGGTACTGAGATGTTTCAATTCCCCTCGTACGCCCTCTTGGCCCTATGTATTCAGGCCAGAGTACTGCAGGTTTACCCGCAGTGGGTTTCCCCATTCGGAAATCCCCGGATCAAAGCTTGTTTGCAGCTCCCCGAGGCTTATCGCAGCTTACCACGTCCTTCATCGCTCGACGACTCCAAGGCATCCACCATGCGCCCTTAGTAACTTAACCAAAGGCAGTGTGAGTGCATCTCTTTAGTGCTACTCTCCATATTCGGTTGTCAAAGAACAGATTGCCAAGTTTGCCTGGACTGGTTCGTCAACCAAGTTCTGTGAAGAACCAGTTCAACGGGTTGGTGGAGATAGTCGGGATCGAACCGACGACCTCCGGCTTGCAAAGCCGGCGCTCTCCCAACTGAGCTATATCCCCGCGACGTCTGATGGTGGGCCTAGGAAGACTCGAACTTCCGACCTCACGCTTATCAGGCGTGCGCTCTAACCAACTGAGCTATAGGCCCAACAAAACAGCGACTGGAATGCCTGGCCCAGCCTTTGGCAATAGAATAGCGTGCGACGCCTAGAGCAATACAGATCTACCTGGCCCGAGAGGCTAGGCCTCTCAGACCTTCTCCTTAGAAAGGAGGTGATCCAGCCGCACCTTCCGATACGGCTACCTTGTTACGACTTAGTCCCCCTCGCTAACCACACCTTGGGCACCTGCCTCCCCTTACGGGGTTAGCTCAGCGACTTGGGGTGCAGCCAACTCGGTTGACTTGACGGGCGGTGTGTACAAGGCCCGGGAACGTATTCACCGCGTCGTTCTGATACGCGATTACTAGCGATTCCAACTTCACGAAGTCGAGTTGCAGACTTCGATCCGAACTGAGGCCGGCTTTTTGGGATTTGCTCCACCTCACGGTATTGCTGCCCTTTGTACCGACCATTGTAGCACGTGTGTAGCCCTAGGCGTAAGGGCCATGATGACTTGACGTCATCCCCACCTTCCTCCGGTTTGTCACCGGCAGTCTCTCTAGAGTCCCCAGCATAACCTGATGGCAACTAAAGACAGGGGTTGCGCTCGTTGCGGGACTTAACCCAACATTTCACGACACGAGCTGACGACAGCCATGCAGCACCTGTGCAAGGGTCCCGAAGGAAGGATGTATTTCTACACCTGTCCCCTGCATGTCAAGCCTAGGTAAGGTTCTTCGCGTTGCATCGAATTAAACCACATGCTCCACCGCTTGTGCGGGCCCCCGTCAATTCCTTTGAGTTTCAACCTTGCGATCGTACTCCCCAGGTGGGGTACTTAATGCATTAGCTGCGGCACTGAAGGGGTAGAATCCTCCAACACCTAGTACCCATCGTTTACGGCTAGGACTACCGGGGTATCTAATCCCGTTCGCTCCCCTAGCTTTCGTGCCTGAGCGTCAGTTCCGGGCCAGAAGGCCGCCTTCGCCACCGGTGTTCCTCCAGATATTTACGCATTTCACCGCTACACCTGGAATTCCACCTTCCTCTCCCGGACTCAAGCCTGTCAGTTTCAGGGGCAGTCTGTCGGTTGAGCCGACAGATTTCACCTCTGACTTAACAGGCCGCCTGCGCACCCTTTATACCCAGTGAATCCGAACAACGCTTGCACCCCCCGTATTACCGCGGCTGCTGGCACGGGGTTAGCCGGTGCTTCCTCTGATGGTACCGTCAAGCCTCGCAGGTATTAATCACGAGGTTTTCTTCCCAATCTGACAGAGCTTTACAACCCATAGGGCCTTCTTCGCTCACGCGGCGTCGCTCGGTCAGGCTTTCGCCCATTGCCGAAGCTTCTCGACTGCTGCCTCCCGTAGGAGTCTGGGCCGTATCTCAGTCCCAGTGTGGCCGGACACCCTCTCAGGCCGGCTACCCATCGTCGCCTTGGTGGGCCATTACCCCGCCAACTAGCTAATGGGACGCGGGACCATCCATCGTCGGGAGCTCTCCGAAGAGGGCGCCCCCTTTCACCTCCAGGCCATGCGGTCCAAAGGTCGTATGCGGTATTAGCAGCTCGTTAGAACTGTTATCCCCCAACGAAGGGAAGGTTTCCCACGCGTTACTCACCCGTTCGCCACTTTACTCATTTCCCGAAGGAAACTTTCACGTTCGACTTGCATGCCTAAACCACGCCGCCAGTGTTCGTTCTGAGCCAGGATCAAACTCTCCGTTGTCAAAAAATAACAACAGAAGCTTCGCTCCTGTTTTAGCGCAATTGAAACCGCCGACTGCCTCGCCTGCGCCTGGCCGAAGCCGGGCGGATCGATTCAGACGGCTCGGTATTGCATTCGGGCCATCGCACGCTATTCCGTTGTCAAAGAGCTGTGCCGAGCAGTCGTTGCCGTCGGCCCCCTTGGCAGGGGAGGCAATGTACTCTAGCCACCGAGCTGAGTCAACTGGAAAATTGACTTTTTTTCGGAGCCGAGCCGCTTTCCCGTCGCGGCTCAAGAGCCACTGCAGGAAGCGGTTGCCCCGTCTGCACGAATGCAAACCAGGGCAACGGGGCGGAATCTATGTGCACATCGGATGCCTGTCAAAAGGATTTTGTAGTTTTTTTACCGAAACCCGGCAAAGGCGCTAAATGGGCTTCAAATCGCATATTGGCCGCGGGTGGGGACACTGGTCGAGCTGGCGCGGCGGTGGTTTTGGGGTCCCCGGAGAGCCTTTTGGCACGGGGAGCATCTGCCGCGGGAACTTCCGGAGGGTCAGGGACTGTTCGCAGGCCGCAATGGACTTCGCCGCCGCCGCACGCTTATTGTGTCCACCTGCCGCGGTGAGCGCATTGCCGCCCGGCTCGGCGCGGCGCGCCAGGGAGGGTGCATGTTGAGATCGTTGGATGTGCGGGGACTGCTGGACCGGAACGTCCCCCGCCACTGGGTGCGGCGCCTGCTGTGGGTGTCGCTCGCGTTGTTCGTCCTGTCGCTCGGCGGCACCATCATCGGCCTGAACTGGCTGGCGCGCGACCTGCCGCCGATCGACACGCTGCGCACCATCGACCCTTCGGTGAAGACGGTCATCTACGCCGCCAACGGCGAGACGCTGCGCGAGTTCTTCACGGAGAACCGCACCATCGTGCCGCTGGACCGCATCCCGCTGGTGCTGCAGCAGGCGGTGGTCTCGGTCGAGGACAAGCGCTTCTACAGCCACTACGGCATCGACCTGAGGCGCGTGGTCGGCGTCATCTGGATCAACCTCACCTCGAAGAGCAGCCCGGGCGCCAGCACGCTCACGCAGCAGCTGGCCCGCAACCTCTTCCCCAAGCTGCTGCCCAGCGAGAAGCGCATGACGCGCAAGTTCCGCGAGTGGATCGTCGCGGCGCAGATCGAGTCCCTCTATACGAAGGACGAGATCCTCGCGATGTACCTCAACCAGATCTACCTGGGCAAAGGCGCCTACGGCGTGCAGGCCGCCGCGCGCATCTTCTTCGGCCGCGACGTCTGGGACCTGGGCCCGGCCGAGTGCACGATGCTGGCCGGCATGATCCAGCAGCCGGAGCGCTTCTCCCCCCTGCGCCACCCCGAGGCCGCCTACGCGCGGCGCGCGACCGTGCTCGAGACGATGATCGGCGCCGGCTACCTCAGCCGCGCCGAAGCCGAAGCCATCGGGAACACGAAGGTGCGCGCGGCCGACGAGGACTCGTACGCCGCCTCGGCCGGTTTTGCCGCGTATTTCGTGGAGGAAGTGCGCAAGCAGCTGGAGAAGGACTACGGCGCCACGCGGCTGTACAAGGACGGCCTGCGCGTGTGGACCACGCTGGTGCCCCAGTACCAGGAGTGGATGGAAGACGCGCTGGAGACGCACCTGCTCGAGGAGGAGAAGAACCGGCCCAAGCGCCAGACGCGCGCCGACTATGACCGCCTGGTCGCCGCCGGCAAGCGGCCTCCCAAGGTGACCTACCTGCAGGGCGCCGCACTGCTCCAGGACGTGCACAGCGGCGCGGTGCTGGGCCTGATCGGCGGGCGCTCGTTCGAGGACTCGAAGTGGAACATGGCGATGCAGGCCAAGCGGCAGCCGGGCTCGACCTTCAAGCCGTTCGTCTACCTGACGGCGCTGCAGCGCGGCTACACGCCGAGTTCCATCCTCATGGACACGCCGTTCGTGCTCGACACCGGCACCAGCCTCTGGGCCCCGGAAAACTACTCCGAGACCTTCAGCGGCCCCATGACGGTGCGGTTCGCCCTGAGCCACTCGGTCAACGTGCCGACCGCCAAGCTCTTCCTGGACTTCGGCCTGGATCCCGTGCTCGAGAACCTGCGCAAGCTCGGGTTCTCCGACGACCTGCCGAAGGTTCCGTCGCTGTTCCTGGGCGCCGGTGAGGTGACGCTGGCGCAGGTCGTGGCCGCGTACAGCGCCTTCGCCAACCAGGGCGTATGGCCCGACCAGTACCTGATCACGAAGGTCGAGACCGTCGACGGCGAGGTGCTCTTCGAATCCCGCGTGAACCAGCACGAAGCCATCGACCCGGCCCAGGCCTACGTGATGACCAGCCTGCTGACCAGCACGCTGACCGAGGGCACGGCGGCCAGCGTCTCGCGCAACGGCTTCCGGCGCACGGGCGCCGGCAAGACCGGCACCACGAACGACAACACGAACGCCTGGTTCGTGGGCTACACCCCGAGTTTCTGTGCGGGAGTCTGGGTGGGCTTCGACGATCCGGTCACGATGGGCCGCGGCGCCACCGGGTCGCGCATGGCGGTGCCGATCTGGGCCGCGTTCATGGGACGTGTCACGGCGCGCAAGGGTGATGAGCAGTTCGCGCGCCCGGCAGGCATCGTCGACCACACCGTCTGCATGCGCTCGGGCCGCCTGGCGTTGACCGGCTGCGATTCGGTGCGGACGGAGATCTTCCTGTCAGGCCACGAGCCGGGCGACCGCTGCGACGTGCATGGCGGACGCCCGCTGGACGGCAGCGAAGGCGGCCGCGACTTCCGCTCGATCGACAAGGGCGATCTGGAATTCTAGCCGGGTGGAATTCCAGCCCGGTGGAATTCCAGCCGGGCGGCTATTCGAGCCGCCCGAGGATGAGCGGACGCGTCGCCGCCGGTTCCCGGCCGACGGTCATGGCCGCGCCCAGGCGCGCCACCGCCGTCTCCGCCCTGGCGCGATCACGGCAGGACACGCGCACCAGCGGCTGCCCGCGCGTGACGGCCTCGCCCACGCGCACCAGGTAGTCCATCCCCGCCGACAGGTCGAGCTTGTCTTCCACGCGGCGGCGCGCGGCGCCGAGGTCGGCGAGGGCCAGGCCCATCTGGCGGCAGTCGACGGTCGCCAGCCAGCCGTCGTGAGGCGCCAGCAGCTCGTTCGCGGCCGGCGCGCAGTCGAGCCCGAAGTCGTCACGACCCGGCTCCAAGCGCCCGCCCTGGGCGACGACCCAGTCCAGCAGCACCGCCAGGGCGCGCCCGCTGTCCCACGCCGCGCGCACGCGGGCCATTGCCGCCTCGGGCGTGGCCTCGACCCCGGCCACACGCACCATGTCCGCGGTGAGTTCCTCGGTCAGCATCACCAGGTCGGCCGGCGCCGCCTGGCGGCCGCCCGGGCGCAGCGCCGCAAAGGCCTCGAGCGTCTCGTTCGCATGGCCGATGGCCACACCGAGCGGCTGGTCCATGTCCGAGAACACGACCGCCATCTTCCGCCCGTAGCTGCGACCGACCGCAACCAGCGCCGTGGCCAGTTCGCGGGCCTGCTCGATGTCGCGCATGAACGCGCCCGAGCCCGTCTTGAGGTCGATGACGATGGCCGGGCCGGCGGCCAGCTTCTTGGACATGATCGAGGCCGTGATCAGCGGCACGCAGTCGACGGTGCCGGTGACGTCGCGCAAAGCGTAGATCCGACCGTCGGCCGGGGCGATCGTCGGACCCTGCCCGATGATGGCGCAGCCCACCTTTTCGACGATGTCCAGGAACTGCGTGTTGCCGAGGCGGATGTCGTAGCCCGGGATGGCCTCCAGCTTGTCCAGGGTGCCACCGGTATGGCCCAGGCCACGTCCCGACAGCATGGGCACCTTGAGCCCGCAGGCGGCCGCCAGGGGCGCCAGGAGAAGGCTCACCTTGTCCCCCACGCCGCCGGTGGAATGCTTGTCCGCCGTGGGCCCCGACAGGCGCGCCGTGTCCAGCTGTTCCCCCGAGCGCAACATGGCGCCGGTCAGGTCGGCCGTTTCCTGCGGCGTCATGCCGCGGAACCACGTGGCCATCAGGAACGCCGCCATCTGGTATTCCGGCACCGCACCGGAAGTGAACCCGGCGATCAGCCCGTCGATGTCGGCCGCCGCCAGTTCGCGCCCGCGCTTCTTGGCCTCGATGATGTCCAGTGCGTTCATCGCTTCCCGTCCCGTTCGTCGGCCAGGTTCGCGCTGAAATCGATGAAGGCCAGCGGCAGCAGCTCGCCGGCCGTGGACGTGTTCACGGGCCCGGCGGCGCCGCGGTTGCCCGCCATCAGCACCACGAGGTCGCCGCCGAATTCCAGCAGCACCTGCCGACAGGCGCCGCACGGCGGCGTCGGCTCGCTGCCGTCGGCGCAGATGGCGATGGCCTCGAACGCCTGCTCGCCGTCGGCGATGGCGCGGCAGACGGCCGCCCGCTCCGCGCAGATCGACAGCCCGAAGCTGGCGTTCTCCACGTTGGTACCGAGATAGATGGTGCCGCTGCGCCCGAGCAACGCGGCCCCCACGCGGAACCGCGAGTAGGGCGAGGAGCTGCGCAGGCGCTGTTCGCAGGCAGCCTCGACAAGCTGGCGATGCCGTTCGTTCATGCGGTACCCCGCTGGTTCAGGCGGGCCAGGAAGCTGGACCCGCGACGCGGCGGCGGCGCGCCGAAGAAGTCGGCGATCGTGGCCGCGACATCCATGAAGCCCTGGAGCGTGCCCAGGTCCGTGCCGCGTTCGAGGCCGCCCAGGCAGGCCAGCAGCGGCACCATCTCGCGCGAGTGGTCGGTGCTGGGCGTGGTCGGGTCGTTGCCGTGGTCGGCCGTCATCAGCAGCAGGTCGCCCGCGCGCAGGCGCGGCAGGAAGCCGCCCAGCCAGCGGTCGAACTGTTCCAGACCGCCGCGCATGCCCTGCGGGTCGTTGCGATGGCCCCAGAGCATGTCGAAGTCGACCAGGTTGAGCAGGATGAGCGTACCGTCGGCAGCGGCGCCGTAGACTTCGTCCAGCTTCGCCATGCCCTCGGCGTTGTTCCTCGAGGGATGCGTGCGGTCGATGCCCATGCCGGCATAGAGATCGTAGATCTTGCCGATCGAGTCCACGCGCACGCCCGCCTGCTGCAACGCGGGCAGGAGCAGTTCCTTCGGCGGCAGCACCGAGTAGTCGTGGCGCTGGGGCGTGCGCGCGTAGGCGCCGCTCGGCCCGCGGAACGGCCGCGCGATGACGCGACTGACCTGGTGCGGCGGCTGCAGCATCTCGCGGGCGATCGCGCAGACGCGATACAGCTCGTCGATATCGCAGACCTCGTCGTGGGCCGCGATCTGGAACACGCTGTCGGCCGAGGTGTACACGATCAGTTTGCGGGTGGCGCGGTGTTCGTCGCCCAGTTCCTCGATGATCGCGGTGCCGCTGGCCGCCTTGTTGCCGATGACGCCGTAGCCGGTGCGGCGCGTGAACTCGGCGAGCAGGTCGGCCGGAAAACCGTTCGGATAGGTCGGAAACGGTTCTTCGGTGACGACGCCCATCAGCTCCCAGTGGCCGGTGGTAGAGTCCTTGCCCGCCGAGATCTCGACGAGGCGACCGTAGCCCGCGCGCGGAGCGGCGACCGGCGTCACGCCCTGGATGGCGTGCAGGTTGCCCAGGCCCAGCGAGGCCAGGTTGGGCACCGTCAGCCCGCCCACGGCCGCCGCCATGTTCGCCAGCGTGTCGCTGCCCGTGTCGCCGTAGGAGGCGGCGTCGGGGGCGCCGCCGACACCCAGGCCGTCCAGGACGATGAGAATGGCCCTTGCCATGCGGACTCTCCTTCACCAAGAATACCGCGTGTTCGAATATCGCGTGTTGCGGATTCAGGTTAACGGCGCCATGGGGCCTCGTCAACCCGGCTTCGCCTTGGCTGGCAGCAACTTCGGGCGCCTGGCGCGCCCTGCAGGGATGTGGCGGCAGGCATGAGCGGCGACCTGTTCGGCGGCGGTGAAGACGGCACGGCACCCGGCCCGCGGGCCGAGGCGGCCAACGGGGCGCTGGCCCCGCTGGCCGACCGCATGCGCCCGCGTACGCTGGACGAGGTGGTCGGCCAGGTCCACCTGATCGGGCCCGACGGACCGCTGCGCCGCCTGCTGCAGGCCGGCAACCTGCCCTCGCTGCTGCTGTGGGGCCCACCCGGCTGCGGCAAGACCACGCTGGCCCGACTGGTCGCCGGCCTGGGCGGCGCGCGCTTCCTCGAGTACAGCGCGGTGGCCGTCGGCTCGCGCGAACTGAAGGAAGTGATGGCCGAGGCGGGACGCCTGCAGCGCGCCACCGGCCGCCGCACCATCCTCTTCCTCGACGAGATCCACCGCTTCAACAAGGCCCAGCAGGACGCGCTGCTGCCGTGGGTCGAGCGCGGCGACGTCACCCTGATCGGCGCCACCACCGAGAACCCCTCGTTCGAGGTGAACAGTGCGCTCATCTCGCGCACGCGGCTGTTCGTGCTGGCACCGCTCTCGGTGGAGGATGTCGGCCGCCTGTTGCGCCGCGCCGCCGCCGCGCCGCAGGGACTGGACGGACGCCCCGCCTTCGCCGACGAGGCTCTCGACCTGCTCGCCCGCCTGAGCGAGGGCGATGCCCGCGCCGCACTCGGCCTGCTCGAGAGCGTGGCCGCGGCCGCCGGCGACGAGGGCGCTGAGGCGCCGCTCGACGCAGCCGCCGTCACGCGCCTGGTGCAGACGCGCGCCGCCCGCTACGACAAGGCCGGCGAGGAGCACTTCAACATCATCTCGGCGCTGCACAAGAGCATGCGCAACAGCGACCCGCAGGCGGCCGTGTACTGGCTGGCGCGCATGCTCGAGAGCGGCGAGGATCCCCTCTACGTGGCGCGGCGCCTGGTGCGCTTCGCCAGCGAGGACGTCGGCCTGGCCGACCCCGACGCCCTGGTGCGCACCATTGCCGCGCGTGACGCCGCCCACCAGCTGGGCATGCCCGAGGGTGCACTGGCCCTGGCGCAGGCCGCGGTTTACCTGGCGCTGGCGCCCAAGAGCAATGCACTGTACCGCGCGTACAGTGCCGCGGCGGCCGAAGTGGCCGGCGGCACCAATCCCCCGGTGCCGCTACACCTGCGCAATGCGCCGACCCGCCTGATGAAAGAAGTGGGCTACGGCGACGGCTATGTGTACGCTCACGACCTGCCGGAAGGGCTGGGCGAGATGACCTGCCTGCCCGACGAGCTGGCCGGCACCGCTTTCTACCAGCCGGGCCGCCGCGGCTTCGAGGCCGAACTGGCGGGCCGCATCGAGCAGATCAGGCTATGGCACGAACGCCGGCGCAGGCGCGCTGCCGGCGAGGAAACAACGGACGACGACCGCACCGGCAACGGACGGCCGGCAACAGGCAATCCAGGAGGCGACGGATGAAGAGGATCGGAGTGCTGACCGGCGGTGGCGACGCGGCGGGCATGAACGCCGCACTGCGCGCGGTCGTACGCACGGCCTGGCGCCACGGCGCCGAAGTCATCGGCATCAACAAGGGCTGGCTCGGCCTGGCCGAGGGCACGTACCAGACGATGTCGCCGGGCTCGGTCAGCGGGATCCTGCAGAAGGGCGGCACCATCCTGCGCACCTTCCGCTATCCCCAGTTCGCCACTGCCGAAGGTGCGGCTCCGGTCGGGCGGACGCTGAAGAAGCTGAAGCTCGACGGCATGGTCATCATCGGCGGCGACGGCAGCTTCCGCGGCGGCACCAAGCTCGAGAAGGAATTCGGCATACCCTGCATCGGCGTGCCGGCGACCATCGACAATGACATTCCCGGCACCGACTACAGCATCGGCTTCGACACGGCGCTGAACATCGCCATCGATGCCGTGGACAAGGTGCGGGACACCGCCACCAGCCACGGGCGCATCTTCGTCATCGAGGTGATGGGACGCGAGTACGGCCTGCTGGCGGCGCAGACGGCCATCGCCACCGGCGCCGAGGAAGTGCTCCTGCCCGAGGTGCCGTGGAAGATCGACGAGGTGTGCAGCCGCATTGCCGACGGCTACTCGCGGGGCAAGCACCATGCGCTGATCATCGTGGCCGAGGGCGCGGGCAAGGCCTCGTACGTGTCGTTCGAGATCAAGGCGCGGCTGAACCGCGACGTGCGCATGGTCGTGCTGGGACACGTGCAGCGCGGCGGCGCGCCGTCGGGCTTCGACCGCATCCTGGCCAGCCGGCTGGGCCACCACGCGGCCGAATCGCTGTTCGAGGGCCAGCACGGCATCATGGTGGGTGTCGTGTCCAACAAGATCCAGACCAGCCCGCTCGAGAAGAAGAGCAAGGCGGCGGCCAAGGCCGTACTCAAGGACGCGCGCCTGATGGAGCTTCTGGTCTGATCAGGCGCTCCGGCCAGGACGGCAAAAGGAAGCGGGCTCTCCACAGGGAAAGCCCGCTTCGCTTTTCATTCCGACGCTTATCGCGACCGCGGTGACCGGGCCCGCGCGGCGGCGACTAGCGGTCCTTGTTGTCGAAGCCTTCGACGAACGCGTTGGCGTACTGGAACCAGTCGATGCGCACCTTGCCCACCACATGGCCGAGGCCCGGGTGCTCGACGCGGCGCTTGGTCCACTCGTCCTCGAGCGAAATCAGCGTGAAGGCGCCGATCACCGGCAGGTCCTTGTCCTTCAGCAGGTGCAGCATCCACTCGGCGCCGTCGGTCAGCTGGACGACCTCGAGCGAGCTCGTGTCGCCGATCAGGTACCAGGCGTAGTCCTCGGGCGACGGCGTGGCGCCGGCGGCGAGGTCGTGGCGCGGACGGTACGCGAAGTTCGCGAAGGCGCTCTTCACGGTCCGCAGGGGATCGGTTTCCTTCTCGGGCAGGAAGGTGCTGCGGGCCTCGTCGATCTCGCCGACCTTGAAGCCGATCTCCGGCAGCGGGGCGCCGGGCACGTTCTGGTCGATGGCGCCGGCGCGCACCAGGCGCGGCAGCGTGTAGTGCGCGGGGCGGCGCAGGGTCGTCGTGTCGGCCTCGACCACGCCGTTGCGCTTGATGCGCTCGAGCACCAGGTGCGTCGGCTGCGGCGAGAACGTCTTGCGGACGCCGAGCATGGCGCCGGCCAGGCGCTGGTAGTTGCCCTCGAGGCCTTCTGCGACGAAGAACTCGAGGATGTTGCCGTCGCGAATGATGCCGGTGTTGCCCCGCACATACTCGAACGTCGGCGCGTCGATCTCGAAGCGGAAATTGACGCTCAGCGTGTCGCCACGCGTGACTGCGCGCAGAGAATCGTACACGTAGGGATCGACGACTTCCTTCTTGCTGCACCCGGCCAGGCCGAACAGGGTGACGGCCAGCACGACCATCAGCAGGATCGTGACCCGGCGACGCGAGGACGTGACACCGAACATGAATCAACCTCCCTAAGGGTGATGGCAGGCCTTGCCGGTGGGTCGCAAGGCTAACAGGCGGCTCGCGGGCCGTGGCCGATCGGCGGCACAGCGCCGCCCGGCCGTGGCCGGCGAGACAGCCCTGATCACCGCGCCGGGTACATCCCGCGCCAGGTGACTGCCGCTCGCACTCGAGACTGCCGCTCGCACTCGAGACTGCCGCACGCACAAAGCCGCCCGGCACATGCAATTGGCCGGAACGGCACGCGCCGTGTCCGGTCGCGCCGGGGTCTCCGCAGACCCCCGGCCGGGACCGTCCCGGCGGCTCCATGAAATTGGGGCAGATGGCGACAAAAAGCAAATCCAAACACCGGGGAACCCCTGCCCGCGCCTTACGTTCCCCGACCGTGGAGCCGGGGCAGGCGCCGGGCCACGGCCACCACCTCGCGCGGCCGCTCGCTGAGCCCCTCCCACAGGCCCTGGAACGCCTCCCAGTGTCCCGGCATGAGCACGCCCCCGGTCGAGAACAGGCGGCTGAAGCGGCCCCGGCGCTCGGTCAGGGTGTAGCCCGGCAGTTCCCGGCGGGCCAGGCGGCCGTCGACGGTCACGGCCCAGCAGGCGGCGAAGGCCTCGGCCAGCAGGCCGGGCACGTCGAAGCTGCGCAGGCCGCCGCCGAGTACGTCATGGCCCCAGAGCAGGTGGTGGTGCAGGAAGGCGTCGGCGCGTGCGCGGGAAAATGCGGCCGCCGTCAGCGGCTCCTCGTCGCGCGCTTGTCCGGGACTTTCCCAGACGGCCCGCGGCGGGTAGACCGTGCCGGTGGCCGGCCGCAGCGGCCCGAACACGTCGGGGTGGCAGTAGATGGACAGGCCGGGCGGCTCGCCGGCCGTGCCCCGCCGCAGGCGCAGCCAGGCATCCTCGGAGCCGGCCAGGTCGTCGGCACAGATCTCCAGCGCCGGCAGGAGCGGCTCGAGCGCCAGCGCGCCGAGCGCCTGCCGCGCGGCATCGTCCACCAGCCGGGCCACCGCCGGCTCGAGCCCCACGCAGGTGATGCGGGTCGAGCCGGTCACCGACTCACGCCCCGCGCAGCAGCGGACCGCCGCCGACGGGCTGCAGCCGGGCCGTGAAGTGGCGCAACGAAGGCGGCTCCCACGTCACCTCGAGGCCGCACAGGCGCTCACCCAGGGCCATCACCTGTCCGCAGATGTCGGCCACATAGTCGAGCTGCGTGTGCGTGTAGACGCGTCGCGGCACGGCCAGGCGCACCAGTTCCATGGCCGGCGCCACGAGCTTGCCCGTGTCCGGGTCGCGATGCTCGAACATGAGGCTGCCGATCTCCACCGCCCGCACGCCGCCCAACAGGTAGAGCGCGGCCGTGACGACCTGCGCGGGAAACTGCGACTGCGGCAGGTGCGGCAGCATGCGCCGCGCATCAAGGTAGACGGCATGACCGCCGGTGGGGCGCACGTACGGAACGCCCTGCTCGTCGAGTCGCTTGCCCAGGCGCGCCACCTGTCCGATACGGTAGGCCAGGTAGTCGGGGTCGAGAACCTCGCGCAGGCCCTGCGCCACCGCAGCGAGGTCGCGTCCCGCCAGCCCGCCGTAGGTGGGAAATCCCTCGCGCAGGATGAGCAGGTTCGTGGCCGACTGCGCCAGCGTGTCGTCGTCCAGGCAGAGGAAGCCGCCGATGTTCACCAGCGCATCCTTCTTGGCGCTCATCGTGCAGCCGTTGCCCAGCGCGAACATCTCGCGGCAGATGTCCTTGATGGGCTTGTCGCGATAGCCGGCTTCGCGCTGCTGGATGAACCAGGCATTCTCCGCGAATCGGCAGGCGTCGAAGAACAGGGGCACGCGGTGCTCGCGGCAGAAGGCGCTGACGGCCTTCGCATTCGCCATCGAGACGGGCTGCCCGCCGCCGCTGTTGTTGGTGATCGTGAGCATCACGAAGGGAATGCGCTCGCGGCCGTACTTGGCGAAGGCGGCGGCCAGCTTGTCCAGGCTCATGTCGCCCTTGAAGGGCGCCTCGAGTTCGGGATCGAGGCCGGCGTCGGCAACGCAGTCGAGGGCGATGCCGCCCACATGCTCGACGTTGGCGCGGGTCGTGTCGAAGTGGATGTTATTGGGTACGACCTGGCCCGGCTGCACACCCACCGCGAACAGCAGGCCCTCGGCGGCGCGGCCCTGGTGCGTGGGAATCACGTGCTTGTAGCCGAAGATGTCGCGGATGGTGTTCTCGAAGTCGGCGTACGACTTGCTGCAGGCGTAGGCTTCGTCGCCCGTCATCATCGCCGCCCACTGCATGTCGCTCATGGCGCTGGTACCGCTGTCGGTCAGCAGGTCGACGTAGATGGCCGCCGACGGCACCTTGAAGACGTTGAATCCCGCCTCGACCAGCAGCCGTTCGCGTTCCTCGCGACTGACGCGCTGGATCTTCTCGACCACCTTGATGCGATACGGCTCGAACGCAAAGTCCATGATCCGCTCCCGGGCTCGAGGCTCGCGTCGAAGCGCCGACTTCACGGCGCCGGCGCCGCGGGCTGGTCCGTCGGCGCCGGTACGAACATGGTCACTGCGAGCCCGCGGGACAAGGCGCCTGCGCCGTTCCGGCGGCAGGATCAGGTGGCGTCGCCGGGCAGGGGCGAACGCACCTGGTAAAGCACCAGCGCCTGGTCGGTGATGCGCCCGAGCACCTCGTAGTGCCGGCGCGCATCCTCCGTTCCCTGGCACATGTAGACGCCTGCGGGCACATACGGTCCGCCCGTGCGCGCGGCCTCGGCCAGGAGCGCCAGCGGGCGCGCCCCGGCCAGCGGCTGCTCGCCGAAGTCGCCCAGCGTGACCAGCCACCAGGCCTGCCACAGGGGCTGGTCGGGCAGCTCGGCCAGGGGCGCCCGGCCCCAGGCGGCGACCACGGCGGCCGCCCGCTCGCGTGCCTCGGGCTGCGCAAAGACGACCTGCCCCCACTCCGACAGCGCGGCCTCGGCGGCGAAGGTCGCCAGGTCGGGCAGCGGCCCGGGCGGCAGCGCGTCCTGCCACGCGCGGCAGCTCTCGTGCAGCGAGGGCTCGAAGTAGCGCGGCAGCAGCGGCGGCGCCGCCGTCACGCGTGTGGTGTCGCTGCCGTCGCCGCCTGCAGCGGCGGCGGCCAGCAGGCCGTGGCGCGCGGGCGCGAGTCCCGCGGCCGCCAGCGCATCGGCCACGGCGGCCAGCAGTTCACGCGGTCCCGGCAGCAGCAGCCAGTCGAGCCGAGGTTCGCTCGCCGTGAGCCACCCGCGGTCCTGCAGCGAATCGGCGATGTACTCGAGGTCCGAAGGCAGCGCCGCGACCACACGCAGCATCGGTCCCAGTTCCTGCGATTCGCGCGCCGTCACGATGCGGGCCACGCACTGGTCCAGGTTCGCGGAATACTCGGCCAGGGCCAGGCCCTTCTCGCGTCGCCGCGTCGCTCCCGGGTCGCGGTCGAGCGGCGCGAGCATGCCCACTTCGGCCCAGGGCCGCTTGGCCAGGCGATGCTGCACCGTCAGCTCGACGATGTCGTCGGCGCGCGGCGTGGTGAGGAACAGGTGTTCCCACGGTTCCGCCGCGGCAGCCGGGTCCACCGTCATGATGAGCCGGCGGCCGCGACCGAGCTGCGCGATGCGGTAGCGGGTCTCGGGTTCGAAGCGCTGCACCTCGCACATGACCACGACCGCGCCGGCCGGATCGGCAGCCTCGGCGCCGCCGGGGCGGCCCAGGTCGAGCGTCGCGCCGCGTTCCGGCACCCGGATGTCGAGCGGCCCGGGCAGGCCGTGGCGCAGGCACTCGCGCGCGATGAACGCGGCCGTTGCGGGGTCGGGGCACCAGAAGGTCACCTCGCCGGGATCATCGGCGGCCTGCCGCGCCTGCGCCAGTCCGCGCACCAGCGCATCGTGACGACCGGTGCCGAGCGTGCCGCGCAGCACGAGGAAATGCTGTTCGTCGTCGAGGCCGGCCACGGCCGCCACGCGTTCGACGACCGCGCCCGGCGAAGGCCCGCCGTCCGAGCCGCCGAGCAGGTTGCGCAGGCCGCGACGTCCTTCGGCGAGCAGGTCAAGCCGGCCCTTGCCGTCGGGGGTCGCGGCCGGCTGGTCGAGGTCGCCGAAGCGCCCCGCCACAAGGGCGCCCAGCAATTGCCAGCCGTCGTCGCCGGCACGCACCGTGGGACTGTCGGCCAGGCTGAGCAGGTCGACCAGGTGCATGGCGCCCGGGCAGGCCGGCCCAAGCCAGCGCCAGTAGCCCAGCGCGGCGCCCAGCGCCAGGAAACCCCGTTCCTCGTCCTGCAGGTCGGTCACGCCGGTCTGCACGAGCAGCCCGCCCTCGGTGGGCATGGCCGCGGCCGCCACCTCGGACAGGCGCGCGGCGAAGATGGCCAGTGACTGCTGCAGCGCCGCCAGCACTTCGTCGGCCGGCCGCGAGATGCCGACCAGGCGACGCGTGCTGTAGAGCAGACCTCGCGGGCAGTTGTAGGTGAGGCCCACGTCGCCGAAGGCGCCTGCGCCCACCATCACCAGCAGCGTGTCGACGGCGGCCAGGTCTTCCGGCGCCACCTTCACCGGCGGGTGCTCCTGGTCGATCCAGGTCAGGCCGCCGACCGGCGCACCGGCCAGCCAGTGCGGCAGCACGGTGGTCAACGCGCCGCCCAGCTGGTCGAGCCGGCGCTCGATATCAGCGTGGCGACGCGGCAGCATCAAGGCATGACTCTCCAGCGCGCGACGCGCGCCCGGCACGCGCACCGAGGCAGCCGAGAGCGGGTCGCCCGCCAATCGCGCCACCCAGCGCAGCAGGCCAGCGCCCTGTTCCACATCGGCGGCGGTCAGGCCACCCAGCGCGGCCAGCCAGTCGAGCGGCAGCAGCTGGCGTCCCGGCGGCGGCGCCGGCTCGGCTTCTCCGCCTTCGCCACGGCCGGCGCGCGCGGCCATCACGGGCCGCAGGCGGGCCAGCAGGCCCTGGAAGCGGCGGATGACGGCCTCGGCACGGTCGGCCGCACCGACCCCGGGCGGGCAGGTCGGCGCCTGCGCGACCCCGGCTTCCACGACCTCGGTCACGGGCTCGTACGCCGTGGCCGCGGCCGGCCCGAGCAGGCGCGCACCGCACGCCCGTTCGACGAAGCGGATCCACGGCGTGGGCATGGAAACGGTCTGCAGGATGACGCCATGCGCACGCGCATCGAGCAGTGCGCGCAGTGCCAGCGCCGACTCCTGCGCCTCGCGATCGCGCGCCGGCAGCCATTCGTAAAGCCCGGTGGCCACGACCGTGCGCGGCGGATGTGCGGCCAGGAAGGCGCGCAGGTGCGGGTCGCCGAAATCGGCAGGCGCCACGCGCATCAATGGCGCCGGAAAATCGGCCGGCGATTCGCCGCCCCAGGCCGAGATGCCGTCGACGCCGCCCTGCGCCACGAGCGCCGCGGCGCCCGGCGGGCAGTGATCGCTGACGAGCAGCACCCAGTGGTCGAGTTCGCCCCGCTCCCAGGCCAGCGTGGTCCGGGCGGCCACCGCCGTCCACACGGGTTCCAGGTCGCCGACGAGCAGGTTCACGCCGGCGGGCATGCCGGTGTCGCCGGAAGCCAGCGCCGCCGTGGCGGCGATGTCGGTTGCGCCCAACGACGACCATTGGCGCGCGGCCGGCAGGAAGCGGCCCCAGGCCGTCTCGCGGTCGCCGGGCGCGAAGCCGGGCAGGTCGAAGGTGCGGCAGGCGCTGTCGGCGGTGGCGGCGGCGGCACGCGCGCCGTTCCAGCCGCCGGTGTCGGTCACCTCGCCGCCGGTGGCGCGCGAACGCAGCAGCCGCCACCAGCGCGTGTCCATGATGTCGACGCAGCTCCAGGGGCCGGCCAGGCGTGCCGCGACCTCGAGGGCGCACAGGCGCACGCGCCAGGCGAGATAGGTGCGGCGCTCGGCGTCGGCGTCGGTCCATTCCTGGCGCAGGTCGCCGGCGGCCATGGGCACGGCGCCGCCCTGCAGGCTGGTCAGCGCCGACACCACGAGCGGACCCGAGTCTCCCGGTGCGGCGGCGCGGTTGGCGTCGAGGAAGCGCCAGCGCGGTCCCGCGGCGGCAACCTGGCCCGAGGCCACCTGCGACCAGAAGGCGCCGGCGTCGCCGTCGGTGGGCACCAGCACCGTGACCTGGCCTTCCTGTTCGGCCACGCGCTCGGTCCAGGCGGCCTGCGCCGCCATCGCCTCTGCCACGAGCAGGCGCGCATCGGGCACCGCGCCGCGGTCGACCAGGCGCAGGCGCGGCGGCCGCGCATCGCCGAGCGCCGCGCAGTAGGGCGAACCGAAAACACCGAGCCAGGTCGCCAGCAGTTCTTCCAGTTCGCCGCGCAACCAGGCAGCGCCCGTCAGCAGCGAGAGGTGACGGCCGCCGCGCGTGTGCAGCAGCGCATGCAGCCCGCGGATCTGCACGTCGGCGCGGCGCAAAAGGTCCCAGTGAACGGCGGCGCTGTCGAGGAACACCCACGAGGCGTCGGCGCCCTCGTACACGCCCCAGAGCGCATCGAGCCGCTCGGCGTCCGAGCCCAGGTGCTGCACCGAACCGGCCACGAGCCCGGCCTTGCGCACGCGCTGGCTGAACTGCCCGGCCCAGGTGCGACCGCCGCCGTCCAGTCGCGGCGCTTCGCGCGGCAGGTCGGCCACGAGTTGCGCATAGCGGTCATACAGGGGCACGGCGCCTTCGGGGCGCGGGCGCACGTCGCGGAAGTCGAGCAGGTCGCCGTTGTGCGTCTCGACCAGGCGCGTCCAGTGCAGGAGCGGGAGCAGCGGCTCGCGTCCCGGACCGCGCGCACTCAGCAGGTCCTCGAGCAGGCCCAGCGCCGCATCGAGGTCGTGCACGCCGCCGCCGGCGGGGATCAGCGTGATGGGTCCGACAACACCACCGGCCACGCGGCCGAGCGCTTCGAGCCGCTCGAAGCGGTCCAGCACCACGCGCCACTTCTGCCGGCCTTCGCCCCAGGCCGCAAGCACGGCCGGCGCGTTGCCGGTGGAGATGATGGCCAGGTCGCTGCGGCCGAGCTCGGCGGTGGCGGCCAGTTCCTCGGCTTCGGGGTCGGGCGTCGTTCCCCGCGCGCTGGCCAGCGACCAGCCGAACGGGTCGGGGCGCGTCCACAGCACGGGCAGCGTCCACGCCTCGAAGGTGGCGTCCATGGCGCGGCCGGCTTCGTCGTTCAGGCAGACGAAGGGATACAGGAAGCGGCAGACCGGGTCGCCCCGGTGCGCCATGGCGCCCACGCCAGCGCGCAGCGCCGGGTCGCCCGCATGCAGGCGGCTGCGCACGGCGAGCCAGAGCAGCCCGCCCAGAACGGCGCCCGCGGCCGGTCCCTGAGGCCAGCCTTCGCCCAGCGAGGCACGACGTGGCGGCTCGAGCAGCGGATGTCCCAGGGCCGGGTCCCAGCCCGACCGCCACGGCTGCGCTTCACCCAGCGCGATGCGCGCGAGCGCCGGACGCTCGGCGCCGGTGCCGGGCAACCGGCTCTCGAGCACCGCGGTCAGCACGGCGGCGGCCGACCACGGCGCGGGGTCGCGTTCCCAGGCGTCGCCCACGGCCTGCGTCACATGCTCGTCGGCAGCGACGATACGACCGGCACACGGTGCCAGGAAGGCGTCCAGGGCCGCGGTGTCCTCGCCGGGCCGCCAGAACGCAAGGTCGCGCGGCTGGTCGCCCCACCAGAACACGACAGCGATGCGACCATCGGCTTCGACGGCGACCGACGCCCAGGAAAGGTTGTGCTCGGGCAACGGCCCGGCCTCGGGCCGGCGGTACTCGATGCGGCCGAGGGCGCGCTCGAACCGCGGCGCCAGTTCCGAACCCGGTTCGAGCCCGGCCGACTGCATGGCGCCGAGCGCCTCGTCGTAGCGCGGCACCGGGAAGTGCACGCGGTCGGTGTTGCCCAGCAGTTCGAGCAGGCGCACGCGCGCCTCGCTGGAACGCGCGGCCGGCCCGGGGCACACGTGCAGGAAGGCGCGATAGAGCTCGACGCTGGCCAGGGCGCGCCCCAGCAGGCGGTCGGCGGTGATGGCCTCGAGCCAGCAGCGCTCCTCCTCCAGCCGTCCTGCCGAGCCGAAGTAGCGCGGCTGCAGCAGCTGCAGGAAGACCTGCGCCCACTCCTGCGATTCGGGAGAGCCCTGCCGCAACACACCCTGCTCGACGAAGGACTCGAGCAGTTCACCGCCCTTGCGGGCCATCCACAGGCGGTCTTCCTCGGTGAGCGGGATGTCGTGCCGCACGAGCTGCAGGTCGAACGGACGGCCCGTACGGCTGGCCGTGCGGAACAGGCCCTTCAACAGGGGTACTGCCGAGGCGGGCTCCTCGACGAAGACCCGGCTGCGTGCGACCAGGAACAGCGACTTCTCGAGCACGGGCTGGTTGCGCTCGGCATCGTCTTCCGGGCGCAACTCGGCAACGCGCACGCCTTCGCGCACGATCTTGTCGGCCTCGCCCAGGAAGCGCTCGCGGAAGCGACCGGAGAGACGCTCCCAGCGCCCGGGACGCGGCGGTCCGCGGTGCCACAGGCGGGAGACGCCGTCGGAGATGGTCTCGGTGAAGAACACGCGCAAAGCCGACTGCTGGCGCGTCTCGACGGCGGCCAGGAAGGCGTGTTCGGCAGCGGCGAAGTCCAGCACGGCGAGCGAACGCTCGGCCGCCGCCAGGGACTGCCAGTAGTTGAGTCCGGGGTGCGTTTCGGGTGCCATGGGCGCACAATACCACGCGTCCGCGCGCGCCGACAGAAAAAGACGCCGGTCAGCGCACGATCGTCAGCCGCGTGGCCGCATCGGCCCCCATGCCGCGCGCCCGCACCAGGTAGGTGCCCGCCGGCAGCGGCCGCCCGTCCGGATCGCGGCCGTCCCAGTCAGCCGCACCGGCGCCCGCGGGCACGGCGACCCGGCCGACGCGCCGCCCGCGCAGGTCGTAGACCTCGAAATCGACCGTTCCGCCCGCATCGCCCGCAAAACGAAAACGGAAATTCCCCGTGCCGGGATTCGGGTGCACCTGGACGCCGAAGGCTACCGGCACCGGCTCGGGCGCCGCACTGGCACCGACCTCGAGCGGGTAGGCGCCAGTGTTGCGCCCGTCGCCGCGGGCCGTGGACCACAGCGGATCCGAGGCGTAGAGGTCGGCCACGGGCGTGATGGTGGCTACCTGGCCGACGCCGTCGAGCCGCAGCAGCAGGTCGGCGCTGACACGTACCAGGGTGGCGCCCACCGCCGCCACCGGTCCGGCCGCAGCGCCGCCGGGCAGTACGGGCCGCCGCACCGAAAGCCCGTCGTCATCGCCGGTGTCGACAAACCAGGCCGTGGACAAGCCGGGGAACGACGTGAGCCCGTACAGTTCCTCGAACCACGAGATGTGGACGAGCGATGCCAGGTCGGTACCCCAGCCGCCGCAGTGATTCCAGGCCAGCGGCGGCGCGATCAGCAGAGAGGTAAGATTGAGTGCGCCCTGCGCGCTGGTCGCGTGCACGCGCAGCCCCGGCACGACCTGTGACGTGGCCTGCCCCGCCATGTCGAGTCGCGCCTTGCTCAGTTCCCAGACCGCGTCCGCGCCGAGTTGCCCGTTGTCCGCCAGCCCGAACAGCCCCACGTGCAGTTCGCCGCTGTCCGGACGTCCGCCCACGGCGGGCCACGACACGGTGCGCCAGCCGCCTCCGGTGGGCGCCAGGGCCACGGCGCCGTCGCCGGCGGCAGGCTGGCCGTTGCCCTCGAGCACGCGGAACACGAGGCTCGCCGGGTCCCCGCTCAGGACCGGGATCACGATCTCGTGGAGCCCGTCACTGTCGAGATC
Organism: bacterium; assembly: GCA_016703265.1. NCBI lineage: Bacteria > bacterium. The sequence goes on from JADJCK010000001.1 coordinate 458,637, forward strand.
GCAGAGCACCGGCGGCCCCGCCGGTGTTGCACCAAGGTTCACGGGCCAGCCCACCAGCGTGGTCAGCCCGGCGGCGAGCGCCGTCACGGTGCCGTCGGCAAAGGCGACGACGATGCTCTCGGCCCCGCCGGGCAGCAGTACCCCCACCGCCGGCGGCAGCGGCGACAGGTGCCCGAGCGAAGCAGTCGCTTCCTGCACCGGGCCGGCGCGCCAGGCGCGGGCGTTGCCCAGTTCATCGACCACCATCACGCGCTTCTGGCCGGATGATGTGAAGTAGCCCACGGGCAGCGTCAGCGCGCGGTTGAGCGCAAGGTTCACCGTCTGGTAGGTGCCCGAGGCGTTGAAGAAGTAGACGGAGCCGTAGGCCGAGCTGAGCACGATCTCGTCGCCCGGCGCACTGTCGAAGTCCCAGACCAGCGGCAGGTTCAGGCCGCCCTGCGCCGACACATGCGGGAACACGAACACCGGCCAGCCGGGGCGATGCGCACCGTCGGCGCCGAGCAGGTTCACCGATCGCGCGACCGGGTCCGCCGTCACCAGCGACGGCACGACGAACGACGGCCCGGCAAATCCGGCGAAGGTACCGACCGACGGGCCGGCACTGACGACGCCGGGCAGCAGGCGCGAGGCGCCCTGCTGCGTGAACGACGAGGCCTCGCGCACGCGCAACACCACCGCACCCTGGCCCGACAGCCGCTTCACCGCGAGCAGTTGCCAGCTATCCGGCCCGGTGGTCACGTAGGTGTACTCGGAAGTGCCGGTGCCGCCCTGGTTCAGCCGCACCACGCCGGCTCCGGTCGGGTCGTTGTCGAGATCGCGCGGGTCGGCCAGCACCAGTTCGATGTCGAGACCGGGCGCCGGCAACGCCTCGACCAGGTAGCGCACGCGCGGCTGCAGGTCGAGCCGCCGCGCCACCACCGGCTGCCGGCTGCCGGTCAGCAGCGAGTCGGTCTGGTCCACGCCCGGCCGCAAAGGCACGAGCAGTGCCTGCGCCGCCGCATCGATCCGCAGCAATCCCCAGCCGCGGTCATCGCGAGGCGCCGTGCCTGCCGGCAGGCTCGTTGTGGAAGCGCCGTCGGCGGTCTCGGCCGCGGGCACGGGCGCCGCGGTCAACCGCAGCACCGCCTGCCGCGTGCGCACCGACAGCAACCCCGGCGGCAGCGAGGCGGCCTGCTCGTTGAGCGCCTCGTCGAGCAGGTGCAGCGCGCCGGCCACGTGCGCGGCGGCCAGGCTTGTCCCCCACCGTCCGCTGTAGGTGTCGTTGGGCTCGCTGTCGGCGCAGGTGATGCGGCCCGCAGCGCTGACCAGGCCGCCGCCCGGCGCCACGATGTCGGGCTTCGTCGTGATCCAGCCGCCGCGCCCGCTGAACGCGGCGACGGCGCCGTTGTCGTTCACCGCGCCCACGGTCAGTGCTCCGGGAGAACGGGCGGGCCAGCCGATGTAACCCGTGGTTCCGTAGTTGCCCATCGCCACCACGGGCGTGAGCCCTGCATTCGCCAGTTCGGTCACCGCGCCGGCAATGCCCAGTTCGGCGTCCCAGTTCACGGCCATGAGCACGGAGCTGATCCGCAGCACCTCGCGCTGGTCACGCACCCAGTCGCAGGCCGTCAGGTAGTCGCCGGCCCAGGCATGCCACACCTCGTCGAAGTCGTAGCACTTGACCACGACCAGCCGCGCTCCCGGCGCCACGCCGCGATAGGCGCTGTCGATGGAACCACGACCGACGGCCACCGAAGCGAGCGAGGTCCCGTGGTGGTTGTAGTCCCAGGGACCGGCGGCGGCAGGAAAATCGTCGGTGACGTCATGCCAGCCGATGACCTTGTAGCCGGGGAACAGCGGCCAGCCGCTGGTGGCGGGGAACCAGTCGCCCGCGTCGCCGACCAGCGGCGGCGGCCCGTCGACGTTGTCGGCGGTGGGATCGCCCAGGTCGTTGTGCGCGGTGTCGCAACCCGAATCGAGGATGGCCAGGGAGAACGTGCCGTCGTCGCCCAGCTTCCAGGCGCCGGTCTCCACGCGATGCGCGCCGACCGCGCGACGCGAGTTGTCGAGCGCGGGTACGCCGTCGCGGTCGAGCAGCAGGCGTCCTTGCGCGGGCGCATCGACGAGTGCGCGCAGGCCGGCCTCGTCGACTTCCAGGACGGTGACGCCGCCGAAGCGCGGCGTGCAGAAGATGGTGCGGCAGGTGCCGGACTTCGCGGCGGCATCGATCTCCTTCGCGCGCGCGCCCGGGGCAACGTCGAGGCAGAGAAGCCGCAGGCGCCCCTGCGACCGGGCGCCTGCGGCCTTCTCTGATTCGACGGTGTCGACGGCCATGGGTGCGGCGGCGTCGCCGGTGGATGCTTCGCGTGCAGCGGTCGCCGCAGCGGTGGCGTGGACGCGCAGATCGGTGAAGGCGATCTCGCCGCGCCGCCATTGTTGCAGCAGGTCCTCGATGCCGTCGTTGTCGACGTCGGCGATGCCGGTGGCGGGGTCGATGGTCGGGATCGCTTCGGCGGCGGGTGCGGGCATGGCCCAAAGGAACAGGAGGGCAGCGAGAAGCAGCGCGAGCAATGGCATCGCGGCTTCTTTGAGTGGTACGGGAGTTAGCGCCGCCAGCCGTGCACGCGGCTGTGACCTCGGCTGTGACCTCGGCATCGGGCTCCTCATCCTGGTTCCGTCGGGCATTGTCCCCGTGATTGTACGGAGTCGCCCGCAGCCCCGCAACGGCCGGCGGTTTTGTGCCCGTCAGAAGGCGCCCGGCAGGTGGCGGATGTCCACGCCCCCGTCGGGCCCGTGGTGCACGATGGCCACGACGTCGAACCGCAGGCGCGGCCCCCCGGATTGCGGGTGTGCGGCCAGCCAGGCCAGGGCCGCCCGCCGTACGCGGCGCCGCTGGCCCTCGGCAAGGAAGCACTCCGGCTCGCCGGCGCCGTCGGCAGCGCGGGCCTTCACCTCCACGAAGACAAGGTCGGCGCCGCGCCGGACGACCAGGTCGATCTCGCCGCCGGGGATGCGGTACCGCCGGTCGAGTGTGGCGTAGCCGCAGGCGACGAGCACGGCCTCGGCCAGGTGCTCGGCCCAGGCGCCGCGGGCGGCACGGGCGCGAGCGGGGATTTCGTAGGGGGTGGTCAGGGTGGGAGTCCATTCCGGGAGGAACGGGCGGGGGTGCGGGAAATGTGCCGGGTGCTTTGGGTCGAGGGTAGGCCAGCGGCGGTTGGGGAGTTATGGGGCACGCTTGAATTGCCAATGGTCTAGGCCTGCAGCCGCATCTGTAACTGGTGGGTGCCACGTTGCCGTTGATATGACATTGACGGATGATACGCTAACCGCAGCCAATTTTGGGAAGTCGCCGAGGCTTGTACCAAATCTGGCGTGCTGTGCCGTTTGTCGCCACGCAGGGCTTCGCAATTCGACATTGGAAGCCCTGCGCCGCTCCATATTCCTGCGGGCCGCAATGCGCCTACTTGAGCATTGTCATTCTTTTCGTCAATCTGACTGTCGGACTGTCCAATACACAAAAGTACACGCCGGCAGCCATACTGAGCCCCGCTTTGTCGCGCCCGTCCCACTCCACAACATGATGGCCGGCGGTACGGAGATCGTTCTCAATCAGCCGACTTATGAGGCGCCCGGCCACGTCATAGACGGAGATTGACACCAACTCAGAACGGGCAAGCTCGAACGCAATCTTCGTACGAGGATTGAACGGATTAGGAGTTGGATCGCTCAGCGAAGTAACAAAGGAAACCCCGGCCTTCAATTCGCTTCCAGGCTCAACAATCGGGGCCAGGTCAACTTCAAGAACCTCCACGTTCACCCCTGCCGCAGACGGAGCCAGAACCAACGAACCGATTGTCGTTGCACCACTTCCGCCCCCACTAAGCAGAAAAACCACAAACTCCCCTTTGGCATTCGCTTCATCCGCGATCATCATTGATCTGTCCGCGCGATCAGCGGAAGGCACCCAGACCAAATCATCTTTGTTGACGCCAATGGCTCGCAATCGGATAACAGCGGCGCTCCAGCTAGACATGGCGCGCACTACACACTCGCGCGAGCTCGTGGACTTCTGAGTGAACACAATCTTCGCATCGTCGCGGACTGTCCCTTTGTCGAGGCTACAAGGCGGGTGAGGCGCAATGTAGATGGCACCAAAGATGGGCAAGTCCGAAAGATTGATGCACCCGTCGGGCTGAAAATCAGCACAGGCATTGTAGCCACCTTCACCTTCGCAATGATCATAGACAGCAGCCAGCACAGCGACATCAGAAGCATCGATGCAACCATCGGCGGTCAGATCGCCGTTGCTTGTGCCCGAAGGGACATAGCCTGGCAAATTAACCCAAGCCGAAGCCCCACCAATGAATGTGGTACCGTACCTGCGCCCGAAGTAGCGCGCGACTGCAATCGCTAATCGGGTAGCTGAATTCTGCCACATAGCCGTTCTCGTTCGTCAGATCCTCATTTGCGGTAACTCCGCTCGGCATACCAGGCCCCCACCGGCGGACGGCCCCCGGGGGGAGGGAAGAGGGGCGAAACGGCGGCCCTTCCACAACCCGGCCGGGGGGCCGCCCCCCCCCCGGCGGGGGCGGGCGGAGACCGACGGCGGCACCTTGCCAAGGCTGTCGTGCGGTCGCTCCTCGTTGTAGTCGAGCATCCAGTTCCAGGCCAGCTCCCGCACCTGGTCAAGGTCGTCGAACAGGTACGCGCTAAGCAGCTCGTCACGGAACGTCTTGTTGAACCTCTCGATGTAGGCGTTCTGGTTCGGCTTCCCTGGCTGGATGTACCGGATCTCGACGCCGTTCTGTTCGCACCAGGCCACAAACACCTCGCTCAGCAACTCCGGTCCGTTGTCGCAGCGGATCGCTTCCGGCAAGCCGCGCCAGCTCTTGATCTGTTCAAGAACGCGCACAACGCGCTCGCCGGGCAGCGACGTGTCGACCTCGATCGCCAGCAGTTCCCGAACGCCATCATCCAACACGTTCAGCGTCCGGAACCGGCGGCCGCTGTACAGCGTGTCGTGCATGAAGTCCAGCGACCAGACCATGTTCGGTGCAGCCGGTACCGCTAGCGGCTGCCGCGGGCGATCACTCAGCGCTGCTTGGTCCGGCGCCGGTGATTCAGCCCCAACTCAGTACACCCGGTACAGGCGCTTGTGATTCCACCCCCGGCCGTGCAGGCGCAGCTGGTCGAGCCGGGGTCGTCCGGCAAGGCCCTGCAAGGCGTCGATCACCTCAGCGTCGCGCACCAGACGACCCTGAGGGGTCTTGTACCACGCGGCACGCGACAGCGCACAGGCCCGCCGCCCCGCCGCCGGGGCGCCGGGCGGCTGACCCGTGGCCAGCCGCCCCCGGGGCGGGGGGGGGGGGGGGGGGGGGGGGGGGGGGGGGGGGGGGGGGGCGGGGGGGGGGGGGGGGTAGCCCTGCCCGGCTGGGCGACGCCCCCGGGGCCGCCGAACCCTGACTCAGGGCAGCACTTCTCAACTGTCTGAATTGGGTGAGCTTACGAAACAGGCACGGGACCCCCCCCATGGGGGCGCGGTTCCTCCGATTACGCGAACGAGATCCCCAACCAAGAACCCACGGGCTGCGGCGTCGAGCCCCCCCGCCCCCGGGCCGGGCGACCACGCCCACCCCCCCGCGGCCTCCGGTGGGGGGGGGGGGGGGGGGGGGGGGGGCGGGGGGGGGGGGCGGCCAGGCGCCCAACAACGCCGGACAAAAACCCGTCGTTGGCGCAGAGACCATAGTCGGCATCCGACTCCCGCCGAGGCGGCAAAGCGCGCCCATGTGGGCTGGGGGCGCGGCACACCCACGTCATGCCGCCATCGGCGCTCAGCAGCACTGTACCAAGCTCACCTGCCGCAACCACCGTATCAGGTCCGGACCAGGCGACCGCAGCGTTGGGCGGGCTCCTGGGGGGGGGGGGGCCCGCCCGGCCGCCGGCGGGGGGCGCCGCGCCCGGCCGCCCCCCCCCCCCCCCCGGCGCCGCCGGCCCGGCGGCGGCGGGGCCGGCGGGGGGCCCCCCCCCCCCCCCTCCCGCGGGGCCCGGGGGGGGGGGGGCTCCCGGGGGGGGGGGGCCCTCGGCGGGGGGCGGGCCGGGGCGGGGCCCCCGGCCGGCCCCCCCCCCCCCCCCGCCCCGCGCCCGCCCCCCGCCCCCGCCCCCGCCCCCGGGGCCCCCCCCCCCCCGCGGGGGTGTTGGGGGGGGGGCGGTCTTGCCGTCGCCTGCCGAGAAGGCACAGTCCAATCTGACCCGGTCGCGTGGACACGAGGACAGTTCCCGGCACCACGATGACCCACCCCACCCACGAAGGCCCCGTCGCGTGTCAACGAAGTACCGGAGTCGCAGGCAACCAGGACCGACCACCGTCATCGCGAAGCACACCCTGGTCCGACGGCGAGGTCCGCGTTCGCGAAGACGCCCGGGGCGTACGGGGGGGCCGCGCCCCCGGCGCCCCGCCCGCGCGGGGCGGGGGCGCCGGCCGGCGGCGATGCCAGGTCTCGCCGGGCGGGGGTTCCGGCACACGGGGCCTTTGGCGGGGGCGGGCGGGGCCGGCGGGGGGCCCGCTCGCCCACCGGCCCGTTGCTGCCCCCGCCGGGGGCCCCCCCCCCGCCCCCCCGCGCCGCCGCCGCCGCCCCCCCCCCCCCCCCCCGCCGCGGCCCCCGCCGCCGCCCCGCGCCCCCCGGGGGGGGGTTCCCCCCCCCGGCCCCGCCCCCGGCGGCCCGGGGCGCCCAGCCCCCCCCCCCCCCCCCCCCCCCCCCCCCCCCCCCCCAATCCCCCCCCCCCCCCCCCCCGCGCCCCCCCCCCCCCCCCCCCCCCTTCGGTCGTATCGCTGTCGCGACTGATCCAGTGGCGGCCACCATCGGATGTCGGGAGAGGCCCCCCCCCTGCTGCGCGACTACGCAACGGACCCACGCCCGCGCCCCCCCCCCACCGCCGCCGCGTGCCGCCGGCTTGCCGCAGGGGCGGGGCGCCGCCGTCTTCCGTCCGCATAATCGTGCCGAGGTGCCCGACCACTGTTCCAATGGAGTCCGAGCTCATGTCGAGGCGCATCAGGGGATTGCCGGACGGAGTCGGAAACCGCCTGTTCCCGGGTGGTCGGGGGGGGGGGGCCGCGGGGGGGGGGGGGGGCGGGGGCGGGGCGGCCCGCCGGGCCGGCCCGCGGCAAACAGCCGGGCGCCAGCGCGCGGTGCCGGGGGTGGGGCCCGGCCCGGGGGGCGGCCCCCCCCCCCCGCGGCCGGGGGGGGGGGCGCCGGCGTGCGGGGGGGCCCCCCCGCCCCCCCCCCCGGCGTTCGGGGGGCCCCCCCCCCCGCCCGCCGGGGCCGGCCGCGGGCCTCGAAGGGGGGGTCGGGGGGGGGGGGGGGGCGGCGGGGGGGGGGGGGGCGGGGGGGGCGGGGGGGCCCGCCGGGGGCGGGCCGCGGGGAAGGCGCGGCAGCGCCCGGGCCCGGGGAGGGGCCCGGGCCGCCGGGCGGCCCCCCCCCCCCGCCGGCCCGCCCGGGCCGGCGCCGGCGCCCCCGCCGCGGGCCGGCCGCCCCCCCCCCGGCGTCCCCGCGGCGCCCCCCCCCCCGCCCCCCGGGGGCGGCCCGGGGGGGGAGACGGCGGCCGGGCGTCGACCGGGCGCAGAGCAGACAGACCCACGCCACGCCAATGGGGGGGGGCCAAAAGGGGCCGGGGGGGCAGCCGCGGGCCCCGTCGAATCAACTTACGCCGGAGCAAGTCTCGCGCTGGACGTTCGGCGAACATGTGTCCGGAAGTGCTGCACAGGTTGAACTTGGGTCTTGAGCCAGTTTCCCCGACCGCTCCACTGTCAGAACAACCGCCCCTGCCCCCGAGAAGCCAACGGCTCATAAGAATACCGATGCAACACACAAGGCCCCAACCGCTCGATCGCCTCGCGATGCGCAGCCGCGCCGTACCCCTTGTGCGCCGCGAATCCGTAACCGGGATAGTGCCTGTCCCACGCGACCATCACGCGGTCGCGCAGCACCTTGGCGATGATGGAGGCCGCCGCGATGGCGGCGCTGGTGCCGTCGCCGCGGACGATGGATTCGGCGGGAATGGATACAGTGGGGAGCTGGTTGCCGTCGACCAGGAGAAGGTCGGGCGTCAGACGCAGGCGCGCCACCGCGCGGGACATGGCCCGCAGGGTGGCGCGCAGGATGTCGGTGCTGTCGATCTCGGGCGCACTGATGGCACAGGCGGTCCAGGCCAGCGCGCCGGCGCGGATCTCGGTGTAGAGAGCCTCGCGGCGGGCGGGCGACAGCTTCTTGCTGTCGTCCAGGCCGACGGGGGCCCAGCCGGCGGGCAGCACCACGGCGGCGGCGACGACGGGGCCAGCCCAGCAGCCGCGCCCCGCTTCGTCGACTCCACCCAGCAGCAGGCGGCCGTCCCGCGAGCGCTCGCGGTCGTAGTCCGCCAGCGCTCCGGCAACCGCCTTCAAGCGGGACCTACCGACGCGCTTCGCGGATGCGGGCGCTGCGGCCGGTGCGGCCACGCAGGTAGTACAGCTTGGCGCGGCGGATGCGGCCCTTCTTCTTCACCGAGATCGACTCGACGTTCGGCGACTGGACCGGGAAGATACGCTCGACGGCCACGCCGCCGGACATCTTCCGCACCATGACCGTCGCCTCCATGCCGGCGCCCGAACGCGCGATCACGACACCGATGAAGTTCTGCGTGCGCGTCTTGTTGCCTTCAACGATGCGCACGCCGACGTTCACGGTGTCACCGATCGCGAAGTCGGGCAGGTCGGTGCGCAGGTTCTCGGCGCGCATCTTGTCCACGATGTTCATCTCGTCCTCCTGTTGCGGTCTCGCGCGAGGTCAGTCGCGCTTCTTCTGCTTCTTCGGCACTTCGGCGGGGGCGGTGGCCAGTTCCGGCCGTCGTGCCCGCGTGCGCTCGGCGGCCTGCCGCCGGCGCCAATCCTCTATGTTCGCGTGGTGACCCGACATCAACACCTCGGGTACGTCCAGGCCCCGGTAGACCGGGGGCTTCGTGTACCAGGCGCAGTCGAGGCCGCCTTCGCGGTCGGCGGTGAAGCTGTCGTTCGCCGCCGAATCCTCGTCGTGCAAGACTCCCGGCAGTCGCCGGACGATCGCGTCGACCACCACCAGCGCCGGCAGCTCGCCCCCCGAAAGGACGTAGTCGCCGATGCTGACTTCGCGCGTGACGACCAGTTCGCGGGCGCGCTCGTCGATGCCCTTGTACCGCCCGCAGACCAGGATCAGTTCGCCCTTGGCCTGCAGGTCCGCCAGCAGTTCGAGCGTCAGCTTTTCGCTGAACGTCTCGCCCTGCGGCGTGGTCAGGATCACGGTGGCGTCTTCACGCTGCCGGACCTTCTCCACCGCCTCGACCACGGGCGGCGCCATCATGATCATGCCGGCCCCGCCTCCGTAGGCGGTGTCGTCGACGGTACGGTGCTTGTCCACGGCGAAGTCACGGATGTCGGTGACTTCGTAGCGAACCTGCCCCTGCCGTTCGGCGCGGCCCGGGATGCTGGTGGCCAGCACCGCGCGGACCATCTCCGGGAAGAGCGTCAGCACGCGGATGACCGGTGCCTGGCTGTTCCCCTTGCCGACGTCCAGACCGTCGTCCGGCTCAGTCTCGCTGGACATCGAGCAGCCCTTCCGGCGGATCGATCACCAGCTGTCCTTCGAGCCCGTCGCCGGGCCGCAGGATCGGCGGCAGCGCCGGGATCAGCATCTCGTGCGCGCCGTCCGGGATCACCAGGAGGAACTGGGCGCCCACGCGCCGCACCTCGTCCACGATCCCGACCATCTCGCCACCCACGGTGACCACCTCGCGCCCCACCCAGCGGAACGGCAGGCCGCCGCTCGGCTTGGGGAACGCAGGGTCGAGGTAGCTGGCGGCCAGGAAACCGAGCTCGCGCCCGATCATCGCGTCGGCGCCGTCACGGCCGCCCACGCCCTTGGTCGTCAGCCCCCAGCACCCGCCGCTCATGATGCGGTGCCGGGACACCCCGGCCGGACTGCCGTCTTCCCACACGAGGAAGGGGCTGCCCAGCAGCGGCTCGTGGAAATCGAGCAGCCGATAGAGCTTCAGCTCGCCCCGCAGCCCGACCGCGCGCACGATCTCGCCGATCGCGATGAATCCTGCCGCGTTCGTTGCCATGCTATTCGACGATGTCCAGGCCGATGCGCTGATCGGTCCGGGCGCTGACTGCCGTCAGCAGCACCCGCAGCGCACGGGCGGTCTGACCGCCCTTGCCGATCACGCGACCCAGGTCCTCAGGGTTCACCTTGACCTGATACACGTCGCGGTCCTGCCTGCGCAGGATGTCCACCGTCACTTCCGCGGGGTGGCTCACCAGGTTGACCACCACATAGGAGATGAGTTCGAGCACGCGCCCTGACCGATGGTCAGCTCATCGCCCTGCGGCAGGTCGGCCGGGTTCACGGCCTCGTCCGCGGGAAACTCATCGCGCGGGGCGCTCAACTGTCGCCTTCCGCGGGTTGCTCGGTCGCTTCGCCTTCAGCGGCGGCAGCGGCGGCTTCCTCGTCGGCCTTGGCCTTGGCCTCGGCCTCCTCGGCGGCCTTCGCAGCGGCCTCAGCCTCGGCCTTGGCCTTGGCTTCGGCTTCCTCGGCGGCCTTCTTCTCGGCGGCGGCCTTGGCGAGGCGCGCGGTCTTCTCCTGCACGCGCTTGGCTTCGCCGGCCTCGGCGCCCTGCTTCCAGGTCGTCACGCGGGCCTCGATCTCGGCGGCATCCACGCCCTGCTTCACCAGCGAGTAGCGATAGAGGATGCCTTCACCCTTGAGCAGGTTGCGCGCGGTTTCGGAAACCGTGGCGCCGCGGCTCAACCAGGTGATGATCTCGTCGGTGTGCAGCTTCACATCGAACGGATCCGTGAAAGGATTGTAGTAGCCGAGATTGGCCAGGTAGGCGCCGTCGCGCCGCTTGCGGTGATCGACCGCGACCAGACGATAGAACGGCCTCTTCTTGCGCCCCATGCGCGTCAAACGAATCGTTGTGGACACTATCAGCCTCCCCTTACGGTGGTTTCGCTGCATGCACCATGCGCGCAGCGTACGTGGCCCCTCGCGTTGCCGCGAGCCGGCCTCTTAGGCCTTGAACACCTTCTTGCCGAAGGCCTCAAGGCCGCCTGCAGCGTTGATGTCGCGCATCATCCGCCGCATATCGCGATACTGCTTGAGCAGCTTGTTGACCTGCGACACCGTGGTGCCGCTTCCGTTCGCGATGCGCTTGCGCCGCGAACCGTTGATGATGTCGGGCTGGCGGCGCTCCTTGACGGTCATCGAGTTGATGATCGCGTCGACCTGGTTGAACTGCTTGTCGTCCACCTTGGCCTTGTCGAGCATGTCGCCGTCGACACCCGGCAGCATCTTGAGCACGCCCTTGAGCGGCCCCATCTTCTTCATCTGCTTGATCTGCGACTGGAAGTCCTCCAGCGAGAACTCGCCCTGCGCAAACCGCCCGGCCAGGTGCTCGGCCGTGGCCTGGTCCATCTTGTCCTGGGCCTGCTCGATGAGCGTGAGCACATCGCCCATGCCAAGGATGCGCCCGGCCATGCGGTCGGGGTGGAAGACCTCGAGGTCCTCCAGCTTCTCGCCCACGCCGCAGAGCTTGACCGGCTTGCCGGTCACTTCCAGGACGCTGAGCGCCGCGCCGCCGCGCGCGTCGCCGTCGAGCTTGGTCAGCACCACGCCGTCGAAGTTCAGGCGCTTGGCGAACGTGCCGGCGATGTTCACGGCTTCCTGGCCGGTCATCGCGTCGAGCACGAGCAGGCTCTCGTCCGAAGGCACCATCTGCTGGATCGCCTCGAGCTCGCCCATGAGGGCGTCGTCGATGTGCAGGCGACCCGCGGTGTCGATGATCAGCACGTCGCAGCCGTTGTCACGCGCGCGCCGCTGCCCCAGCTTGGCGATCTGCGACGGGTTCTTCTTCTCGCGATCGCTGTGCACCAGCACGCCGATGCTGTCGCCGATCACGTGCAGCTGGTCGATGGCCGCGGGGCGATAGATATCGCACGCGACCAGCATGGGCACGCGGCCTTCCTTCTTCATGCGCAGCGCCAGCTTGCCGCAGAAGGTGGTCTTGCCCGAGCCCTGCAGGCCCATGACCATGACCACGGTCATGCCCTTGTTCTTCGCCTTGGCCGCGTCCAGGTTCAGTTCGCTGGCGTGGCCGCCCAGCAGCTTCGTCAGCTCCTGGTTGACGATGCCCACGACCTGCTGCGCCGGCGTAAGGCTGCCCAGGACGTCCTGGCCGAGGGCCTTCTCGCGGATGTTCGCGATCAGGTTCTTGGCGACGTTGTAGTTGACGTCGGCCTCGAGCAGCGCCAGGCGCACCTCGCGGAGCGCTTCCTTGACGTTGTCCTCGGTCAGACGGTCGGCGCCGGACAGCTTCTTCAGCGTGGCGTCGAGGCGTCTGGTCAGGTCCTGGAACACGGTCTTTTTTCCTGTCTGGTCGGTCTTGGGCGCACCCGCGCACGGCCCCGGGGGCCGGTCACGGCAAAAGGGCGTGCCCGCCCGAGGGCCCCGCTCTTTCGAGCCAGCCCGCCGGGACGCTGCGCGCATCCTACGCTAAATCAACATGTTGCGGGCGCCATCGCAGAAAGTTCCACACTTCGGCGATGCGTCCGGAGCCGGCCGAAAAGGGCCAGCGGACCTGCGAATGTAGCATTTGGGGGGGGATTGGGCAAGGAAACGGTCAGGTAGTGCCAGATCGACAAGAAACCACGACGCTCAGCGCCAGAGCGACTTCAACCCACCCCAGGTCGTGGACTCAATGGACACCGGCTGCCCGACATACGGCTGGTAGATCACCGTGCAGGGGTTGTTGGGGTCGTCATGGTGATCCCAGATCATGGCGTCGATGGCGGCGGCGTCCGTCACGCCCCAGTTGTTATTGGTGAGATCCAGGGTGTGGGTTGGCCAGCCTGAAGACACATTGGCGTACACGGCCCATCCGGACGCAGGAAGAATGCTCGAATTGCGGACGGACAAATAGCTACGCGCGGAAGTTGTGATCGCGGCAGTGGTCGTACCGGCTATCACGAGCCCTTCAGCCGTCACCCTGCCGCTACCGAGGATTGAAAGCCCCACTTCCGCACCTCCTTCAATGGTGACACTGTTGAGCAAGATATTCGAAGTCGGCATGTCGACGTGGAGCGCCTTCGCGATCCCGTTTACGAACGTACAGTTCGCAACCGACCCAGTCGCGTCATAGAACACGAAGCCACCATTCGTGACATTGCAACCGGATACGCTGACATTTCGGGGGCCAAATGAGCAGTTGACGGGATTGCTGTTGCCGGTTCCCAAGAACTGGCAGGCATTGATGACGGCACCTGAACTCGGACCATTAAATAGAACACCGAGCGCACCATACAGCGTGAACTCGCACGACTCAACGCGCGCCGCAGAGTCATAAATCGAAATACAAATTATCCGATGATCCGGAGCATTGAAAGTACAGCCCTCAATGTCCACATAGTTGCTGGCAAACACGAGCAGACAGACATTCTCGACTGTCAGGTCTCTTAGCTTGAAATTGTTTGGCGAAAGCGAAAAGAACGCACGTGGCGCCTTCGCATAGGGGACATAAGCAGACGTCGGCCCAATTCTCGTTACGTTCTTGCCCGCGCCAATGAACGTCAGATTGGGTTTTCTGATCAAGACAATGACTTCGTCAAAGTACCCAGGCAGGCCAATGGGATGGAACGTCGCGAAGCGCCCCGGCCTGATGCGAATCGTATCGCCGGCCGCCGCAGCGTCCACTGCGGGTTGAATGTCGGTGAAGTCGCCGCTACCGTTCAGTTCCACACGCCACGTTGCCGCCGTCAGCGGGGATGCCGCCAGAAGAAGTGCCGCCAAGGCAGCCAGGCATTTGTATCGCGATCGCATTGCGGCACCACCTGTTCAGCTCGGGGGCGGGGCGGCCCGCCCCCAATGACATCTCCAGTTCTAGCGAACCAACGTCAACCGTTTCACGGAAACCACTGGCCCCGAGGTCAAGCGAGCGACATACACGCCACTCGGGAGCCCCATGCCGTCGTCGCTCGTTCCGTCCCAATCCACAGAGTGCACACCTGCGACCAAGGATCGCGATACCAGCGCCCGCACGTGTTCACCCCGCAGGCTGTAGATGTCTGGAATTCCCCCGGTTCTCTAGACACCTCTTACGGTACAATTGTACCTGAAGGAGGAGTCGATGAGCAGCCAAAAGTACTCTCCCGAGTTCAAAGCGGACGCGGTCAAGCAGGTCGTGGATCGGGGGTACCCGGTCAAGGACGTTGCTGAGCGGATTGGGGTGCCTGCGCACACCCTGTACCTCTGGGTCCGCCACGCCGCCGGCGGCCCCGGAGTCCGACGAGGTGGCCAAACTCCAAGCTCGAGATCCAGAAGCTGAAGGCGGATTTGAAGCGGGCGCAGGAAGAACGAGACATCTTAAAAAAGCCGCCGCGTACTTTGCAAAGGACCACGAGTAAAGTACGCGTTCATCAAAACACCAACACGAGCACCGTATAGCGGTGATGTGTCGCGTGCTGCGGGGTCCATCGGGCGGCTACTACGCCTGGCTCAAGGAGCCCCGATCGGCGCGTGCGATCGAGGACCAGCGCCTGCGCGAGCTGATCGCCGCCAGCCACGAGGCCAGCAACTACTCGTACGGGAGTCCGCGGGTGTTTAAGGACCTGCGCGAATGGGGCGAGTCCTGTGGCCTGCATCGTGTTGAGCGCATCATGCGCCAGAATCGGATCCGCGGCGCCCATGCTTACCGGAAGCCGCGCTACGTGAACGGCCGGCCGGCGATCCTGGCGCCGAACATCCTGCAGCGTGAGTTCACAGTGAACGAGCCGAACCAGGCCTGGGTGACCGACATCACGTACATCCGCACGTGGCAGGGCTGGCTATATCTGGCGATCGTGCTGGACCTGTTCTCGCGAAGGATCGTGGGCTGGTCGATGCAGCCGACAATGACACGCAGTCTTGTCATCGATGCACTGAAGATGGCGGTCCGCCTGCGGCGTCCCAAGTGCCGCGTCGTGGTGCACTCGGATCAGGGGTCGCAGTACGGAAGCGACGACTGGCACCGGTTCTGCGCCCACAACAAGCTTGTTCCAAGCATGAGCCGTCGCGGCAACTGCTGGGACAACGCAGTGGCCGAATCGTTCTTCAGTTCATTGAAGAAGGAGTGGGTTCGTCGGCGGATCTACCGGTCTCTTGAAGAGGCGCGAGCGGACCTGTTCAACTACATCGCAATGTTCTACAATGTCAGGCGTCGTCACAGCCACCTTGGCAACGTCAGTCCCGAGGCGTTCGAGAGCGCCTCACGAAGCGTGGCTTGTTAGGTGTCTATGAAACCAGGGGAATTCCAAATTCCCGTTGGGATCTACCGGGGCTGGATCGCCCAGAAAAATGTCTACAGCATCGGTGCGATCGTAGACCCTCAAAGGAATCTGGTTGTAGAATATTGAGTCGAAGTAGCGGTACAGGATCTCATCGCGGCCAATTTCAACGAAAGAGACGCCGTAGGGGGCCATGCCGTTGAAGAGCCACTCGAGTTGTTCGTCGGCCTGCTGCGACGTTATCCCGCCCGTGCCGTCACTTCGCCGCAGGAGATGTATGAAAATGCGGAAGACGGCGGAGTTCATCTCGTGTGGGTAAGGGTGCGAAACGCCCAGCGATTTCAACGGATCCACCGAAGAAGTGGGCGTGAGGCACCATTCATCTTCGGCGAATGCGGCCGAACTCACGACCAGAAAGAGGACAAGCAAAAAGGCCTTGTTCATTGAGGCACCCCCAATGAAAAACTGTGCCTTCAAACGAGATCGTGCACATGGCGCGCAGCAGTGATTCGGCAATCTCCACGCCACACCAGACCTGCCTGGTGCGCAACTGGCGCAATATGACTTGCCGGGTTCACATTACGGCGCGATTCACACGGTCTCAAAAACGCGATCAGCAGCGAGCCACCGCCGCTCACTGCACACCACCCTGGGCGCTTGCGGCCGATCTGCCGCAGAAGGGTGATGCGTTTGGAATACGCGACGATGCTACGGCTGCTTTCAACGAAGTGTCAACTAGATTTTGTCGCGGCTCGCCTACAGAAATCGCGAGGGTATCCGATGCGCGACTCGACAGGTACCGGCGACCACGAGCAGATTCCATGGACAACCTGCTCCGGCTCAAACGCCGAGTCACCACTGCTTCGCTTAGATTATCCCAGTCCTCGTGACGGTGGTACGATGTGCTGCATTCCTTCCCGTTTCCTAACCACCAAGTTGGCGAGATCAAAACTAAGCGTCGGCAATTTCTCATTGTTGTATTCGGGAACGACACCGTTGCCTACATACGCGGGGCATTACCACATACGCTTCCGTGGGCCTCGCCCATGAATGATCCTCGTCCCAAAGGGGTTGTCTTTGCCCGCTGTCGTCGAGCAGGGGCATCCTGCTTCCCCGGACCGACAGCCCGAGTCACACCGCTTCGAGCGCCTAAAGCAGCGGTGCGATATTTGTCGTGGGTGTCCGACCTTGGTTTCTATAGATGCCGCAAGATTCGCAAGATGTCTTCCAAATACACGTCGTAGTAAGCCTCCCCGACAAACGACGTTTCGTCCCGCAGAGGTTGTCCAAGTCCGCTGTCACCTAGCAACGGCCGGATCGACTGCGCCGTGCGTCGCCACTGTGACGCGAGCAGCGTAACGGGCAGATCCCGCTCCCCCGAATCGGACAGCCCCAGCCAGATCGCCTCGAGTGCCCGGAACAATGGCACGGAGTTGGTCCATGGTGTCCGACCTTCCGGTCGCAGCAGGTCATCGAAAGCGCCGGGGACCAGCGCATAGTATTTCGCGCGGGCGCTGGTCCGCACCTGCACACCCCTGAGCGCACCATGTCCACCAACACGTCCTGCACCGTGCGCGGCGCCTGCCCGATCTGCCTGGCGATGAGCGAAGGATGAATCTCGCTCGTCGAGCCCAGCAGGCACAGGATCTCGCAGCGGATGCTCACGCCAAACAGGGCCCGCAACCGCAGGAGCAGCGACGGCATGCCTTCGTTTGGAAAAGGCTGCGCGACTCCGCGCGTGGTGATCGGCGCGCGCAGGAGCCCGTGTTTGCGGAACACCTCGTCGTGTGCAGCGGGAAGGGGCATCGCGCTTCCGTCGGCCAGGAGAAAGAGTGGCTCCTCCTGTGCCAGGCCCGGGAGTGCCGCCAGCTTCTTCCACTTCAACGCGACCGCAGACCGCCGGCCGAGCCGCTCGGCAATCGCACCCAACCCGGCCCGGGCATGCGGACCGAAGGACGGCGCCAGATTCTGCAGACGCTGCACGTTGAGATAGTCGGCATTGAGGTCCAGCCATTCCAGGACGGCATCGTAGAGACGGGCGTCGTAGCGGCCGACGGTCAGGGTCAGCAGGAGGAGCGCTTCAGGATCCACAATGCGTGTCTCGACCGATTCGCTGTATCCGGCTACGCCGATCGCAGACCACTGCCGCCACAACAGGCCCAGGAGCCGGTCGCGGACGGTGTCCCTAAACTCGGTCGCAGAGATGGCCATAGCCGAACGCTCCCAGGAATTGGATCGGTCCCTGCCGGTAGCCGGGTGATGGATCATGCGATCGCGACCAGTCGGCAGCCGCGATCAGCTCGTTGTCGGTCGGGTGCAGCGCCTGCAGATCCGTCGCGTGGTAGCTGCCGAACTGATCCACCGCGGCGTAGAGCTTGAAGTGGATCTGGTCGAGCCGGCTGATGAAGCCGACTTCCAGGTGATCGCCGAAACGCTCCCAACGCAGTCTCTGCGCCAGACCGTCCGGCAGACCGAGCCGGAAAAGGCCACCGTCGCCGCTGCTGGGACCGTTGTTCAGCCAGTCCGCCGGAAGACCCAGATCAGCGGCTACTTCAGCAGCGGCGCTGAGCAAAGGTGCCGGCAGCGGCGACGGATCAATGAGGCACCCCAGGTCGTCAGCCAGCGCCAGGATGTCCACATCCCTTGTGCTGCGTTGCAGCAAACCTGTTGCCACCAAAGCGGTTCCGCCGCAGACGACAAGTCGGTACATGGGCGCCGAGACTAGGGACAATCGGCCATCCAGAAGCCCTAGAGCCGTCGCGAACTGGGAGTATGAATGCAATTTGTGTTCCCTTCGTGCGCAATATACGCACTATATTAAACTTTTACATCGTGCGCAAGCGGAAACACCTCATCACATCACGTCCGCGAATCTGTGTGGATTTCAGTCTTGCCGTGTTGCGATGCCCAACCGCGCCAGCTTCCGGTACAGCGTGCTGCGCCCCATCCCCAGCGATTGCGCGGCCAGCAACCGGCTGCCGCCGTTCGCCTCGATGGCCAGCAGGATGCGCGTGCGCTCCGCGGCCTCGACCGGCGTGAGGAAGGCAGGCGCCGCCTCTTCGATCGTGGGCATGTCACCCGGGCCGTCGGCCAGGAGGTACGACCCGTCGGTCTTCGCAACCTGGACGAGCACCCTCCCCTGCGCCAGCAGGGCCAGGTGGGCGCGCTTCGCGACCATCGCGATCTCGCGCGCGTTGCCCGGCCATTCGTGCTGCACCAGCTGCGCCAGGCTGCGCCGATTGAAGTACTCGGCAAGATCGACCGGGCGATTGGCTGCCAGGCTGAGGAAATGGCGCAGCAGCGGCAGGACGTCCTCGGGGCGATCGCGCAACGGCGCGATGTCGAGCTCGAGCGTCTGCAGGCGATAGTAGAGGTCGGCGCGGAACTTCCCCTCGGCCACGTGTTGCCGCAGGTTGGCGTTCGTCGCCGCGATCAACCGCACATCGGTGCGGCGCACCTTCGGGTCACCGATGGCCTGGTACGTGCCCTCCTGCAGAAGACGCAACAGCTTCGGCTGCACCTCCAGCGGCAGGTCACCGATCTCGTCGAGAAACAGCGTGCCGCCGTCGGCCTGCGCCGCATAGCCCTGGCTGTCGCGATCGGCGCCGCTGAAGGCGCCCTTCGTATGGCCGAAGAACTCGCGTTCGAACATCGTCTGCGGGATCGCCGCCACGTTCACGACGACGAGCGGACCATCGGCGCGCCGCCCATGCGTGTGCAGGCGCCGCGCGACGACTTCCTTGCCGGTGCCCGTCTCGCCGGTGACCAGCACCGGGTCATCGCACGAAGCGAACATGTCGCAGAGCTGGACCAGGTCGCGCATCGCCGTGCTCGCATGCACGATGATATCGCCCGGCGCGTAGCCGGCCAGCTTCGACTTGGCGTCGGCCGCGCCGCGCTCGGCCGCACTTCGCATCGCCGACACGCGCGCCACCGTGGCCCGGCACTTGTCCGTCCACCAGCGCACATCCACCCGCATGAACAGGTCGAGCGCCTCAGTCGCCTGCCGCCACGCCTGGTCGAGCAGCATGGCGCGCGGACTCTGACCACGCCCCGTCTCCACTTCGGCCAACCGCAGGTCGACACTGTGCAGCAGCGCAATGGCCGCCTCGTGCCGCGCACCGATCTCCACCAGCAACGCGCAAGACTTGTCGATGAACCGCCGCGCATTCGCCAGGTCGTGCGACCGGTACGCCACCTCGGACATCACGCGCAACGTGACGCCCTCCTCGAAGCGATCCTTTTGCGCGCGACTCATGTCGAGCGCGCGCTGCAACTCGGGCATCGCCTCGGCCGCCCGATTCTCCAGCCCGAAACACTCACCGTTGCGCCGGCGCAACTCCATCACGATGTCGCCTTCGGGCGCGATCTGCAGACCGATGGCCATCGCCCTCGCATAGAAGCGCCGCGCGGATTCGGTCTGGCCCTCGTCGCGGTACACATCGCCGAGGAACTCCAGGGCCAGGGCCTCTTCCCGGGGGAATTGCAGTTCCTGCGCCTGGTTGTAGGCGGGTGCAGGTGACGGCGTGCGGATTCGAAGTCGCGGGTCAGGCGATGGACGTTGCCCAAGGCTATGTTGGCGAAGCATTGGCGGTGGGGGGCGTTGGCTTTGGCGCCTAGGCGGAGGGATTGCTCAAGCTGGTACTTTGAGGCTTCGTACTCCCCCGTTTTATAGTGGGAAATGCCGAGGTTTAAATGAACCATAGAACACTTGCGCGGCAGCCCCATTCCAACAAAGTAAGTTAGTGAACGCTTGTACCATTTGATCGACTCAAGATAGTTGGATGTACGGCCTGCAACAAAGCCAAGAAAATTGCCGGCGAGCGCAGCTTCATGTCGGTTGCCAACGATATTATTGAGCGCATGGGCCGCCTCTAACGATTCAACTGCGTCTTCAACATTTCCAAGCTTGTATTGTGCGATGCCAAGCACAAACATGAAGCGGCCCATTATGGGTGGATCGCATCGCAATGCTCAGAAATGAATCGTTGACAAGCCATTGCTGCGAGGTCAAATCCGCCATTCTGTAGCTTAAGCCGGCACCACACAAGCAGGATTTCGCCTCGCAGTTCACCCCGCTCGTCGCAAATCGCATCAAGCTTCAATTCAAGGTCATCGAATCGCTTAAGCTGATAAAGGCACCAACAATAAAGCACCAATACAGATTCCGAAGCTATCTGCTCTTGTGCAGGTTGAACCGAACAATCGTCCTCGACATGCCGTCGCAGAATCTCTTCGGCCTTCGAGTAGTTCTCATTCCTGTAGTACTCCTGCGCCGCTGCATAGTCGTCACCGGCGGGAATTGGCCGCGACCATTCCCCGTAATGACCGTGCTGCGGGGTATTCATCATTGGCGCCTCAACTCCATATTCGCGGCGACGAGATACACTTGGAAGAAAACGACACCTGAAACGAACACGGGGATCAGAACTGGAATTGCCCGAGTCTTCTCTGGATTGGAAACCGACTCGGCCCTAGTCACTGTTGTAGAGCCATCGTTTGATGAACCACCAGAAAATACTTCTTCACCATCGCCGGGATCCCCTGCCTGGCCTACTGCAATGTTTTCGCGCGCGAAGACAGGTGCAGCAAAAGCGGCGGCTACGACAGCGAGCACCAGCAGGGCTGCGCTGACGTTCAATCGGGTATTGCAGACGCGCGTCTTCATCTCATCAACTCCACAAGGCTTGGGAGGAGTACCCACTCGCCAATGTCATTAAGGCCAGTGGGGAAGCCTTGAGCGTGTCGTCCCCGAGTTGTCCATCCGGGCTTCGCAAGCCACTTGATCTTAGGCCATTCCGGTCCTGAAGATCAAGAGTCAAGTGCGCCCAGGCTCGTTCTTGAGAATGGATCGGCCGGCACAAGCATAACTGGTTTTGGCCCTGTAAGTTATGGCCTGCTGCCAGATCAGCGCCCACGGATCCGGACAAGTGCCATCGCCACAATCAAATTGGTCCACACCGGCCAGCCGTACTGGGCCCAAACATCGAAGCCCGCAGAAGCGGTTACGCCGTCACCATCACCGGGGTCCCCGGCTAGTGCATGGTCTCCTTCGCCATCCGTAGGATCGCCCTCGTCACCATCACCTGGATCGCCGCCAAAGCCGTCGCCGGGATCACCGTCCAGTCCATCTCCTGGATCACCCGCCAACCCATCCCGCGGATTCCCCACCTGCGCAACCGCGATCCGCTGCTTCGCGAGCGCCTGAACCGGCTGCCCCACCACGACCAGCAGCGCCATCAGCAACGCGACCAAGCCCATCAACCTGGTGCCACCTACCCGTACTGACATGACACACCGATCCCTTCGATCCTGGCGCGGTCTCGCAGTTCGATTCCGCGCGCCTTCATGAATCACCACGAAGTCAACACCCAGCGCACGAGGAAGCCCAATGCCGAGTACGCGCCGTTGGCCAAACCCGGGTTCGACGACACTTCTGAACCGTCTCCAGGATCACCCGATGTCGGCCCCTTGTGGCCGCCTCCACTCGAAGTAGCGTCCTCACCGTCATTAGGATCCCCGTCCTCACCATCAGTAGGATCCCCATCCAACCCATCCGTCGGATCCCCAACACTCCCATCCCCCGGATCCCCCGCCACCGCCATCCTATGCACCTGCCGCGCTTCCGCGGTCTCCGCGGTCACGCCCACCACCGCAGCCGCAGCCACCGCCAACAGCCCGGCCACAGCCACCGCACGCACCACGCGTTTCAGCATGTCACCGTCTCCCATAGCTCCAACCATTGCGGGTAACACGACGACATCGCGAGCAGCCCCACAGCGATAAAACGCTGCAACGCGCCACAACGAAGCCGCGGCAACCCGGTCGTATCCAGAATGTTCAAGTGGGAGGAAGTCGAACTTTACCAGCCGCAAACATCAGCGTCAACGAAAAATCGTCAGCCTTTCAATAACGCCGCCCTCGCGGCGCGATCCTTCGCCTTCATCAGCCAGGACCCGCTCACCAGGATATCGGCGCCCGCCTCCCGACACGCGGCGCCCGTCACATCGTTGATCCCGCCATCCACCGAGATCAGCCACCGCCCGCCCATCTCGGCCCGCCGCTGCTTCAGCCAGGCGATGCGCTCAGGCGCGCCCTCGTCGAACGACTGCCCGCCGAAGCCCGGCGGCACGCTCATCACCAGCACCAGGTCCACGCGGTCCAGGAACGGCAGCATCTCGCCCAGGTCGGTGGCCGGGCGCAGCGACAGGCCGCGCTGGCAGCCCAGGGCGCCGATCTGGTCCAGGGCCGCGCCCACGTCGCAGGTGGCTTCCACGTGGATGGTGATGCCGTCCACGCCCGACTTCGCGAACGCCTCCAGGTAGCGGTGCGGGTGGGTCATCATGAGGTGGGCGTCCAGGGGCAGCGGCGTCAGGCGGCGGATGGCCTCGCAGATGAAGGGGCCGAAGGTAAGGTTGGGCACGAAGTGCCCGTCCATGATGTCCAGGTGCAGCAGGTCGGCGCCGCAGGCCTGGAGCGAGTCGAGCTCGCCCTTCAGGTCGGCGAAATCGGCCGAGAGCAGCGACGGCGCCACCAGGGCGCGGCCTTCAGCGGGACGAGACCAGGACGTCAACGACTTCCCCCTTCGCCACGCGGGCGCCGGCCCGCGGACGCTGTTCCAGGATCGTGTTGTCGGCGGCGCCGGAGTGGCGTTCGGTGTCGACTTCGCCCGTCAGCAGGCCGGCGGCGTCGATCAGCTTGCGGGCCTTGAACAGCGGCACGCCGCGCAGGTCGGGCATCATGAAGTGGATGCTGGGGCCCGGCTCGGCCACCACCAGGTCCACCACCGAACCCTTGTTCAGCTTCGTGCCCGGCTGCGGGTGCTGGGCCACCACCTGGGGCTCGCTCAGGCCTTCCTTCTGCATTCTCGAGACGCGGCCCAGCTGGAAACTGTCGCGCTGCAGGGTGATGCCCGCCTGTCGTTCCGAGAGGCCCACCAGGTCGGTAAGGCCCGTCGTCGCCGGCCCGCTGCTGACCACCACCTTGACCACGCGCCCCTTGCGGATGCCCGCGTCGGGCGCCGGGACCTGGTCGCTGATCAGGCCGGCACCCATGTTGGCATGGGCGCTGGTGCGCAAGACCACGACCTCCAGGTCGAGCGGGCGCAGCAGGTCGGCCGCGGCCTGGGGCGAGGCGCCGCGCAGGTCCGGCACCGCCACTTCCTCGTTGCTGTGCACGAGCGAGGGCAGCACCAGGAAATTGATGCCGGCCACCAGCACGGCGGCCACCGCACCGACGATGCCGAGCACGATCAGGAATTTCCACAGCTTCATGGTGCGCTCACTTCCGTGGCTGTCTCCGGTGCCGCGATCAAAGTCGCCACGATCACTGCCGCCTCAGCCTCGCGGCAAAGAACCCGTCTCCACCCGACTCGTGCGGCAGCCACAGGCGCTGCCAGCGGCCCTCGCTGTCCGGTGCCGGCGCCAGGTCGGGGCGGGCGGCCAGCAGCGCGGCGACCACATCGGCGTTCTCTTCCGGCTCCAGCGAGCACGTCGCGTAGAGCAGCCAGCCTCCCGGGGCCAGCAGGTCGGCCGCCGCCGCCGCCAGTTCACCCAGCCGCGCCGCACTGCGGTCGATGTGCGACGGACGCAGGCGCCAGCGCCCTTCCGGGTGGTGCCGCAGCACGCCGGTGCCGCTGCAGGGGCCGTCGAGCAGCACCGCGGCCAGCGAACCGGGCCGCAGGGGCGGGCGCCGGCCATCAGCCAATACCACGCCCACCTGCGGCGCCTCAATCCTTTTCAAGGTACCGCGCAGCAGGGCGGTCCGCTCCCGCGTGGCGTCGCAGGCCACGAGCCGGCCCGGCCACCAGCCGGCCAGCAGCGCCGCCTTGCCGCCGGGCGCGGCGCACAGGTCGCACAGCGTGTCGCCCGTGCCGGCTGCAGCCACCGCGTCGCCCGCCAGCCAGGCCGTCGCCTCCTGCACGGTGCGGTCCTGCACTATGAGCTCCGGGTGCGCGCCCAGAAGGCGCGTGAGCGCGGCGCGATCGGTCGCGGCCACGAGCTCCAGGGCACGCGGCAGGTCCGCGCAGGCGGCCACGGGGAAGCCCTCACGGGCCAGCGCCTCGGCCACCGCGCTCGTCACGGCCGGCGCGCGCACGTGCAGCGTGACGGGCACGGCGTCGTTGATCCACGAGCCCATCGCTTCGACGGTGGCGGCGCCGTGCCGCGCCACCCACTTCTCCACCAGCCACGGCGGCAGTGAATGCCAGGCCGCCAGCCAGGCGGGCGAGCCGGGGCCCAGGTCGTCGAAGTACGGCCGCAACTTCGCCTCGCGCGCCGCGCGCCCGACCGGCGCCGGTTCGCCCAGCGCCTGCCGGCGGACGGCCTGCAGCAGTCCGTTGACGAACGCCACCTCGCGGTCGCCCACGCAGCGGCGGCACATCTCCCCCGTCTCGTGCAGCGCGGCATGGGCCGGCACGCCGTCCAGGCCGCACAGCTGGTGCAGGCCCAGGCGCAGCACGATCAGCAGCGCGGGATCGTCGGGCGGGCGGCGGCGGCTGAAGCGGCGGATGAGGTGGTCGTAGCGCGCCTGCCACTGCAGGGTGCCGCGCACCAGTTCGGCCAGCAGGCCGCGGTCGCGCGGCAGGGCGCGGCCGAGGGCGGCGTCGAGCTTCTCGTCGAGGCGGCGGCCTTCGTGCACGGCCAGCAGGACGGCGTGGGCTGCATCGCGCACCGCCACCTGGCGTGCCGGCAGATCACCGGAGCTCTCGTCGCGCGGCGGCTTCCTGTTCATGAACGCAGGACGTCGCCGGGGCGGATGGCGAAGCCCCGCAGGAACTCGTCCACCGGCAGCGGGCGCCGTCCCGGCACCTGCAGGCCCGTCAGGAGCAGCGCGCCGTGGCCGCAGGCCACGACCACGCCCTCGGGGCGCACCGCCAGCACCGTGCCCGGCTCGCGGCCGACGGAGTTCAGCGAGGTCGGGCTGGCCTGCGTGATCTTCAGCTGCTGCTCGCCCAGGAACGTCGTGCACCCGGGCCACGGCTGCAGGGCGCGCACCTGGTTGTGCACCGTCACCACGTCGCGATCCCAGCGCAGCGCCGACAGCGCGCGCGTCAGCTTGGGCGCGTAGACGGCATCGGCTTCGTCCTGCTGTTCGGGCACGACCTGGCCTGTCGGCAGGCCGCGCATCACTTCCAGCAGCAGGTCGGCCCCCTGGCCCGCCAGGCGGTCGAGCAGTTCACCCGCGGTATCCTCCGGCCCGATGGGCACCGCCCTCAGCCCGAGGATGGGACCAGTGTCCACGCCCGCGTCCATGCGCATGATCGTGACGCCGGACCAGGTGTCGCCGTGCAGGATCGAGTACTGGATCGGCGAGACGCCGCGCCAGCGCGGCAGCAGGCTCGCATGGACGTTGATGCAGCCGTACTTCGGCGTCGACAGGAGCGGCTCGCGCAGGATGTGCCCGAACGCGGCCACGATCACGGCCTCGGGCTCGCAGGCCAGCACCTCGGCACAGACCGCGGCGTGCTCGCCGCGGCCGAACTCGCGCACAGGCAGGTGATGCTCCAGGGCCACCTGCTTGACGGCCGTGGGCAGCAGGTGACGGCCGCGACCGGCCGGGCGGTCCGGCTGCGTGACCACCAGGCGCACGTCGAACCGCGCCTCGATCAACGCCTCGAGACTCGGCACCGCGAAGTCGGGGGAGCCCATGAAAACGACGCGCATCGGTCGTCCTTTGTTGTGCCGCGGGTGGGGACGTCACCCGCGACGGCGGGCACGGGACCGGGCGCCGCCGCCACTGGCAGCGGCGCCCGAGTCGGGAATCAGCCTTCGCCGGTGGCGACGCTCGTGATGGCGCCCTTGGCCACCTCGACCTTCACGTTCTCGGCGATGGTGAGGACCAGGACATCGCCCTTCACGTCCTTCACCGTTCCGTAGATGCCGCCGGTCGTCAGCACGCGGTCGCCGCGCTGGATCGCCTCGAGCATCTTCTTCCGCACGTCCTGCTGCTTTTTCTGCGGACGCAGGATGAGGAACCAGAACACCACGAAGATCAGGACGATGGGCAGCAGCTGCATGAGCATCGACGGGCCGCTGGGCGCCGCGGCCTGGGCCAGATGCGCGTTCGCGAAAGGCGCGATGGTAGCCGTTACGGTCACGGGAAGCATGGACCTCTCCTTGCTGGGGATCGTCGATTGGGCGCCCCAGCGGGGCGCGGCCGGTGACCCGGCACGGACAACAATGCCATTCCGGCCGGTCGGGGGCAAGAAGCACCGGTACGGTCCCCCAACCCTCAGCCGGAGCGTCGTTTCACGCCGTCCAGGCGGGCGGCCTCGCCGTCCCGCCAGCGCCCCCCGGCCAGGCGGGCGTAGTCGGCGAAACGGCCCTCCTCCAGGGCGGTGCGGATGCCCGCCATCAGCTCCTGGTAGAAGTGCAGGTTGTGGATGGTCGCCAGCGTGGGGCCGAGCATCTCCCGCGCCTGGAACAGGTGCCGTACATAAGCCCGCGAGTGGCGCGCGCAGACGGGGCAGCCGCACTCCGTGTCGAGCGGCCGGTCATCCTCGGCGTATTCCTGATTCTTCACGACCAGGCGACCGTCGCGCGTCAGCACGGTGCCCGTGCGCGCCATCCGCGTCGGCAGCACACAATCGAACATGTCGATGCCGGCCGCAACGCCGGCCAGGATGTCGTCGGGAAATCCCACGCCCATCAGGTAGCGCGGCTTGTCCGGCGGCAGCAGCCCCGCCGCCAGATCGGTCATCTCGCGCATCGCCGCGGTGGGCTCACCCACCGACAGGCCGCCCACCGCGTAGCCAGGCAGGTCCAGCTCGGTGATCTCGGCGGCCGAGCGGCGCCGCAGCGGCTCATCCACCCCGCCCTGCATGATGCCGAACAGCACGCGCTCCCAGCCGTCGCGCACCGTGCGCCCGCCGAAGACGTCGCGGCAACGGCGCAGCCAGCGTGTCGTCCGCTCCACCGCGCGCTTCACCTCGGCCGGATCGGCGCCGTAGGGCGCGCACTGGTCGAAGGCCATGACGATGTCCGAGCCGAGGGCCAGCTGGATCTCCATGCTCAGTTCGGGGTTGAAGAAATGTTTGCTCCCGTCCAGGTGCGAACGGAACTCGACCCCGTCGTCGGTGATGCGGTTGAGTTCGCTCAGCGAGAACACCTGGAAGCCAGCGCTGTCGGTCAGCAGCGCGCCGTCCCACCCCTGGAAGCGGTGCAGGCCGCCGCGCCGCGCCACCAGTTCGTGCCCCGGCCGCAGGTACAGGTGGTAGGTGTTGCCGAGGATGAGTCGCGATCCGGTGGCCGCCACCTGCTCGAACGTGACCGCCTTGACCGAGCCCACGGTGCCGACCGGCATGAAGACCGGCGTCGGCACCTCGGCGTGACCGCAGCGGAGCACGCCGCGCCGGGCGCGGTCCTCGCGGCCGAGCACGGTGAACGAGAACGGGGTGTCGAGCGGCATTCGGTTCATGTCACGTCTCCGGTTGGGGCGCCTGCCGCAGCCAGGCCCGGCAGCGCCAGCATGCAGTCCCCGTAGCTGTAGAAGCGCAGCCGGCGCGCCACCGCCTCGCGGTACACCTCGCGCCAGGCCGGGTCGCCCACCAGCGAGGCCACGAGCATCAGCAGCGACGAGCCCGGCAGGTGGAAATTCGTCAGCAGGCCGTCGGCGGCCGTCACCCGGTCGGGCGGCGCGATGAACAAGCGCGTGGTCCCGGCCACCGCCCAGTGGCCGTCCTCGCGCCGCGCCGCGCCGGTGAAGAAGCCGGCGCTTCCGGCGTTGTTGTCTCCCTGGTCGGCATGCCAGGCGGCGCCGTCGGCCGCTTCGGCGGGCAGCGGCAGCCGGGCCACCGTCTCGAGCACCCGCAGCGCCGTGGTGCCGACGGCGATCACGCGGCCACCGCGCGCCCTCGTCGCGGCCACCGCTGCGGCCGTGGCCGCCGGCAGTTCGAAGCGCTCGGCGTGCAGGCGCCTTGAGGCGACCTGCGCCGCGGTCGGCGGCTGGAACGTGCCCGGTCCCACATGCAGGCGCACGCGCGCCGTGCCCACGCCGGCGGCGCCCAGTTCGGCCAGCACGCCCGGCGTGAAGTGCAGCCCGGCCGTGGGCGCCGCCACCGAACGCGCCGCAGCGATGCCCGGCGCCGCGAACACGGTCTGGTAGCGCTCGCGATCGGCGGACTCGTGCGGGTCGTGCCCCGCCTCGCGGCGGATGTACGGAGGCAGCGGCATCTGGCCGCAGCGCATCGCCAGGGCTGCCAGCCGGTCGCCGGGATCGGCATCGGCGTCGGCGTCGTCCTCGTCTTGCGGCTCGCCCGCACCTGCCGGCGCCACCGTCACGAACCCTTCGTCGTCGCGCGCCACGACCACCAGCTGCGAGCCCGGCTGGTCGATCACGTCCAGCGCCTGTCCCGGCCGCAACCGCCGCGCCGGCCGGGCCATCGCCCGCCAGGCGCCGGGCGCCGCCGCCGACTGCGGCTCGATGAGCAGGATCTCGATGCGCCCGCCGGTGTCCGCACGCCGGCACCACAGCCGGGCCGGCAGCACGCGGCTCTCGTTGAGCACGAGCAGGTCGCCGGCGCACAGCAGGCGCGGCAGCGACGCGAACGGGGCTTCACCGGCAACGCGGCCACCGTCGCCGACCAGCAGCAGGCGCGAGCCGTCGCGCCGCAGCGCCGGCTCCTGCGCGATCAGCTCAGGCGGCAGGTCGAACTGGAATGCGGGGTCACCGTCGTGCATGCGCCGCTCGCCTAGGGCAGCTCGGGCAGGACGCCGCCGGCGGCTGCGACCCCGGCCGCGCCGCTGTTGGCCGGCGGCTGCAGGCCGAGATGCGTCCAGCCGCGCGCGGTCAGCTCGCGGCCCCGCGGCGTGCGCATCATCAGGCCCGACTGGATCAGGTACGGCTCGACCACGTCCTCGAGCGTGTCGCACTCCTCGCCCAGGCTCACGGCCAGGTTCTGCACGCCCACCGGGCCGCCGGCGAAGTGTCCGGCCATGGTCTCGAGGTAGCGACGGTCGAGCGGCTCCAGGCCCAGCGCGTCGACCCCGAGCCGGTTCAGTGCCGCGTCGGCCGCCTCACGGTCGACGGTCAGGCGACCGTCCACCTGGGCGAAATCGCGTACGCGCCTGAGCAGCCGGTTGGCCGCGCGCGGCGTGCCGCGGCTGCGCCGGGCGATCTCCAGCGCGCCGTCGTCGGCCAGCGAGACACCGAGGATGACGGCGCTGCGCCGGACAATGATCGCCAGCTCGTCGGCCGGGTAGAAGTCCAGGTGGCAGACGATGCCGAAGCGGCTGCGGAGCGCCGGCGTGATCAGCCCGGCGCGCGTGGTGGCGCCGATCAGCGTGAACGGCTCGAGCTGCAGGTTGAAGTGCCGCGCGTTCGGGCCCTTGTCGATGATCAGTTCGACCCGCCAGTCCTCCATGGCCGGGTAGAGGTGCTCCTCGATCACGCGGCTGAGCCGGTGGATCTCGTCGATGAAGATGGCGCGCTTGTCCGCCTGCTCGCTGAGCAGCGCGATGAGTTCGGCGCCGTTGCCGAAGGCCGGCCCGCTGGTCAGGCGGATCTCCAGCCCCATCTCGGCCGCGAGGATCTGCGCCAGCGTGGTCTTGCCCAGTCCCGGGGGCCCGTGCAGCAGCACGTGGTCGAGCACCTCGCCGCGCGCCCTGGCCGCGGTGATGAACACGCGCAGGTTGTCCTTCACCTTCTCCTGGCCGACGAAGTCGGCCAGGCGCCGGGGCCGCAGGCTGGTCTCCAGCTCGCGCTCCTCTTCACGCTGCCCCGGGTCGGTCCATCGCTGGTCGCGCACGCTACATCCTTCCGCCGGCCCTGGGGCCGCGGTTCGGTTCAGCCGGCCCGGTGCAGCTGCCGCAACGCGGCCCGCACCCAGGTTTCGGTGTCGGCGGCCGCCGCGGGGTCGGCCTGCTTCGCCCGCTGCAGTGCCTGTTCAGCCTGCCCGGGAGCCAGTCCCATCGCGCCGAGCACCGCCAGCGCCGCCGCGGCACCTGCCGAGCGCGCCCCGGCCGCTCCCGTCCCGTCGCCGGCCTGCGGCAGCTCGGGCAACCGGTTCCCCAGCTCGACGACCAGCCGCGCCGCGGTCTTCTTGCCGATGCCCGGCAGCCGCGACAGCGCCGATTCATCGCCCCCGCGCAGGCAGGCGGCGATCTCGGTCGCGCCCGCCTTCGACAACATGCCGAGGGCCACTTTCGGCCCGATGCCCGAGACCGTCTGCAACAGGCGGAACATCCCGCGCTCGGACGGGTCGAGGAAGCCGTACAGCGACCAGGCGTCCTCGCGCACCACCAGGTGCGTCCACAGGCGCACCGGCTCGCCCGGCGCCGGCAACTCGGCCGCCGCGGCCGTCGACAGGTGCACCTCCAGGCCGATGCCGCCGCCGACGCTCACGACCGCGTCGGTGCCGCCCGTCACCACGATGCCTTCGAGGAATGCGATCATCGGTTCCGTCCTGATGCGGGTCCGCGCCGGCGGTACGCCCGTCCGGCAGGGGCATTATGCGCGATCGACCCGCGCGGTGCCACAGGTGATCGGAACGGCGGTCAGGCGCGCGCCGCCAGCCGGGCGCGCCCCTGGTGCGCCAGGGCGGCGGCCAGGGCATCGCTCATGTCGAGCGGCGGCTCGGCGGTCAGCCGGAGCAGCCGCATCACCATGAAGCGTACCTGTTCCTTGCCCGCCCCGCCGGTGCCGGTGACCGCCAGCTTGATCTCGCGCGCCGTGTATTCCACGGGCGAAAGCCCCGCCTGCGCCCCTGCCAGCAGCGCCACGCCGCGGGCATGGCCCAGCACCAGGGCGCTGTGGGGATTGCGCGCGTTGAACACCCGCTCGACGACCATGACGTCGGGATTGAACTCATGGATGGCGCCGCTGAGCCCCTCGTGGATGTCGCGCAGGCGCTCGGCCAGCGGCGCCCCCGTGCGGGGCCGCACCACGCCGCCACCCAAAAGGCGCGCGACCGGCGCGGTGTCGATGACACCGTAACCGGTCGCGCGGGAACCCGGATCGACGCCCAGGATGATCACGGGCGCCCCCTCCCGGGACTAGAGCTGGTCTTCAATCGCGGCCATGGTCGCGTCGTCGATGTCGAAGTTCGCCACCACGCGGGCCACGTCGTCCAGGTCGTCCATGTACGAGATCAGCTTCATCAGGGTGACGGCCTCGTCGCCCTCCACCTTGATGTAGCTGCCGGGCACCGGCATCAGGTTGGCCGAGGTGATCGCCAGTCCCGCCGCCGTCAGCCCGGCGTTCACGGTGTGCATATCCTCCATGGCCGTCGTCACGGTGATGGTGCCCTCGTCATCCTCGACGTCCTCGGCCCCGGCCTCGATGGCGGCCTCCATGACCGCCTCGAGCGTCGTGTCCTCGCCGTCGATGGTGATGACACCCTTCCGCTCGAACATGTAGCTGACGCAGCCGGTGGCCCCGAGATTGCCGCCGTACTTGGTAAACGCATGCCGCACCTCGGCCGTGGTGCGGTTCCGG
The DNA here is from genome assembly GCA_016703265.1 of bacterium. NCBI lineage: Bacteria > bacterium. Next base: position 490,372 of record JADJCK010000001.1, read on the forward strand.
TTGTCGGTCTGCGTCTCGACGATGATCGCCACGCCGCCGGGCCCGTACCCCTCGTAGGCGATCTCCTCGATGACCTGGCCTTCCAGTTCACCCGCGCCGCGCTTGGCGGCCTTCTCGACCGTGTCATTGGTCATGTTGGCCAGGCGGGCCGCGACGAGGGCAGCCCGCAGCCGCGGGTTGCCCTCCGGGTCGCCGCCGCCCTGGCGCGCCGCAACCGTGATTTCACGGATGAGGCGGCCGAAGACCTTGGCCTTCTTCGCGTCCTGCGACCCCTTGCGACGCTTGATATTCGCCCATTTGGAATGCCCGGACATCGGTTCCTACTCCTCGGCAGTCGCCGTCTTCTTGTACTCTTCGACCAGGCGCCTCTGGACGTCGCCGGGGACTTCGGAATAATGCGAGAACTCCATCGTGAACACGCCGGTGCCCTGCGTGAACGAGCGCAGCGACGTTGCGTACTGGTACAGTTCGTCCTCGGGCACGTTCGCCGTCACGACCTGGTACGGGCCGTCGGCCTCGCTGCCCAGGATGGCGCCGCGACGCGTCGAGATGTCGCCCATCACGTCGCCCATGTAGGCCTGGGGCACGACGATCCGGACCTTCATGACCGGCTCGAGGATGACCGGCCGGAGCTTGTCGGCGTCTTCCTCGACAGCATGCTTGAGCGCGAGCCGGGCGGCCGCCTTGAAGGCCGCTTCACTCGAGTCCACCGCGTGGTACGAGCCGAAGAACAGCGCGCAGCGCACGTCCACCATCTCGTAGCCGGCCAGCAGCCCGTGCAGCAGCGTCTCGCGGCAACCCTTCTCGACCGCCGGGATGAACTTGTTCGGCACCACGCCGCCGACGATCTCGTCGGCGAACACGTAACCCGTACCGCGCGGCACCGGCTCCATGCGGATGTGCACATCGCCGAACTGGCCACGGCCGCCGGTCTGCTTCTTGTGCCGGCCCTGCTTCTCGGCCGTTCCGCGGATCGTCTCCTTGAAGTTGATGCGCGGGCGGCGGCGCTCCACCACCACGCCGTTCAGCTTCTTGAGCTTGTCGAGGATGAAGTTCGTGTGGATCTCGCCCTGGGTGGCCAGAAGCGTCTGCGACAGGTGCCCCTGGTGGATCAGCTGGAACGTCGGATCCTCTTCCATGATCCGATGCAGGCCGGCGGCCATCTTGTCGTCGTCGCCGCTGACGACCGGGCTGATCGCGTCGGTGCAGGTGGGCACCGGGTACTGGATGGGCGGGAACGCGAAGTCGACGCCCGACGTCAGCGTGACGCCCGTGTGCGTGGCCTTCAGCTTGGCAGCCAGGACGATGTCGCCGGGGCCGGCCACCTCGATCTTGTCGCGCGACTTGCCCTGCGCCGCCGACAGCTGTCCCATGCGCTCGGTGCTCCGGCCATCGCTGCACTCGAGGTTGTCGCCCGCCTTCATGCTGCCGGAGAACACGCGCAGCCAGGTGCTGTCGCCGCCCTGGGCCTCGTACTGGCGCTTGAAGGCATAGGCCACGACCGGGCCGTCGGCCGACGGCGTAAACGGCGTCTCGGTCTCGGTACCGGCCTTGAACCCCTTGAGCGGCGAGCGGGTGCGCGAGAACGAACTCGGGAACAGGCTGACCACCGAATGCAGCAGCGAGTTGACGCCGACTTCACTCTGGGCGTCGCAGAAGAAGACCGGGTACACGGTGCCCTCGAGAGTGCCCTTCTTCAGGCCCGCGACGATGTCCGTCTCGTTCAGGGTCAGCTCCTCGAGGTACTTCTCGGTCAGGGCGTCGTCGGCGCTGGCCGCGGCATCCATCAGCATCTCCCGCGCCTCTTCCACGGCCGGGCCCAGGTCGGCGGGAATCGGGCACTCCACGGCGTGGTGACCGTCGAACTTCCAGCCCTTCATCGTGATCAGGTCGACCACGCCCTCGAAGGTCTCGCCGTTGCCGATCGGCAGCTCCAGGGGCGCCGCACCCGGGATGCGCTCCTTGACCCCGTTCATGACCGAACGCCAGTTGGCGTGCTCCTTGTGCATGCGGTTGACGACCAGGGCGGTGGGCAGGTGCGTGCCGCGGATCAGGTTCCACAGGTTCTCGGAGGCCACCTCGAAACCGCCGTCAGCCTTGATGACGAACAGGATGCCCTCGACCACCCGCAGCGCCGCGTAGACATCGCCCCGGAAATCATCCACACCCGGCGTATCGATGATGTTGATCTTGTTGCCTTCGAACTCGGTCCAGGCCAGGCTGGCGGAGATCGTCTGCTTGCGCTCGATTTCCTCTTCCAGGTAATCGAACACCGAGCTGCCGTCGTCCACATTCCCCCGGCGGCCGACCTTCTCGGTCACATGGAGCATCGCATCGGCCAGGCTGGTCTTGCCGACGCCGTGGGGGCCCATGAGGGCTACGTTGCGGATCTTTTCCATGGGGAAGGTCTTCACGGATCGTCCTCCTGGGTGGTCGACGGAAGCCGGTGCAACCCTGCCGCCCGGACGGTCCGGCCGAACGGACCGGTGCGGGTGCAAACCGCGGCCCGGGAAAACCCCGCGCGCACGGATCATTGACGCCCGGATGAGAGTAAAAACCCGCGTCCCCGGAGGGATTCGCGGTCCGGATTACCGGGAATTTCTGCCCGGTCGAGAATGGTAATTGTCTGACAACTTGCTGTCAACACACCCGCAGCGGCCACGTTGCCCGAAAGTTCTGGACAGCGGGAACGGGTCACATTACCGTTAGTTGGGTCCCGAAACGGCTTTGCCGTTCGGTCCCAACCATTCGCGCCCCACGCGACCTTCACATCCTGGTCGAACGGCCGCTTCGGGCGGTCGGCGTCCTGGTCGAAGTTAAGTCGACGTTAAGTCGACGTGATGTCGACGTGAACCCGTCGAGGTGAATTCATGACCGTCAGGAAAATCGCGTGCCTCGTTGCCGTTGCAGCACTTGGCGTGGTCTGTGTCGGCTCCTGGGCCCCTTCCGTCCAGGCCGCTGACGCCCCCCAGGCCGTCCAGGCGACCAGTGCCGCAGCCACTGCGGCCCCGGATTCCGCCGCCGAGGACGCCCCCAAGGCGCTCGAATGGAAAGACTATAAGGTCAAGGGATACAGCCTCTCCTTCTACGGCGGAGCCTTCAGCGGCGCGCGCTACCTTGACCTGAAGCAATTGTCCCCGCGCACCATCCTGACCCCCGGCGCCGGTGACGTCATCGGCTACGACGGCAGTGTCCTGGCCGAGTCCATCGACTTCGTCCACTACACCGCCGCCCGCAAGGAAATCGAATCCGGCACCGCTTTCGGCGGCCGCGTCGGCATCTATGTCGGCGACGATTTCCACCTCGACCTGGTCGGCAACTACATGTCCGGCCGCGCCGTGACCTCGATGCTCTACAACCCGAACCGCGATGATGCGCGGAACGAGTGGACCCGCGTCGAGGTCGACGAGGACAACGGCTTCCGCGCCTACAAGGGCGGCCTGTCGCTCATGTACGATGCCCGCCCCGCCACCTTCCTGGGCGCCACGCCCCAGTTGGGCTTCGGCCTCGGCGGCGTCATCAATCGCTACAGCGAACTCGAGGACAAGACGGCCCTGTACCTGGAGGGCAACTTCGGGCTCAGCTTCCAGCCCCTGGACGACCTGAGGATCATCGCGCGGGCCGACCTGGCCATCTTCGCCTTCGATGTGGACGAGTTGGGGTATTCGGAGATGGTCAGCTACAAGAATTTCACGGTGGGGGCGGCGTGGTTTATCGATACGGTGCCGGCGGAGGTCAGGGCGAAGCATCTGGCGGATCAGAAGAAGACCCGTCGCTAGATGGCCTCGCGGGAATGCCCGGAAGATTGCACCTGAGATATCGAGAGCCCGGTGGCCGATGGCACCGGGCTCTCTTTCCATTTCAGAATGCGTATTTCAGCCGGTGTTCCCGATTGACCTTGAGCGCCCGTGTCCGCACAAGCCCGCGATAGTAGGACTCCCACGCCGCCGGCAGCACGATTCTTCCGGGAAAAAGGCGCTCAGCCAGGATGTCCCCGACGCTCAGTTTCCGCTCCGTGATCCCCCGTATCATTCCTGCGGACGGCCCCCCCTGCTTCTTCTTCCGGCTCCGGATGTAGTTCCGATCCACGAGGACGATCGCCATCCGCTCCATGGCCCGCTGTCGCCGCTTTGACCAGGCGATGGTTTCCCGTTTGTGGTTCGCGCTCCCATGCCGCAGCCAGCTGTCCAGGAGGTTCGCCTCGAACAACGCGTTGTCGCCGTCCCGACGGACCGTCGAGAGCGTGACTTCATGGCGGATCCGACACTTCGAGCCGCGGATTGGCGCCCGATAGGCAGGATGATCGTCGCTGCGCAAGACCGCGGTCTCGGCCTGGCCAACGACCACCTCCAGCAGCGATGCGACACCTCGGCCAAGTGCCGCTGGATCCGGCCGGCCGAACGCCTCCTCGGGCCGGGTCCGACGGTACTTCTGCAAGGAGGTCATCCGCCCCTTTCGGCGCAGTTCACTCTCGGTGAAGTAGCTGAAGAACCCGCTCTCGACCTCGACCGCGACATTGATATGGAACGGGAAGTACTGGCTCCATTCGAAGGTCTCCAGCCCGTCGATCGCGACGGGGCCCAACGGCGGCCGCTGCCCCCAAAGGCAAGAGTGCATCAGCAGGCAATGTCGGCCCAGTCGTCCGATGGCGCGGTCGATCGTGTCGGCACCGACCTGGAGGTTGTGTGCGATCTGGCGATTGGCGGCACAGGACGTCGTTTGCCTAAAGACCTCGGGCAGGATATCGGGCTTTTTCATCCAGTACGAAGTGCTGAACGTCTGGGTGCTGAAGTAGCGCCCGCAGTTCAGGCACCGGAACCGCCGGATACACTTCGGAGCCGCCTGTCGCCGGTAGTAGCCGGCGCGCTTGTAGCGCCATCCATCCGCCATGTTGTTGTGATACAGGCAGTTATGATTGGGACAGTGTGGCGGCAGCCAGTTCTCAGCAGTTGCTTTCATGCGCGGGTTCGGCGAATTCCAGACCAGATGCAATCTTCAGGGCAGGCCCAAAAGAACCCGCCGGGCCGAAGCCCGGCGGGTTTCTAGCAGCGTTCCCCATCCAGGGCCCGACTACTTCTTCTTAGCAACCTTCTTGGTCGCCTTCTTCTTCGTGGCCTTCTTGGTCGCCTTCTTGGCCGGCGCCTTCTTGGTGGCCTTCTTCTTCGTGGCCTTCTTGGTCGCCTTCTTCGCCGGCGCCTTCTTGGTGGCCTTCTTCTTCGTGGCGGCCTTCTTCGTCGTCTTCTTCTTGGCAACCTTCTTGGTGGCCTTCTTGGTCGCCTTCTTGGTCGCCTTCTTGGTGGCCTTCTTGGTGGCCTTCTTCTTGGTGGCCTTCTTCTTGGTGGCCTTCTTCGTGGCCTTCTTCGTGGCCTTCTTCTTCGTCGCCTTCTTGGGGCCAGCAGCCACCATCGTCCTCTCCTCCATGCCAAACCTCACTTCGTTGGGAGTCCTTCGCCCACCCGGACCACGCACCCTGTGGATTTCCGAGTGAGACCTCCTGTCTCAAACGTGCTTCACGAACGTCTGGCGTCAGGCTGCCAGCTGAAGCATGCCAATATTTCGACCGAGCGAAAATGGTGTCAACAAAAAAAAAGGAAACTGTCGCTGACAGTCTCCTTTTTTTTTTGGTGCCCGGGGCGGGACTCGAACCCGCACGGCTTGTGGCCACCACCCCCTCAAGATGGCGTGTCTACCAATTTCACCACCCGGGCAGCACAAATTCGACGACTAGTTCCCCTGAGGCAGCGGCTGCGTCGCCGGCGCGTCAGTCGGATTCTGCGCCGGTGCGGGCGCGTTCTCCTGGAGAGGATTCTGCTGCACCGGAAGATTGAGTTCACCCTCGCGCGCGGCTTCACCCACGACACTGCCGGTCTTGGCGCGGCCCGGTCCATCGGTCATGAAGAGCGCAAAGCTCGTCACGAAAAATCCGATCGCGCAGTAGATCGTGACCTTGTGGAGCAGGGTCGTCATCCCGCGCGAGCCGAGCAACTGCTGGGGAGCGCCACCGCCGCCGCCGAAGGCGCCGGCCAGGCCGCCACCCTTGCTCGACTGCAGCAGGACGACCGCGCAGAGCACCAGGCAGATCAGGATGTGGACGATGGTCAGCAGGACATGCAACATGCCGGAACACTCCCGAACGGGTCAGCACCTCAAGAACACGGCGGGCCGCCTGGCCCGCCGCCGGGCAATATGGTAACAGACGGGGGGCGGCCTGTCAAACCGCCCCCCGCAGCGAAAAAGAGCTCTCAGGCGTCCGTAAGCGCCATCACCCCCGGCAGTTCCAGCCCTCCCATGAACTCCAGGGAGGCGCCGCCACCGGTCGAAATATGGCTGACCCGGCTCGCCAGGCCCAGCTGGTTGACCGCCGCGACGCTGTCGCCGCCGCCGACCACGCTGCGGGCGCCGCCGTCGGTGGCCACCGCCACGGCCTCGCCCACGGCGCGCGTGCCGGCCGCGAAGGACGGCAACTCGAACACACCCATCGGGCCGTTCCAGAAGATCGACCGGGCAGGCTCGATGAGGGCACGGTAGCGCTCGATGGTGCGGGGCCCGATGTCCAGGCCCATCCAGCCGTCGGGGATGTCCGAGACCAGCACCGTACGGCGCTGGGCCGTGTCACTGAAGGCGTCGGCGATCACGCAGTCCTCGGGAAGCACCAGCCGCGTCTTGCTGGTCTTGGCCAGGGCCGTGATCTCGCGGGCCACGTCCAGGCTCTCCTCGTCGAGCAGGCTCGAGCCGATGCCGAGGCCGGCCACCTTGAAGAACGTGAAGATCATGCCGCCACCCAGGAGCAGCGTGTCGACCTTGCCCAGCAGGTTGCGGATGACGTCGACCTTGCCGCTGACCTTGGCGCCGCCGAGCACCGCCACGTAGGGACGGGCCGGGTCGCGCACCAGGGCGCCGAGGTGCTCCAGCTCACGCTCCATCAGCAGTCCCGCCCGGTTCAGCGGGAAGGACGCGGTGATCCCCACCGTCGAGGCGTGTGCCCGGTGGGCCGAGCCGAAAGCGTCGTTCACGTAGCACGTGCCGAGGGCCGCGAGACCGCGCGAGAAGCCGGGGTCGTTGGTCGTCTCGCCGGGATTGAAGCGGACGTTCTCCAGCAGGAGCACTTCACCCGGAGCCAGGCTCGCGGCCTGCGCCACCGCGTCGGGGCCCACGGTGTCGGTCGCGAATCGCACGCGGCACGACAGCAGCTCGGCCAGGCGGTCGGCCACCGGACGCAGCGAGGCGGCCGGATCGATCTTGCCCTTCGGGCGCCCCAGGTGGCTCATCAGGATGACGGCGGCGCCGCTGGCCAGCAGGCGCTGGATCGTCGGCAGCGTCTCGCGGATTCGTGTGTCGTCGGTGATGTTGCGGTCCTTGTCGAGAGGCACATTGAAGTCCACCCTGACCAGGACCTTCTGCCCGCGACCGTCGAAACCGTCGAGATTGCGCTTCTGGTTCATCGCCCTCCACCCTCCGTTGCGTCCGTGTACACCCGCAGGCTCCGCCGGCGGGGCACGTCCATACTAGGAACCGGCTCCCGGGGTGTCAACGCCGTCGCCCCTGTCCCCGCCCTGGTCGGCCTAGAAGTCGTCGGCATCGGCATCGGCATCGTCACCGTCACCGTCGCGCGACAGAGCCAGCCCCAGGGTCAGCACTCCGGCCACCTCCCAGCCCGCCGACCGCAGCGCCGCCGCCGCCGCCTGTGCCGTGGCGCCGGCCGTGACGAGGTCGTCGACCACCAGGGCGCGGCGGGGAACGCCCGGTGGCCGGGCCGCGAACGCCCCGGCCAGGTTCCGCTCGCGCGCGTCCGATCCGCTCAGCTTCGCCTGCTGGGCCGTCGCGCGGGTGCGCGCCAGGACACCGTTGTCGACGGAGAGCCCGGTCGCCCGGCCCGCCAGGTCGGCCAGCACGGCGGCCTGGTTGAAGCCGCGTGAGCGCCTTCGCGCGGCATGCAGCGGCACCGGCACCAGGACATCGGCGCACGCACGCGCCGCCTGCGGTGGCGCCGCCTCGGCCGAAGGCGGCGCTGCGACGGCTGCCGCGGCCAGGGCTCGACCCAGCGGCCAGGCCAGCCCGCGCACGCCGTGGTACTTGAAGGCGCCGACCACCTGGGTCAGCAGGGCCGAAGTCGCCGCCGCAGCCCATACGCGGAGATCCGGGTGACGCCCGCGGCCGTCCAGGATCCGCGCGCACGGCTGCGCGAAGATCCGCGTCGCGCAGTCCACGCACAGGTGCGGACGGTCCCAGGGCCGGAGGCCCTGCACCACCAGGCCCGGCGGCTCCCAGGGTCCATATCCGGCGGTCGCGGCGCAGGCTGCGCATCGCTCCGGCAGCAGCAGATCGACAAGCGGCCCGGCCACGCCGCGCCTGAAGGAGCGGGCCGGCATCCGGGCCCGTGCGGTTGCCCGGGTCGTGGCCCGTCTCGTTTGCATGATCGTCTCGAAATCCGGGAGGATGTCGATGATGCGGCCCACGCTCACGCGGGACCGGGCGCAGGTGCCCGCCGCCGGCAGCTCAGCGTGACGGCAACGCGGCGTGCATCGCGGCCCAGGGAACCGGCGGCCCGAACCACCACGCAAACGACAGGCCACCCTGCATCAGCAGCATGGGCAGGCCATTGGTATAGCTGAAGCCCAGCGGCGGGGCTTCGGCCGGCAGCTGATTTCCGTAACGCACGTCGACCAGCAGGCAGGCCGCGGCGCCGGCGGCCGGCGGCAGGAACGGGCGGCTGGAGACGCCGCCGGCCAGGCAGCAGATCCAGGCGCAGGGCTCGTCGGGCGGCAGTTCGTCGTCGGCGCCGAGCGGCGCCAGCGAGACCTCCTCGCCCAGTCCTCTCTCACCCAGCCACTGTTCGAAGCGGTCGCGTCCGGCGGTCGAGTGCCAACGCACGTCGACGGCGGCAACGCCCCAGCGCAGCAGCGCGTCGACAGCCGCGCGCGCCGAACCGCCGGTGCCCAGCACCACGGCCACGGCCGGCGGCGAATCGTCCCGCCACAGCTGGGTGAGCACCGCCAGCAGCCCGCCGCTGTCGGTGTTGTGGCCCAACCAGCGGCCGTCCTCCACGCGCACGGTGTTGACCGCGCCAAGGGCCCGCGCCTGGTCGGTGCGCCCGTCACAGAGGGCCGCGACCGCCTCCTTGTGGGGAGCCGTCACGTTGAAGCCGGCCAGCGTGAAGCCGGTCGTGACGGCGGTCCGCGCCTTCAGCTCCGCCAGCTGCTCGGCCGCCACTTCCAGCGCCAGGTACTCGTGCGCCAGTTGCCGCTCGGCCAGGGCGGCCGCCTGCATGCGCGGTGACAGGGAATGGGAAATCGGGTCGCCCACCACGGCGTAGAACGGCAGCGACGGAGTCCACGGACGTCCTCGCGCAGCCAGCCGGCGGGCGTCAGGCGCAGCGGCTCAGGCATGGACCGGCCCCCGGCGATGTGCGCGCACCAGCACCAGCGCGCCGGCCGCGATGAGCGCGATCGACACCCACTGCTGGTTGCTCAGGCCCAGCAGCATCTGGCTCGGCTCGTAGTAGCGGAACATGTCCTCGACCAGGCGGGCCAGGCCGTACAGCGCCAGGAAGCGGCCGAAGGTGGCGCCGCGTCCGGCAGGCCGACGCTCGGCCAGCAGCAGCAGCCCGAAGATCGCGAAGCCGGCCGCCGAGGCGTACAGCTGGGTCGGGTGCACCGCGCGTCCGCCGAACATGCGCGAGGCCGGGGCGTCGGCCGGGAAGTGCACCGCCAGGGCACAGGTGGTCGGGTTGCCGAAGCAGCAGCCGGCAAGGAAGCAGCCGATGCGCGTGATGCCGATGCCGAGCATCACGCCGGGCGCGAAGTTGTCGGCGATGACCAGGAACGGGATGCCGCGACGCCGGCACATCCACCACACCGTCGCAGTGGCCGCCAGGATGCCCCCATAGAGCGTCAGGCCGCCGTCCCAGATAAACAGGGCCCGGTACCAGGGATCGAATTCGGACGCGTGTGTGGCCACGTAGAGCGCCCTGACGCCGATGATGCTCGAGATGAGGACGCCGAAGATCAGGTCGAGTACCGTCTCAGCGCTGATGCCCTGCGGTTTGCCGCGCCTGACACTCAGCCACATGCCGAGCGCGAAGCTGATGGCGAGCATCAGGCCGTAGCTCTTGACCACCCCGAACAGATGCGGATGCATTCCGGCTCCCTGTTTCCCGAAGGCCGCCCCGGCATGGGCAGCGGCGATCAGACGTCGAACGACTTCGAGCTGACGTTCAGCAGCAGCCCCAGCATGGCCGAGGTCACCAGCAGGTTCGAGCCCCCGTAGCTCATCAGCGGCAGGGGGATTCCGGTCACGGGCATCAAACCCGTCGTGATCGAGACATTGACCACCACGTGGAACGCCAGGTAGGAGACGATCCCCATGGCCAGGAACCGCGAGAACGGCTTCCGGACCGCGGCCGCGTGGTCGACGCCGCGCAGGATCATCACGAAGAACAGCCCGATCACCGCCAGCGCCCCGATGAAGCCCAGCTCCTCGCCCACGACCGAGAAGATGAAGTCGGTCTGCCGCTCCGGCAGGAAGGCCAGGCCCTTCTGGGTGCCCTTCAGGTAGTGCGTCCCGAACAGCCCGCCCGAACCGATCGCCACCTTCGACTGCAGGGTCTGGTACCCGGCGCTGAAGGCGTGCTCGGCGGGCTTGAAGAACGCCATCACCCGGTCCTGCTGGTAGCCCTTCAGCTGGGCCCAGAAGATGGGGATGGCAATGCCCGAGACGACATTCACCGCCAGCATGGTCACCTTGGCCGGGATGGACCAGCGCACCCAGTACAGCAGCGCCAGCAGCACCAGCAGGTAGCCGCCCCAGGGCCAGGCCTGGTGCGACACCGTGTCCGAATAGAACATGATCACCGCGCTGGCCGTGCCGCTGGCCGCCACCAGCAGGAAGATGCCCGGCATGCCGAACCAGAAGATCATCCCCACCCACGCAGCCCAGAACACCAGCGAGGAGCCGAGGTCCGGCTGCTCCATCACCAGCACGGCGGGGATGGCCGTCAGCAGCAGCGAGACACCCGTGGCCAGCGACTTGCGCCGGCTGTCAACGCCCCGGGCCAGCAGGCTGGCGTTCAGGATGATGCACGACACCTTCGCCAGCTCGGCCGGCTGCAGGCTGACCGGCCCGAACACGAGCCACCGCCGGGCCCCGCTGATGACCGGCCCGAACACCGGCACCAGCAGCAGCAGCACCAGCGAGATGAGCCAGGGAAACGGCGCCAGGTTGTCGATGTGGCGCAGCGGCACGCGTGAGGCGACCACCAGGCCCACATACCCGACGATGGCCCAGGTCAGCTGGCGCCAGAACACCGACTTCGGGACGCCCGGATCCACGTCCTCGTAGGGCCCGATGATGGGTTCGGTCACCGACCACAACACGGCCAGGCTGGTCAGGCACAGCGCCAGCCAGCACCAGAAGATGACGCGGTCCCCGCGGGGGGTCAGCAGCTCGCGCAGACCTCCCATCAGTCGGCCCCTTCCGGAATCTCCACGGGGACGGCCACCGAGTCGGCTTCATCCTCGTGGAAATAGGCGCTCAGGAATGCGCCGGCCACCGGCGCGGCCTCGCTGCCGCCGTGACCTGCGTTCTCCATGATGACGGCGATGGCGACCTCAGGCGAGGTGGCCGGGGCAAAGGCCATGAACCAGGCGTGGTCGTCCCCGTGCGGGTTCTGCGCCGTGCCGGTCTTGCCCGCCACCTCCACCGTCTTGAGGCGCGCCGCGGGGCCGGTGCCTTCCTTCACGGTCCGGCGCATGGCTTCGCGCACCCAGGACATGGTCGGCCCGGAACGGCAACGGTCGCGGCTGGCGGCGCACCGGCGCCGGCGTGCGCACGAAGACCGGGTCCGGCATGGCCCCGCTCGTGGCCAGCCGGCCGGCCTCGACCGCCATCTGGATCGGCGTCACCAGCAGCTCACCCTGCCCGATGGAGGTGTTCATCAACACGCCGCGCGACCACTTGCCCTTGCCCATGTGCTTGTCGTACCACGCCGCGTCGGGAACGTTCCCCTTCACCTCATCACGGAACTCGGTGGTCACCCGGCTGCCCAGCCCGAAGGCCCGGGCCGCGGCCGCCAGTTCGTCCACCTGCATGCGCATGCCCAGCTGGTAGTAGAACGTATCGCACGAGTTCATCATGGCGCCGGTGTGGTCCAGGTAGCCGTGCCCGCCCTTCTTCCAGCAGCGGAAGTAGCGGTTGCCATAGGTCCAGCCGCCGCCGCACGGCTCCAGTGAGCTCGTGGTGGAGATGTGGCCTCCGGACAGGCCGGCCAGCGAGGTGATCGTCTTGAACAGCGAAGCCGGCGGGTACGTGGCCTGGGTGATGCGGTTGAACAGCGGCTTGTCCGGGTCGCTGATCAACTCGTTCCACTGGGTGGTCGTCAGCGAGCCGCTCATCAGGTTGGGATCGAACGACGGGTTGCTGTACGCCGCCAGCACCTCGCCCGTGCGCACGTCCAGGGCCACGGCACAGGCCGGGCGGTCGCCGATCGCCGTCGCCAGCCGTTGCTGCAGGCGCAGCGACAGCGTCACCTCGACGTCGGTGCCCGGCACCACGTCACGCACCCAGATCGGCTTCTGCCCGACGATGCGCCCCGAGGCGTTCACTTCTTCCAGCTTGATGCCGGCAATGCCGCGCAGCGCCGGTTCCATGGCCTCCTCGACGCCCATCTTCCCGACGTAGTCGCCCTGCGCGTAGGCGCTGGTGGTCGTGTCCAGCTCAGCCTGGTTCACCTCGCCCACATAGCCGATCGCGTGGGCGAACAGCGGCCCGAACAGGTACTGCCGCCGCGAGCGCGTCACCACCTTCACCCCGGGCAGGTCGCGCCCGCGCTCCTCGACGGTGAAGATGCGCGCCGGCGAGGCATCCGGAACCAGCACCAGCTGGTCCCTGCGCGCGGCCTGCTGCTGCAGGCGGTCGAGCGTCTCGTAGCGGTCAAGGCCGAACCACTCGATGAGGCGGTTGAGCGTCGAGTCGGGCCCGGCCGGCGTCAGGCACTTGCGAGGCACGATGATGTCGGCGATGTACAGGTTGGCCACCAGCAGGTTGCCGTCACGGTCGTAGATGCGGCCGCGCGGCGCCTTGACCCGGAACCGGTCCTGCCGGTTCTCGAGCGCCTGGTCCTGGTAGTACGAGTGGCGGATGACCGTCAGGTGGAACAGGTTCACGACGAGGATGGCGAAAGCCACGATGATGATGGTCCGCAGCAGCGCATGGCGGACGGTGAGGTCGTGGCCGTTCACGGCCTAGTCCTCGGGGCGCAGGACGCCCACGAACTCGGCCAGGCGCAGCAGCGGCACGCCGACCAGCGCCGAGTAGACGGCCGTCGGCAGGCTCATGGTCAGCAGGGGCACCAGGAACCGTTCCTGCGTGAGGTTGCTCTGGACCAGCAGGAACACGAAGTCGTGCAGCAACACCGCCAGCACGATCATCACGGCATCGACGACGATCACGCCGTGCACCAGCCGCCCGCGCAGCCGCCCCAGGCCGAATCCGAGGATGCACTTGCACAGCGAGCGCAGGCCCAGCAGCGGCGGATTGCCCAGGTCCTGCACCAGCCCGATGGCGAAGCCGCCCACCGTCGCCGGCACCGCACCCGCCGACAGCGCCAGCATGACCAGCGCGATGATCGTGAAATCGGGAGCGCGCCCGGCGATGTCTATCATGGGCGCCACCAGCGCATCGCCGACGAAGGCCACCAGGAACCAGAGCATGGTCGTGCGGATGAACTGCCTCACGGCGTCAGCCCCATCCCGGCCCCCAGGCTCGTGACGACAAAGACCGTCTCGTTCACATCCGCGGAAGCGGCCAGGTCGATGGTGATGTCCTTGAACATGCCGTCGGCCGGTTTCTCCACTGTCGCCACCACGCCGAGCGGGAACCCGCGCGGCGTCTGCCCTGCGTCCGGTGTCCCGGCCATGTCGCGCACCTCGGTGATGCCCGAGGTGATGACCAGGTCGCCGGGCGCCACGTCCTCGTCACGACCGATCATGTCCACGCGGATGGTACTGGCGTGCGGTCGCAGGATCCCCACCAGCCCGGTGCGCTCGATCTCCACGCCCAGGGCGAAATCCGGCGCCGTCAACAGTTCGACCCACGCCTCGCGCGCACTGACGATCTGCCGCACGCGGCCCAGGTAGCCCGCGCGCGAGACCACCGGCTGGTAGACGCGCCAGCCCACGGGCTGCGCACTGGCGATCTTGATCATGGTCACCTGGCGCCCGCGCTGCCGCATGACCACGCGACAGGGCACCAGCTCGCCGGTGTAGCCGGCGTCGAGGGCGGGCCCGGCCAGGCGCGCCGCATCGCTCAGCTCGCGATCAGCAGCCGACGCCTGCAATTCCAGTTCGGCCACGCGCTGCTGCAACTCGGCGTTCTCGCCGCGAAGGGTCACCACGTCGCCGGCAAAGCTGCGCACCCGCATCCAGGGATCGGTCAGGACCACGGAGAGGCTGTCGGCCACGAGGACCCGGGCGTCGCCGGGCAGGAAGAGCAGCAGCAGGGACAGACCGACACACGACACCAGCGCGGTGACTTCGCCGCGGGGCGAGAACCGGTGCTGGCGTCCATTCATGCCCGCGCCCCGGAACCGGTCATCAGGAGCGTCCGCTCGGCATGATCACCGGGCGGTACTTCTCGAAGTCGTCGAGGATCTTGCCGGTGCCGAGCACCACGCAGAACAGCGGGTCGTCCATCAGGTTGATGGGCAGGTCGGTCTGCTCGCGCAGCAGTTCGGGCAACCCGCGCAGCAGCGCGCCGCCGCCGGTCAGCACGATGCCCCGGTCCTTGATGTCGGCCGCCAGCTCGGGCGGCGTCTGCTCCAGGGAGTGCTTCAACGCGTCGCAGATCTGCTGGATCGGCTCCTGCAGCGCCTCGCGGATCTCCACCGACGAGACCTTGATGGTCTTGGGCACGCCCGACACCTGGTACAGGCCCTTGACTTCCATCTCGCGCTCTTCGTCGAACTTGTGCGCCGAGCCGATGGTCTTCTTGATGTTCTCGGCCGTCTGGTCGCCGATCAGCAGGTTGTGGTTCTTCTTCACGTAGTTGACGATGGCTTCATCCAGCTCGTCGCCGCCCACGCGGATCGAGGTGTCGCAGACGATGCCGTTCAGCGCGATGACCGCGATCTCCGAGGTGCCGCCGCCGATGTCGATGATCATGTTGCCGCTCGGCTGGTCCACCGGCAGCCCCACACCGATGGCCGCGGCCATGGGCTCCGCCACCAGGAACACCTCGCGCGCACCGGCGTGCTTGGCGCTGTCGCGCACGGCGCGCTTTTCCACCTCGGTGATGCCCGAGGGCACACAGATGACGATGCGCGGCGCGATGAAGTGGCGCTTCTTCTGCGCGATGCGGATGAATTCGCGAAGCATGTACTCGGTGACTTCGAAGTCGGCGATGACGCCGTCCTTCATCGGCCGGATGGCCGCGATGCGCTCGGGCGTCTTGCCCAGCATCGCCTTGGCCTCGGCGCCCACGGCATAGACCTTGCCCGTGTGCTTGTCGAGCGCCACGACCGAGGGCTGGTTCAGGACGATGCCCTTGCCCTTGACGTAGACGAGTGTATTGGCAGTCCCGAGATCGATGGCGATGTCGTTGGTGACCATGCCCTGCAGGTGCTTGAACATGCCCGAATCCTTCCGGCGGCGGCTGTACCGCTATCCCCCGGAAGGGGCAGGCCAGCCGTATTCCCTTATGCTCGTGATGTCGGCATCGCCGACCACCAGGTGGTCCAGCAGCGCAATGCCAAGCAGTTCCCCACACCTGTCCAGGCGCCCGGTCAACTCAAGGTCGTCGCCGCTCGGTCGCGGATCTCCGGAGGGGTGGTTGTGGGCGACAATGACCGCGGCGGCCGAAAGCGCGATCGCGGGCTTGAAGACCTCCCGCGGATGCACCAGGGAGGCGTTCAACGAACCGGTCGAAACGGTCTCCAGCGCCCTCACACGGTGTCGTGCATCGAGATAAAGCGCTATGAAGCGTTCCCTGTCAAGACCCCGGAACTCGTCGCGAAGCACCGCCGCCAGATCCTCGGGCCGCCGGACCAGCAGCCCACAGACCGCGATCGGCCGGGTCGCCCGGCGCCCCAGTTCGAGGGCCGCCAGAAGCCGCCGCGCCCGCGTGGGGCCCAGCCCCGCGCAGGCCCCCAGCACGGCGACGGGGCAGGTCGCCAGGTCGGCCAGGGCGTGGCGCGCCAGCAGGTTCCGGGCTCCGTCCTGCATTTCGGGCCCCGGTCGACCCGGCGCCAGCACCCAGGCCAGCAGTTCGGCGTCGCTCAGGGCCCGGGCCCCGAATCGGCGCAGACGCTCGGCCGCATCGGGACCGCCGGCGCCCGACACCCCGGCGGCCGTCACGCCGGGCCCCTCGACCCGCGCGCCTGCCGCCGCATTATCTTGTCTCGATGCCGGTTTGAACATCATAATTGCCCCGCGCCGCGGCCCGACCGGGGGCCGCGTCTGTTGAGAACCCGGATTCGCTGAAAGGCCACGCGTGACCGACACCGCCCCTGCTCCCGATGCCGGCATCCTTGTGCGCAAGTACGGGGGGTCGAGTCTCGCTACGGTCGAGCGCCTCAAGGCCGTGGCGGCCGACCTTCGCCGCGCGCGCGACCGCGGCCACCGCCTGGTCGTCGTCGTCAGCGCCATGGGCGACACCACCGACGACCTGCTCGAGCTCGCGCGCCAGGCCAGCGACGAGCCGCCGCGCCGCGAGCTCGACATGCTGCTGTCGGTCGGCGAGCGCATCACCGCGAGCCTGCTGGCGATGGCACTGGCCAGCGAGGGCTGCCCGGCCATCAGCCTGACCGGCAGCCAATGCGGCATCATCACCGACACGAGCCACAGCGACGCGCGCATCCTCGAGGTGCGCGGTGATCGCGTGCGCGAGGCGCTTGCGCGCGGCCAGACGGTGGTCGTCGCCGGCTTCCAGGGCGTGAGCCTGGCGAAGGAGATCACGACACTCGGCCGCGGCGGCTCGGACACGACCGCGGTAGCGCTCGCGGCAGCGTTGGGCGCGGTGCGCTGCGAGATCCTCAAGGATGTCGACGGCGTCATGACCGCCGACCCCACGCGCGTGCCCGACGCGCGCCTGCTGACGCGATTGTCCTGGGACGAGATGGAGAAGATCGCCGCTTCCGGCTGCGGCGTCGTGCACCTGCGCGCGGTCGAGTACGCCGCGCGTCATCGCGTGGAACTGGTCGTGCGTTCGAGCTTCCACGACCGGCCCGGCACGGTGATCGGCGAGCCGCTCGCGACGACCACACCCGAAGGCACGCTTCAACAGCCCACCGCGACGTCCCCCACTCCTGTTCCGGCTGCCGCCGCGCCGGTCACCGCCGCCCACGACCTGCAAGGCCGCTATCGCCCCCTGGCCATGACGGTGAACGCCGCGGCGGCCCGCCTGCGGCTGGTCACGGCCGACAGCACGCTCTCCGCCGCCTGGCGCGAACTGCTGCTCGAGCGCCTGGACCCCGCGAAGACGATTGCCGAATGGCTCGACGTGAGTGACGGATTCCGCTGGGAGATCGTGGCGCCGGCGGCCGCTTTCGGCGACCTGCCCGACCGCCTGCGCGCGCTGGATGCCGCCGGCACGGGGACCGTCGACTGGCAGCCCGGGCTGTCGTGCATCAGCCTGGCCGGCGGCCGCCCCGACAGCTGGCTGCAGGTGCAGCGCCACCTCGAGACGCTGCGCGACCTTGCCGCCGATGCACCGGGTGGACGCTCGTGGCGCCTGCGCGCCGACGGCGCGACGCTCAGGATCCTGCTGGACGGGGCAGAGCCGGGAGACCTGCCGGCACGCCTTCACGCGGCGCTGCTGCCAGGTTGAACTCGCGCTCGAGGTACTCGCGCCAGGGGCCGGGCGGCAGCGTGCGCCCCGCCTCGTGCAGCCATCGCTCGGCCGCTTCCGCGTCGGCCGCCCGCCCGCGGCACAGCACGATGACACGCACCAGGGCCCGCTGGCCCTGGGGGTCGCCGGGGTGCTGCTCGTACAGGCGGCGGTAGACATCCAGGGCTCCCCGGTAGTCGAGCTGCAGTTCCTTGAAGCGCGCCGCCTCGGACATCTCCGCCGGCGAGAGCAGGTCCACAAGACCGGCGCGGCAGGCCTCGTCGTAGACAGCGAGCGCCGCGTCCACGCGCATGTCGGCGCGGTGCAGGTCCCACAGCCGGCGCCAAGCGGCCTTCGCTTCCTGGCGGCGACCGGCCACCATCAGGCTGCGGGCCAGCTCAGCCAGCGCCGGCGCGTCGTCGGGGCGGTCCGCCAGCGCCTCGGTCCAGGCCCCGGCCGCCGCGTGGTAGTGGCCGTCGCGGAAGTAGCGTCGCCCGCGCGCCGCCGCCGCCTCGTTGCGCCCGGCCTTCAACTCGCCCGCCACCAGGCCCACGAACAATCCCAGCGCGAAGCCGCCGAGGTGCGCCCCGAAGCTCACGGTGGCGCCCGTGTCCGACGCCAGCAGCATCTGCGCCACCTGCAGCAGGATCCACAGCGGCACGGCCCACAGCACCGGAATCGGCGTCCGTCCCACCTTGTTCTGCCCGCCGATGGGTGCGAACAGCCACCACGCGATCACGACGCGCGCGCTGTACAGCCTCAGCATGGTCAGGGCCATCAGGCCGGCGATGGCGCCCGAAGCCCCCATCACGCCCAGCCCGCCCTGCCCGAAAAGGTTCAGCGCCGAGGCCAGCCCGTGCGCCAGGTTGCCGCCCACGCCCAGCACCAGCACGAGCCCCAGCAGCGCAGGACGGCCCAGGCGCTCTTCCAGCGGCGGCGCCAGCACATGGAGGTACAGGAGATTGCCCAGCAGGTGCAGCCAGGAGCCGTGCAGGAAGATGGCGGTCGCCACCGTCCACGCCCGGCTGTTGCCGGGAAAAAAGACCCAGTCCCAGGGGTCCGCGCCGGTCAGCGGCGCACCCCAGCGCTGCCACAGGTAGACAACCGTGAGCAACGCCATCAGCGCCCAGGTCAACACCGGGCGTCGCCGCAGCGGGCGGTCCAGGCCAAGGGGAAAGAAGTAGAAGAAGTACATCCGACCATCCCGCGCAGGCCACGGCCCCGGTCCGGGTCGAAAGGACCCTGACCAACCGCCTCAGGCATCGGCCGCCGGGAAAAGGACTTGAACCGCGGGATTGAGAAATCGCCTGAACCGGCGCCGGGGCGCCGCGGTCCCCCTCAGGAGACCGCGACGACCGGCTGGTCGCTGACGATGCGGCCGTCCGCCAGACGCACGATGCGGCGGGTACGGGCGGCGATGTCGGGCTCGTGGGTCACCAGGACGATGGTGTGGCCGGCGTCGTTCAGGCCGCCGAGGATGCCCATGATCTCGTCCGAGGTGGTCGAGTCCAGGTTGCCGGTGGGCTCGTCGGCCAGGATGAGCGACGGGTTGTTGACCAGGGCCCGGGCGATGGCCACGCGCTGCCGCTGGCCGCCCGAGAGCTCGTTGGGCTTGTGTGTGGCGCGGTCGGTCAGGCCCACCGCCCGGATGGCCTCGATGACGCGCGGCTGCCGCTCGGCCGCCTTGATCCCGGCATAGACCAGCGGCAGCTCGACGTTCTGGGCGGCCGTGCTGCGCGGCAGCAGGTTGAAGGTCTGGAACACGAACCCGATCTCGCGATTGCGGATGTCCGCGAGCTGGTCGTCGGTCAGCGTGCTGACCTCGACCCCGTTCAGCCGGTACGAACCGCTCGTGGGCGTGTCGAGGCAGCCGAGCATGTTCATCAGCGTGGACTTGCCGGAACCGCTGGTCCCCATGATGGCCACGTACTCGCCGCGCTTGATCTGCATGTCCACACCACGCACCGCAGGCACCGACTGCGTGCCCACGGTGTAGGTCTTGACCAGTTCGCGCACATCGATGAGGACATCGGCAACGGCGTCGGCCATCTCAGTTCCCCGTTTCCGCATTGCGACGACCGAGGGCCCGGTCCAGGCTCGAACGCGCGATCACGAAGTCGACCTTCGCTTGCACTTCCTGGGCCCGGGCGGTGGTCAGATTGACCTGTGCCACGATCACGTCCAGGGCCGTGCCCGCGCCAACCCGGAAGCGTTCCTGCGCCAGGCGCAGGCCTTCTTCCGCCTGCACGATGGTCTCGCGGCTGACATCGGCGCGCTCCCGCGCCTCGACCAGCGCGTTGTGCAGTTGCCGGATCTCGACCTGTGCGTTGAGCCTCGCCTGCTCCAGCTGGTACTCGGCGATGCGCGCACTCGCCTTGGCGCGCGAGATGCCGCTGTAGGTCTGCAGGCGGTCGAAGATGTTCCAGGAGACCGCATAGCCGTAGGAAGTCGACGACGAGATCTGGGCGCCGAACTTGAACGGCGACTCGTTGTTGTCGCGACCGTAGTTGCCATACACGTCCACCTGCGGGAACAGGCTGCCGCGGGCCGCCTTGACGTCCTGCCGGCGCGCCTCGAGGGCCAGTTCGCTGCTCTGCAGATCCAGCCGGTTGCGCAGGGCCTCGGCGTACAATTCGGTCACGTCGGCCACCGCGAAGTCGGTCTCCAGCACGGTGGGATCGACCGCGAACGAGCCCTGCAGCGGCAGGTTCATCGCATAGGCGAGGTCGGCCTGGCCCTTCTTGATGGAGTTCTCGGCGACGACCACGTCCAGCTTCGTGTTGCCCAGCTGCACCCGCTGCTGCAGCACGTCGCTCTTCGCCGCGCTGCCCAGCCGGAAGTACGTCTCGGTACGTTCCAGTTCGCGCGCAGCCTGCTCCTGCGCCTCACGCGCCACTTCAGCCAGCTTCTCGTAGCGCACCAGGTTGTAGTACGCCGCCACCACGTCCTCGACCACCCGCTCGCGCGTGTAGCCGACCGTGGCGTCGGCCGCCCCGAGGCTGTTCTTTGCGCTGCGCAGGTTGCCGTACTTGGCGAAACCGTCGAAGACGTTCAGCGTGGCCCGGCCCCCGAGCGACTTGTAGGTGGCGCTCACGGTCTCGTCCGCGATCTCGCCGCTGGGCACCTGCGTCGGGAACAGCACCGAGATTCCCGGATCGGTGGTCGGGATCGAATAGGTGCCGGCCTGGGACTGCGCCACGTCGAAGTCGGTGCGCTCGCTCTTCTGCCAGTTGTAGGAGAGCGAGAGGTTCGGCAGGAACGCACCCTTGGCCCCGCGCACGTTCTGCGCGGCGATCTCGCGCTGCTGCGCGCTGATCTGCAGGGTCGGGCTGCCGGCCAGGGCCTGCCGGATGCACTCGTCAAGCGTCAGGACAGGCACCGGCGCCGCCGCCTGGTCCTGCGCCGCGGCCACACCGGCCAGCGCCGCCACAACCAGCCATCCCATCACTGCGGTGGCCATCATGCGACCGGTCCGCCGGCCATCCCTCGCCGTACGCGAAACGCTCATGGAATCTCTCCCTGCCGAGTTGCCGAAAAATGGGGCCGCCGGGTGCCGCCGGAGGCCTCGATTGCCGCCGGGACCCGGGCCGGGCCATGATAGGACCACTGCCGCCTGAAGCCAAACCCGAATCCGGCTCCAACTGCTGGCCAACCTGTTCTATACGCTTGGGGCCGCCGGCGGTTGCACGGAACGGACACCCAACGCCCGGGGCGGCCGAAGCCAGCGCCGGACAGGCCCCACCCGCCGGAACAGGAAACGGGCCGCGGCAAAGAGTACGGGCCGTCAGTAAACGAATGTCCCCAAACGAAACAGGCCGCGCCTTGCAAGACGCGGCCCGTTCGTGAAGGTTCCCTCCCGCCGGGGCGGGATCAGTTCAGCCGGAACGAGAAGGGCAGGGCCATCCAGGCCTTCACCGGGATGTTCCGCTGCTTGCCCGGGATGAACTTGCAGCGCTTGGCAGCCTCGATCGCGGCCTTGTTCAGCAGCGGATTGACGCCCGAGATGATGATGGCGTCCTTCACCGTGCCGTCCGGCCCCACGAGCACCTTGACCATGACCGTTCCCTCGAGCTGCGCGCGACGCGCCATCTCCGGGTACTCGGGCTTGGCCCACTGCAGGATCTTCGGGTTCTCGGACGAGGCCACGAAGCCCTCGTCACCCACCGGGCCGAAGCTCGGCATCGACGAACTGATCGCCTCGTCGAGGTCCATCAGCGTCTCGGCGATATCCACGTCCTCGGCCACTTCGTCATCCGGGGCGGCCTCGATCACCTTGGGCGGCGGCGGGGCTTCGACCGGCGGCGGCGGAATGTCCACCGCTTCCTGCTGGTCGATGTCGATCGCCTCGAACTCTTCCTGCCGCAGCTTGTACGGGTTCGGAACGTAGTCCGGGATCAACAGGGCGATCAACAGCATCAGCACCACCGTGACCAGGGCGGACCAGCGCAGCGTACGGCCGTACTCCGCCTTGAACCTGGCGTTGGCGGACATCTGGAGAACGTCGGGCATCGGGGCGGTCGTCATGGCTCTCCTAGTACTTCAGTCCCGGCGCCGAGTCGACGTCGTTGTTGAAGAACACGCGCACCGCGTTCACTTCCTTGAGGGCCTCCATGACGTCGCTGACCACGCCGTAATCCGCGTAGTTGTCGGTCTTGAAGGCCACGATCAGCTGCGGGTTGTCGCTGATCTTCTTGCCCATGATGTCGGGGATGTGCTTGATCTGCACCAACCGGTCGTCGATCGAAATCTAACCGGTCCGGTTGATGTAGACGTTCGACACGAGCTCCCGGTTGACCTCTTCGCCGGCTTCGGCGCGCGGCAACTCCACCGGCAGGCCGTTCTCCTGGCGGAAGATGGTCGTCACCATGAAGAAGATGAGCAGGAGGAACGCAATGTCCCCCATCGACGAGGTCGGGATGAACGGACCCGAGTTGGTCGTTCGCGTGATCTTCATTCCCGGCTCCTTGCCTACTCTTCAGCGGTCTTCAGCGAGACCTTGGTCGCCTTGGCCATCTTGAGTTCGTCCAGGCAGGCCACCATCCTGCCGTAGTCGGCCTCGGGATGGATCTTCAGCAGCACCACGAGCTTCGGATTACCGAGGATCCGATCCTCGATCTGCGCCTTGATGTGGTTGATCTCGATGGCCCTGCGGTCGAGCGTGATGTGATTGGTCTCGTCCACGTAGATCGTGGCGATGTTGCTCTCCTTGATGACGATCTTGTCGTCCACGTTCTTCTGCTTGCCGGGCAGGACAAGGGTCAGGCCCTGCTCGGCCGCGAAGATCGTGGTCACGATGAAGAAGATCAGCAGAAGAAAGGCCACGTCGGCGGTCGAGTCCAGGCGCAACTCGCCGATCGGAGCTTTCTTCTTCTTGCGCATGATGCCCATCGAAGCCCCCTGCCGGACGCGCGGTTACCTGGCCGCGCGCCCAAACGCGGTTGATCAGCCGTTGCGCCGCTCGAGCTCTTCGATGAGCTCCGAGCTCGTCTCTTCCATCTCGATGACGAAGCGGTCGATGGCGCCGACGAAGTAGTTGTACGCCACGGTCGCAGGTACGGCCACGATCAGGCCGGCTGCTGTCGTGATGAGCGCTTCCGAGATACCGGAGGCCACCAGCTTGGCGTTCACCTGCTCCGAAGCCGCAATGGCCTCGAAGGCGTTGATCATACCGGACACCGTACCCAGGAAGCCCAGCAGCGGGGCCAGCGTAGTCACCGACGACACCCACACCATGCCGCGCTCGAGGAAAGACATCTCGATGGTGCCGGCGGTACTGATCGCCTTCTCGACCGAGTCGCGGCCGCGGTCGGCCTTCTGCAGACCCGAGTAGAGGATGGCGGCGATGGGGCCGCGCACCTTCTGGCATTCTTCTGCCGCAGCCTGCACGCCGTCGTTGCGCAGGGTCGTGATGACCGTGCCCAGCAGTCGGCGAGTGTTCACGCGGGCGCGGTTCAGCGTCCACAGGCGCTCCACGATGACAATGAATCCTGCCAGCGCGACCAGGAGGATCCACCACATGAAGACGCCGCCGGCAACGAACAACTTGCCGACGCCGGTCTTGCCCAGCGGGGAGCGGTCCACCACGCCCATCAGGCCCTTGATGGGCTCGACGATGCGGGGGATCTCCTGCAGCGAGTCGGCGGCGGTGGAGCCGAAGCCGAGGGAGTCGCTGGTGGCCTGGATCTTGGCGAACTTGGCGGCGGCCGCCGAGGTTGCCTGGTCCTGTGCCAGCACCGGCAGCGCGATCAGGAGCACCAGGAGTGCGAGCAGAGAGTGCCGGATAACGGCGCGAGTCAACGTACCCTGACGAGCCATTGTGCTAGTCTCCCTTTCCAATGAATGGGACCCTTAGAAAGACTGGCGACGGTGGGGCTTCGCCGGCAGGTGGGGATCCGCCGGATCACAGCCGAAAAGGTCCGCACGAACGCGCCAGCGCGCGTGGCATCCCTTAGCGATCACGCCTGACCAACGGGTCTCCGGGCGTGATGTCTGAGCGCCTAGTCGCTTGTTATAAATAGTGGAAGCGGGCGCGCCAAGTCAAACCGATTTCGTCAATGGGGCTTGACGATTCCGGTTGACGGCGACGCCGATTCGTGACAGGGCGCCGGTACGGCCGGCGTGGCTGATTCCCGGCCGCACCGGGTTGCCTAGTCCTCGCCCTGGATCACGTTCGAGGATTCGATCTGGTACTCGCCCGTGCCGGTGCGGTCGACGAACAGGAACCTCTGCCCCATGCCCTTGTTCGACAACCTGTTCACGAACAACGGCTTTCCGCCATCGTCGTATTTCCACAGCTCGAAGCCCATTTCGTGGCCGGCCTTGTACAGCATTTCCGTGCGGTCGCGCTCGGCCTTGAGCGAGCCGGGCGCCTCGGGCGAACCGGCAATGGCCACGCCCCCGAAGGTGAGATAGGGACTGGTCGGCGCGCTGCCCTCGACAGCCGCACCCTTGGCCGTGGAGCCCGGGCGGTCGAGCGCCAGGCGGTCATAGACCTTGACGCGGGCATCGTCCTGATCGCGGTGGTTCAGCGGCATCGGCTCCCGCTCGCGCTCGTCAGGCGGCCCCAGCAGCAGGTAGACCTCTCCCCGGCCGTCGAGCGGCCCCTGCGGCCCGATGCCGCCCAGGTACTGCTGCACGTAGGCCATGCGGTACTGGAACTCCAGGCGGGCGGCATTGACGGGGCTGCCGGGCTCGGGGTTCAGGCGTTCCCAGAAGGCGTCGAGCATGGTCTCGCGGGCGGTCGGGCTGGCGTCGAGGAACTGGTCGCGCTGCTCTCCGCTGAAGACCGTGAACCCCTCCCCCGCCACCAGGTCCTGGTGCCTGGCCAGCGCGCCAAGCCGCCACACCACGGAGAAACCGCTCACCAGTCCGCGTCCCTGGCCGCCGAGCGGCGCCAGGCTCAGCTGGTAGGCGCCTTCCGGCAGCTGGTTCACGTCGAGCTCGTAGAACAGGTACGCCGGGCGGCCGGTTTCGAGGGCTGCCCGTCCGCGGGCGTCGAACTGCAGGGTGTCTGTCAGGGCGAAGATGCCGGGGGCATCGAGCACCTGCAGGCGCAGTCCCGCCAGATCCGCCGCCCCCGTCACGCCGCCCGCCTGGGGCCAGACGGGAATCACCAGCTGCAGACGGTCCTGCTCGATGCCGTAGATACGTGGCGGGTGGACATAGTCGCCCAGGAAGCCGCCCGTTTCGCCGGCATCGGCGGCGCTTTCGGGCTTCCAGGCAGCCAGGGGCGCCTGCACCAGGTACAGGGGATCGTCCAGGGCCAGCCCGCTGGCGGGACGCGGACTGTCCTCGGCGTACCAGTCGGTGACAGCCTCGCTGCGCGAGTTCTGGCGGTCGATCTGGTGAAGCAGTCCGCGCCGGCGCTGGTTGACGTCGAAGACGGCGCATTCGAGGCGCCCGCTGCGGAACGGCACGTCCGAAAGGACCACGCCGAAGACCTGGCGCAACGTTCGCGACCCGGCGTCCTGCGTCGTCATGGGCTTCGTGCGGATCTGGCGCGTGCGGGTGGCGACCGTGCCGTCGGGCGCGGTGAGGGTCACCTCCAGGCGCAGGCGCCCCACCAGGTCGCCATCCTCCTTACGCATGGCAAGGTCGCCGTTGGCCACGGAAACCAGCACCATGACGTCCAGGTGCTCGTCAGTGCGCCAGCGGTTGGCCACATCGATGTAGGCGTGAAAGTTGCCGCGCCCGTCCAGGGGCTGCAGCAGAGCGGCACCGGCAAGAGCCGGAACCAGCAGGGCAGCCAGGCAGGCACAGAGCAGGGGAAGTACGGCACGACGCGTCACGACTGCCATGACGAGGCCTTTCCACGGAATGGGTGCCGATCCCCCTCGACCGGAGCCGGATCCTACCGGCTTCCATCATATTACCGAATTATCGGGGCGCTGGCCAGAGGTAGTTGTCGCAATAATGGAAGAAGCCCCGCCGCAATGGCAGGGCTTCTTCCAGGTGGGGCAGCGTCGGGCCGGCCGGTTTCCGTCAGCCGGGCCGGACGATCAGTCAGGCCGGACGATCAATAGGTGACCGACAGCGTGAACCGGTGCACGTAGCCGAGGGCCGACATGTCCACCGCGCTGTAGTCGGCCTGCAGCTTCGTCTTGGCGCCGGTAGGAAGCGCCGCGCCGAACCCGAAGGCCAGGCCGTCCGTGTCGTAGTTGATGTGGTAGCCGGCACGCGCAAAGAACTGGTTCTGCAGCGCGTATTCCATCCCCACGTTGGCCCGTTCCAGGTTGTCCGAAGGGTGCTGGAACTCGACGGCGCCCGTCAGCCGCTGCGAGGCCGACTTCAGCGCGTTGGCGCTGACGCCCACCTTGAAGGCCACGGGCAGCTTCGATTCGCGTTCGTCGAACGTGAACTTGCCGCCCAGGTTCTGGATCACCATGCCCAGCTTCAGGTCGCGGATGCCGATCCGGTACATGATGCCGAAGTCGAGGGCGCCGGTGTTGACGGCGGTCTCGGCCAGGCCCATGTGCAGGTAGTTCATCGTGAGCCCTGCCGAGAACTTGTCGGTGAAGAACTTCGAGTAGCTCAGGCCGATCGAAGTCGTGCCCGCGTCGAACGTCCGGCCGGTGCCCTCGGGCAGGTACGCCGTACGCTCCAGCTGCGGGTCCATCCAGTAGGAACGGAGGGAAATGGCCAGCGTGCCCGGGATCGAGCGCGGGCTGAAGGCCATGACCGCCGTGCTGAGCTTGGTGTCCGCCGCCCAGACAACGTGGTTCAGGGTCACTTCGTTGCCCGTGACGTTGACCAGCCCGCCCGGATTCCAGAACACGGCCGACGCGTCGTCGGCCAGCCCGACGAACGCCGAGCCCATGCCGGTGGCCCGGGCGCTGACGCCGATCTTGAGTTCCTGACCACCGAAGGTGCCAACCTTCGCGAACCCGGCGCCGTACACCAGCGAGGGTGCGGCGAGCAGGATGGCGGTCAGCATCGCGATGCGCTTCATGGAAACCTCCAGGTCCGTCCCGCGACGGACGCTTCCGTCCTCCGACGGAGTTGACTCGATCTGCCCCTACCTGACCACCACGAACTTGCCGACGAAGTCCTCGAACTGGTCATCGTCGGATACCACCGAGTAAAGATACACGCCACTGACGACTTCCTGGCCGTTCCGGCTCATCAGGTTCCAACTCACGTGTCCGGTTCCGTTCAGGCCGTTGTGGTCAATGGACTGCACCAGGTCGCCGCTGACCGTGTAGATCTTGATCGTATTGCGCGCCATGGGCAGGTTCGTGAACGTCACCCTCACACCCGTCGGGTCATCCCCGTTCGGGTTCAACTGCTGGTACTCGGCCAGCGCGTCACGCGTGGCGGGGTTCGGGTAGACGTAGATGTTGACGCCGAACTGCTCGCGCTCGGCCGCCGTCTGGGCCGTGGCGCCGGGCACGGTATTGCTGAACGAAGACCCCGGATCGCCGACGAGTCCCTGCCCCACCGGCAATGTGATGACCGGATCATTGGGATTGGAAGAGGGCACCGCCAGCGCATGGTCCGTCGCCGTCACCGAATAGAAGTACAGGAAGCCGTTGTGCACATCGCGGTCGACGTACTCGTAGTACTGCGTCCCGTGCTTGGCCGTGACGTTGTTGTCTGGATCCTCTTCGCGCTCGGCCACGGCGAAGAACGTGTCTAGCACGTCCGGGTACGTCTCCCAGCCGATCAGGCCGATGTAGTCCGGATCGACCGTACCGTCGCTCAGGCGCAGCGACGGACGCACGCGCAGCAGGCCGCGCGGATCCGCATCGACGATGGCCTGCATGGCCTCGGCCAGGCCCTCGAAGCGCGTGTCGCTCAGTGAGCGCGGCACGTAGCGGATACCCTCGAGCCCGGTGTTGCCGCCCAGGGGCAGCGTGTCCAGCACCGTGGCGTTGCCCACCTGCCGCGAGGTGATGAAGGTATTGACGATGTCGTATTCGGCCACCATCTGCCACAGCGTCGACTCAGGACCGTTCAGGATCGATGACCCGAACGGACGGTCCCAGTTGTCGGCGCGCCAGATGCGGTACGACTCGAAGTCTACCTTGCGCAGACGGATGTCGGGCGTGATCTCGCTCTTGTCGTCCCAGAAGACATGTACGCGGCTGTCGGTCGGCCACAGGCGCAGGCCGGGCGGCGGCGGCGCCATGCCCACCAGCCAGTTGATCTGCGTCTCGGCGCCGTCCACGCCCGTGCAGGCGGCCGAACTGGTCGCCTCGGTGTCGTTGCAGGTCCACAGGCCGTCGATGAAGTCCTGCGGCGTGCACGTATTGCCGAGCTGGCGCGCGCATTCGAAGCAGTTGTCCATGTTGAACATGGCGCAGGTCTTGGTCTGGCCGTCCACCTCGATGGTGAACAGGTCGGCCTCGGTCAGGCCCGGCTGGCCGAGCACCCACTCCGCATTCACGCACGATGTGTCCATGTAGTCGGGACGGAAATTCTCGAAGACCGACGGATCGGCGAAGTCTTCCCGGCACAGCATGGTCTCGCGACCACCGGTTCCCGGGTCGAAGGTGCTGCCGTCGACGGCCTGCTGGGTGGTCCAGTTGTTCACCCAGATCCCGAAATAGGTCAGCCAGGCCTCGGCGCAGTTGGCCAGCAGTCCCTGGCCGCCCTCGCGGCTG
Organism: bacterium; assembly: GCA_016703265.1. Classification (NCBI taxonomy): domain Bacteria; species bacterium. The sequence continues at coordinate 519,291 of JADJCK010000001.1, forward strand.
CCGAGACCCGTGCCCATGACCATGCCGACCTGGAAGTTCAGGCTCTCGCCCGGCGGCAGGATCGAGAACGGGCCCGCCGAGACCAGGAACCGGAAGTCCGACTGCTTGCCGGTGGGCGTGTCGTTATCCCAGTCGTCGCGCACCGAGCTCAGCAACTGGTACGACTCGTCGTCGTTGCTGGGGTCACCGCCCTGTTCGAAGGAGGCGTTGCCGGCAAAGGACTGGAACGTCCGCATGCCGACGCGCGTCGGCGCCCGCACACCCGCGGCGTCGATCTCGTGCCCCAGGAACACGATGCCGAAGTAGCCGTCCAGCAGTTCGGTCTCCGACGCATCGTACATGTAGCCGACCTGCACCGGGGCCCAGTTGCCGTCCGAACCGCGCACCAGGCCCGGCGAACCGTGCTCTTCGGGCCAGGAGCCGGCCAGATCATCGTCCGCCGTGCCGCTTACGCCGCGCGGCCCGATGTCGCTGTCGGCAAAGAAGCCGATGTAGACCTTGTTGACGTCGGTCACGCCGATGTTGGTGATCTTGTAGTCGAACCCGACGAAGTCATCGACCAGGTCGTTTTCCCACTGGAACGACGACTGCACGATCTCCAGGTTCATCGGCGTATGGTCCGGGAACGCCTCCTGGGCCCGACGCGTGTTGTCGTACATCGTCAGCACCATCATCTGGTTGCCGATCTGCGCAAAATCCTCGTCGATGTCGCCGTCGTCGTCTTCGTCGAACCCGTTGAGGGTTTCCTCGTCGGTTTCGCCGTCGTCGTCGTCGTCGGGCGCTGTCAGGGGCGCGCGCCGGCCGCTGGCTTCAGGGTTGCCGGCGAGGCGGGCAATGCGTCCGTCGACCGCCTCGTAGATCGTGTACTGCACCTCGTCCAGGGGATAGAGTTCGCTGCCGAAGCCGCCCGACGAAACCAGGCGCTCGCCCAGCACGACACCGCCCACCCACAGGCCGGCACCCCAGAGGTACTCGTTGCCCGAACCGGCGGGCCACTGGCACGAAGGCGCGTCGGACCACGGCCGCGTCAGCGAGTAGGTGGATCCGATCAGGCCCCAGTTGGTGATGTTGATCTGGACTTCGCCCACGTTCATGACGAAGGAGCCGTCCAGCACGAACACGCCGTTCGGGTTGTAGCCGCTGTCGACCACAGGATTCTCGATGTCCTTGAACGCCAGAGCAGGGGTCGCCAGGCCAACCACCAGCAGGAGCCAGACGACCGGCGTCACCGCCGCCGTCATGCGGCGTCCGCGCGGGCACTTGATGGTCGCAATCATCGCCGTCCTTTCCGAAGCCGCAGCCATGGGCCGCGGTGCGGTCTGCCCCTGGTCCTAGAAATAGTAGCCGATCCCCAGCCGGAAGAGCCGGTGATCCCCGAACGTGCGGGGATCGGTGATCGGGATGTATTCGTCGACGCCGTCACCATCGGCGTCCTGCAACAGTGCTGCACCGAACTTGCCGGTCTCCGTCAGGTGGCCGATGCCCAGGCTCTGCGCGCCGTTGATCATGCCCGGCGCAATGCCGGCGCCGCCGGGCGAGAACACGACATCCTGGTTCAGCAGGTTCATCGCCTGCAGCTGCAGCGACAACCGCTTGCCGTAGAGGTTTACGTTGCGTTCCAGCTGGACGTCCAGCGAATACGTGGCGGGCAGGCGCTCGCTGTTCTCCAGCATCGGGTCCTGCCGCTTGGCAAAACGGTCGAACGGGGTCCAGGGCACGCCGCTGCCGTAGCTGAACGAGAACGACGACGACCAGACGCCGGGATCGGCCAGCAGGAACTGCACGTTCAGCGTGTGCCGCTGGTCCCAGTCGAGCGGCAGTTCCTGGTTCGGCAGGTACTGTAGGCCGTCGGGGTTCGAACCGAACTCGGAGTCCGAAGCCACGCCGTCGGCGAACGAGTAGGTGTAGCTGATGTTGAACTCGTAGTTCTGGCTGTAGCGCTTCTCCAGCGAGAACTCGACGCCGCGCGACGAGGTGTAGGCCTTGTTGATGTAGCGCGCCAGCGTCTGGCCGGTGGCCTCGTCCGTCACCTGGGTGGCGGCGATGAGGTCGTACACGTCCTTGCTGTACAGCGAGAACTGGCCGGCGATGAAGTCGTTGAACTGGTGCTTGATGCCCGACGAGTACTGGACCGTGGTTTCCGGCTCCAGGTTCGGGTTGCCGAGCACGCCGGCGTTGCCCACCGGGTCCTGGCTGGCGAACAGGTACTGGCGGTCGGGGAACTGCACGAACCGGCCGTAGTGGAAGTGGAAGCCGTCACGTTCGGTGATCGGGAACGCGAAGCCCAGGCGCGGCTGGAAGGCCGTCTTGTACTTGATCACGTTCGCGTTCACGTCTTCGTTCGCCAGCTGGATGGCCGCGGCCGAACCCGGCGAGAACATGTCGTAGCGCAGGCCGTAGTTCACGACCATGCCTTCGTATTCCCACCGATCCTGCAGGTACCAGAAGGCCTCGGGATTGTAGGTGTGGAACACGTTGCGATTGGCGCCCAGCGACCACTCGCCGGCGCGATTCTCGCGCATGATGGCCGGGCTGTTCAGCGAGTAGCGCTCGAGGTCGTTGTAGCGCACGCCCAGACCCAGCTCGACCAGGTGGCCTTCCCAGCGGCTGCTGGTCATGTCGGCGCCCAGGCTGTAGGTACGGCTGTATTCCTCGGCGTAGAACGCGACGTCACTGTTCGTCACGAAGTACGGGCTGAGCGGATCGGAATAGTAGCAGGGGTCCTTGCCCTGCACGTCGGTGCGGCTGTCGAAGGCGACGAGGCCCAGACGCACGACATAGAACGTGCTCTCATCCAGATTCTGGCGCCAGACCACCTTGGCCACCTGGCCGATGCTCCGGTTCTGCGTCAGGTTGTTCGCCGCATTGAAGGCCGAGTACGAACTGTCCTCGGCCACGGTCGAAAACGAGCCGTAAGGGTAGCGGAACCCGTCGAACTGCGCCTGAGCCACCACCGTGAAGATCTGGTTGTCGGTGGCGCTGCGCACCTCGAGCACCGGCAGCGCCACGCGCCGCTCGCTGTTGTTGCGGGTGTCGATCACCATCACCGTGCGGGCGGTGGTCAGCATCGACTCGTACCAGGGGCCATAGTAGGCCGGGATGGTACGGCCGGTCGCCTGCCAGGCGCCGAGGTTGCCGCGGTAGATGACCTCGGGCATGTACAGCACGCGCCGCGCATAGCCCTCCACGCTCCAGTTCGGGGCGTAGCCCTCACCCAGCGCCGTCGAGTACGAGTACTCGGCGGTGACCTTCTTGTTCTCGTCCAGCGTCCACGCCACCTTGGCCGAACCCTTGGCCTGGTTGAACTGGCGGCGGCGGAACTTGAACAGGGTGGTGTCGCCGAGCTTCAGCTTGTACTCGGGCCGGTGCGCCACCGAGGTATTCTCGGTGTCGGTGAACTGGAGGTCGCCGGACAGGTAGTAGGTCACGCCGTTCAGGGGCGTGGGACCGCCGAAGCCGTACTCGAGGCGGTCGTAGTTGGTGAAGGTCTTGTCCTGCCGGCCGAAGTCGTCGGTCAGGAAACGCACGCCGCCGCTGAACTCGTTGGTGCCTTCCTTGGTCGTGATGTTCACGACGCCGGAGAGGGCGTTGCCGTACTTGGCGTCGAGGCCGCCGGTGACCATCGCCATGTTGTCAACGGCCAGCGACGACACCTGCATGGACCCGGTGCCGAGCGGGTTGTCGACCGACACGCCGTCGATCTGCATCGAGACTTCGCCCGAACGGCCGCCGCGCACATAGAGCTCGCCGGCGCGATAGACCACGCCCGCCTGCTTGGAGAGCGCGTCCTCGACCGAGTCGATGGCGTACTTCTCGAAGGTCTCGCCCGTCACCGTGTGCTCGGTGACGGCGCTCTTGATCTCGACCATGTACTCTTCGCCGGTGACGTCGAACGCCTGGAGCGTCTCGACGATGACCGTCTCGAGGTCGAAGGTCACGTTCGTGGCGCTGCCGGCCGTCACCGAGACGGTCTTCTCCATGGGGGCATAGCCCAGGTAGAGCACCTTGACCGTGTAGGCCCCGGGTGGCAGCCCGTTGAAGTAGAAGACACCGCCGCCCAGCGACATCGTGCCGCGGCTGGAGCCGGCCAGCAGCACGTTGGCATAGTCGAGCAGGTCCCCTGATTCCTTGTCCCTGACCACACCCCGGATCGAGCCCGCCTGCGCGAACACGTCCCCGGCTGCCGCCACCGAGATCAGCATCAGGACCAGAAGAGGCAATACCCGGTGGATCCGGTGACGCCGGAGCATACGGCGGCTCCTTTCCGTGGGGACATATCCGGCTGGTTCAGGGTTCCGGCTGGAACCTGCGAACGGGTTTCTATGTTGCACTGGACCTTAAGCCGGGCAGTGTGGGGTGCCTGCTGATTTGGGCGTTTCCGCCGGTCCTTGGGGCACTTGGGCGCGCTGAAGACGCGGGGTCAGAGCGCCGTGCCGCAACTGGTGGCTGAATATAGAGATTGGCCTATAACGTGTCAATAAATTGTGGCGAAGGCAGTTCGGCCGCCGGAGGGCAGCGTAACCAATGCCCCCGGGAGAGTTCCCGGAGGGGTGGCAACTCCTTGAAGCAGGAAGCGTTCTGAAGCGGGCAGCGGCCGGCGGAAGGACAGCCGGGGCGGCTGCGGGAGGGCACGCCCCCTGTGCCTGGCCCCACAGACGGGCGCCACTCGCGGGCCGACGCCAGCACCGAAGGGCGGCAGTCCAGCAACTGCCGTGAATGCGGATGACGCAGGACCGCGCCGGCCGGCGCCCTCTCCACCACGACGCCCCCATGCATCACGACGATTTCGTCGCAGAACGCGAGCGCCGCATCGAGGTCATGGGTCACCAGCAGCACGGCCAGGCCGCGCTTGCGCATGACGGCGGCAAGCAACTCCAGCACCTGTCGCCTGGCAGCGCCATCGAGCGCGCTCGTGGGCTCGTCGGCCACGAGTACCGCAGGGTCGGCGGCCAGGCACCGTGCCAGCGCCACACGCTGGCGCTGGCCGCCGGAAAGCGCATGGGGATAGCGCGCGGCCAGCCCCGCCTCGAGTCCCACTTCTTCCAGCAACGCCTCGACCGGACGCGGCGCGTTGCGACCGGCGGCCTCGGCGAGCGCCTCCCCCACGCGCTGGCGCGGGTTCAGCGAGGCACCGGCATCCTGGAACAGCATCTGCACGCGCCGGCGGGCGGCCCGGGCTGCGGCTCCTCGCACCCGCCGGTCGAGCGCGCGGCCGGCCACGGAGATCTCGCCGGCTGCGGGCACCAGATGTCCCGCCAGCGCCCGGGCCAGGCTCGACTTCCCGGCGGCAGACTCGCCGACCAGTCCCACCGCGCGCCCGGCCCACAGATCGAGGTCCACTTCCGCCACGGCCGTGGGCGAGTCCGGGGCTCCGTGGCGCACCACGATCCCGCGTGCCGACAGCGCCGGCGATCGCCCCGCGACTTCCTGCGCACCTGCTTCGGCCTCGGGCTTCCCTGAACCCGAGGACGCGGTTGGCGCGCACGCGACCGCCACCTCGACCACGCGATCTTCGCGGATCTCCAGGCAGCGCCGGGCCACCAGCGGCACCAGGTCGCGGTCGTGCGTGATGAACAACAGCGCCATGCCGCGCTGACGACGCGCCGCATCGAGCACCGCCAACAACTCGCGTTGCACAGTGGCGTCGAGGCTCGAGGTAGGTTCGTCGGCGATGAGCAGTTCGGGATTGCAGGCGAGCGCCGCCGCCAGCAGCGCGCGCTGGCGCATGCCGCCGCTCAACTCGTGCGGCCAGGCGTCGAGCAGGCGCTCGGCATCGGGCAGGCCCAGTTCGGCCAGCAACGCGGCTGCGTGGAGACGGGCTGCCGCCTGGTCCAGCCCGAGGTGGATCCGGGCCGCCTCGGTGATGTGCGCGCCGATGGTGCGCAGCGGATTCAGCCCCGCCAGCGGCTCCTGCGGCAGCCAGGTGGGCCCGCGGCCGCGCACGGCAGCCCAGCCGCCTGGTTGCACAACGGGATCCATGCCGCGCCAGAGGACCTGCCCCCGGGCCACGGCCGCCGGCGGCAGCAGGCCGAGCGCCGCACGGGCCAGCAGGGTCTTGCCCGATCCCGACGGTCCCACCAGCGCCACGGCTTCGCCTGCGGCCACCGTCAGCCCGACATCGCGCAGCAACATTGCGCCGGACCCGGCAAAGCCCACCGACCAGTCATGGAAGTGCAGCAGCTCAGTCATGGCGCGCCGTCCCGGCCTGCCGCGGGTCGAGCCGCGCCCGCAGGCCGTCGCCCAGCAGGTTGCAGCCGACCACCGTCAGCGCCAGCGCCAGTCCCGGGAACGTGGCCAGCCACCAGGCTTCGAGCAGCACCGGCCGGCCGGCCTGGATCATGGCGCCCCAGCTGACGGTGGGCTCCTGGGCGCCCAGGCCGAGGAACGAGAGGAACGACTCGGTGAGCACGGCCCCGCCCACGCGCAACGAGGCTGCCACGATCACCGTCGGCCACAGCGCCGGCAGCACGTGGCGCAGGCCGACGCGCCACGGCGAGAGGCCCAGCCCGCGCGCCGCAGCCACGTACTCGCGCTCGCGCACCGAAAGCGTCTCGGCGCGCACGAGCCGGGCCACGCCCATCCAGCCGGTCAGCCCGATGACGAGCATCGTCAGGGCGAGGCTCGGCCGTGTCAGCGAGACCAGGAGGAGTATCAGGAAGATGCGCGGGAACGACAGGCAGGCGTCGGTGAAGGTCATGAGCAGGCGGTCCAGCCAGCGCGGGCCCGTACCGGCGGCCACCCCCACGGCCGTGCCCAGGCCCACGGCGACCAGTGCGCACAGCCAACCCGCCAGCAACGAGACGCGACTGCCGTGGACAAGGCGGACCAGGACATCGCGTCCCAGCACGTCGGTGCCGAGCGGGTGCGCCGCGGAGGGCGGCAGCAGGCGGTCGGCGGCCGGCCCCAGCGCAGAGGGATCACCGGGCGCGAGCACCGGAGCCAGGAGCGCCGTCAGGGTCACGATCGCCAGGATACCGAGCCCGGATGCCAGCGCTGCGGTGCCGGCGGGGCGGGCAGGCTTCCGGGCAGGCCGCGCAGCGGCGACGATGGCAGCGGCGGGACCCGCGGGCAGGGGTGCGTTCACGGCGTCACCTGCCCGGCCAGTCGCACCCGCGGGTCGGCCCGACGATAGCCGACATCGGCGAGCAGCGAACCGACCGTCACCAGCACCGCCGAGATCACGGTCACGGCCATGATCACCGGGTAGTCGCGGGCGCCGATCGCTTCGACGGCCACGCGCCCAAGCCCCGGCCAGCCGAACACCACTTCCACGACCACGGCGCCACCGAGCAGCTGGGGCAGGTGCAATCCGGCCAGCGTGATCACCGGCAGCAGGGCATGACGCAGGGCGTGGACCCAGAGCAGGCGCCGCTCACCCACGCCGCGCGCGCGTGCAGCGAGAATGAAGTCCTGCGACAGCGCCTCGTCGAGGGCCGCCCGCAGGTAGCGCGCGGTGCCCATGAACGAGCCCAGGGCGAGCGTGAGGACCGGCAGCGCAAGGTGGCGCAGCACGTCGAGCAGCCGGGCGCCGGCGGGCAGAAGGTCGGCGTCGGGCGACTGAAGGCCGCCGGCCGGCAGCCAGCCCAGCTGGCGCGCGAACAGGAGCATGAGCATGAGGCCCAGCCAGAAGCCGGGCACCGACAGCAGCACCAGGCCGATGCCGCCGACGACATGGTCGGCCGCGCGGCCGCGGCGCGCCGACATCAGCACCGCCGCCGGGACGGCCAGCAGCAGGTGCAGCAGGTAGGCGGACAGGGATAGCAGGAGCGTGGGTCCCACCGCCTCGCCGACAATGTCCGCGACCGGTCGCTGCTGGCGCAGGCTCATGCCCCAGTCGCCGCGCAGGCACCCGGACAGCCAGTGCGCGTACTGCTCGACCAGCGGCCGGTCCAGCCCGAGTCGTTCCCGCAGCAGCTCACGGTCGCGGGCCTCGAAGGAATCGGCGGCGCCGACCTCGAGCGGATCACCGGGCGCCAGGCGCACGATGGCGAAGACCATCGTCAGCAACAGGACGAGCATCAGCAGGGACCACAGCAGGCGGCGTGCGAACCAGGCGCTCATGTCCGTCCTTCGGGGGGCGGTGTCCGCGGAAGGTTGATAGTAGGAACGGCGCGGCGTGACGGTCAAGCACGCGTCGGAGGGCGGCGAAAGCCGCCGGGACTGGCACGGCGTTGCACCCTGCCCGATCCGGGTGCCGCTTCCCGGCAGGTCCGCACGATTCCCGTTCCTTTCCCGCCGCCCCGCCCCCGCCCGCACCCTGCCCGGCGATACCCGGTTGTTCCCCGCGACTCCCCGTTGTTCCCCGGCGGCCGCGGTCTGCGGCCGGCGCCGTGGGCCGGTACGGATCTTTCAGCAGGAGGTCGTCAATCCCGCGCCCGGGAAACTGGCGGGACCGGGGACCGCCTGACGAACAACCGAGGGGATCAACATGGCGATGCGAACGACCACCATGCGGAACCGGGCCGGCAGCCGCACGCGCTCTGCGGCGGCGTTGACCGTCGCGGCTGCACTGGCCGCCGTGGCCGCGCTGTCCGTACTGGCCGGCTGCGATATCAACGAACCCGAGATGCCGACGTTCGACACCACGTTGAGCCTTCCGCTCGGCGTCGAGCGCCTGGACGTGGCCGACGCCATCGACAGCGAGGACTTCCTGGCCGTCAGCCCCGACGGCAGCCTGCTGTTCCGCGTGGACGGCGACCCCGACACGCTGAGCTTCGACTTCGACCTCAGCGCGGAAGTATCGGCGCAGTCGATGGACCACGGCCTCGGATCGTTCGAACTGGCTTCGGTGGGTCCCCTCACCTACGGCTTCCTGCTGCAGGACGTGTGGGCGCCCGCCGCCGGCGCCAACGGCATCACGACCATCGTGCCCGCGTTCCCGCTCGCGGCGACCAGCCCCGACCAGGACGTGCCCGACGTGACCTCGGCGACGCTGTCCGCCGGCACCGCCGCGGTGACCGTGGACAACGGCCTGCCGGTGGCGATCTCCGCCGCTTCGGGCCCCGACCAGCTGGTGCTGGTGCTCGAAGGCAGCGACGGCGCCGAGTTCGCGACCTTCCCCTTCGCCGTGATCCCGGCCGGCGCCAGCCGGACCGTGACCGTGGACCTGGCCGGCGCCGTCATGCCCGACCGGCTGCGCGTGCGGCTGAGCGGCGGCTCGGCCGGATCGGGCGGTCAGTTCGTGACCGTCAACGGCACCGACGCGCTGGACGTCAGCGCCTCGTTCACCAACCTCGTCGTCTCGTCGGCCACGGCCGTTGTCGGGGCGCAGAGCTTCAACACGACGTTCAGTTCACCGCTGCCGTCGGGCTACGAAGTGACCGAGGCCGTGGTCGCCTCCGGAACCTCGCAGCTGACCGTGACGAACTCCATGCCGGTGCCCTGCACCGCCACGCTCACCTGGGCCGACCTGCGCAATGCGAACGGCGTGCCGCTGGTCGAGCAGTTCACGCTGGCGGCAGGCACTGCCGCCGTGCGCTCCATCAACTTCGCCGGCTACACCCTGGCCGCGGGCGGTTCGCCGCTGACGGCCCTCGAGGCGAGCGTCTCGGTGACGTCGCCGGGCAGCTCCGGCCAGCCGGTTGCCATGGACGCGGGCGACGGCCTCTCGGCCGACCTCGCCGCCACCTCCATCTCGTTCGCGAGCGTGACCGGCATCGTTCCCGAGTCGATCGTGACGCTGGAACCGACCGTGCAGCACATCGACCTGCCGGACGAGCTGAGCGGCCTGTCGCTGACGGCCGCGCGCCTGACCCTGCACCTGGACACCACCGCCTCGCTGCCCGGCAGCGTCGACCTCACGCTGCGCGGCACGGATGCCGGCGGCGACGTGACCGACCTGGTGATCAACGAGGCGCTGAACGGCGGCCCGGACCAGGCCCTGACCGAGATCATCCTCGACCAGGACAACAGCGCCATCGTCGAGTTCCTCAACAGCATGCCCGAACGCGTGACGCTGCTGGGCCAGGTCAGCCTGGGCGGCGACGGCGCCCTCGGCACCGTGCGTCCCGGCGACACTGCGGTGGTGCGGTGGGAGATCGAGGCTCCGGTGGAAGTCGTGATCGACGACGCCACCCTCGACAGCGATCCGCGCGAACTCGATGTGGACGCCGAGCTGCAGGAACGCATCTCGACGCACGCCCAGGGCGCCCGCGCGCAGCTGGAAGTTCTGAACCACCTGCCCGTGGCCCTGCAGCTGACGGTGCTGGTGGGCCAGGACGTCAACACGCTCGACACCGCGCCGGCACTGACGATCGGGCCGCTGCTGGTGTCGGCCGGCGTCACTTCGCCGACGACGCACGTGGTCACGCAGTCGGTCATCAGCCGCCCCGCCTTCGACCTGACCGCCGAACAGGCCCGCGTGTTCGGGTTGCCCGGCCTGGTCACCAAGGTCGTAGCCGTACTCCCGTCGACGAACGGCCAGCCCGCGCGCGTGCTCAGCACGGACTACCTCGAAGTGCGCGGCCTGGTGCAGCTGGACGTGCTGGTCGACGACCAGTTCTAGGGATTCACCTCCCGCGCGGCGGGAGCAGCAAAGGACTTGTGACATGAAGAGCATCCCGATGAACCTCGCGCACGACCACTACCGCAGCCTGTCGGTCGACCTGACGACCCTCACGCTGGCGACGCTGACCCTCGTGGTCCTGTCGGCGACCACCGCCCACGCCCAGAGCCCGGTGCGGGCCTGGGGCATGGGCGGCGCCGGCGGCGCCGTGGCCCGCGGACTGGAAGCGGTCACCTACAACCCGGCGAACCTGGCGTTCAGCGACGGCTCGAGCGTGGGCCTGGCCAGCGCTGCGGTCTCTGTGCAGAACAACGCGCTGAGCCTGGACCGGTACAACGAGATCACCGGTACGCACCTCGACGCCGCCGACAAGGCCCAGTTGATGTCCGACATCCCCGATGACGGCTTCAGCCTCGACGCCGACGTGCGTGCCTCGGCGCTGGGCTTCCAGTTCGGCTCGTTCGCGCTGACGGCCGGCGCCATCGGCACCGGCTACGGCAATCTCGACAAGGACTACTTCGACGTCGTGCTCTACGGCAACCCCGTGGGCCAGACCGTCGACTTCAGCAACACCTGGGGCGAAGGCAGCGCGATGGGCGCCGCCACCGTCTCGTTCGGCACGAAGCTGCTCACGCTGGGCGGCGCCAGCCTCGGCGCCGGCGTGAACCTTCGCTACCTGCACGGCCTGTACGAGATGCACGTGGCCTCGGCCGGCGGCACCATCACCACGGGCATGGAAGAGATCACCGCCGATGCGCACGTGAACACGCTCTCGGCCGAGGGCGGCCGCGGCTACGGCGTGGATGTGGGCCTGGCCCTGCGTACGCCCGGCGGCCTGGCCGTGGGCCTGACGCTGGAGAACGCGCAGAGCAGCATGGAATGGGACCGCAACGTCGAGTACCGCGAGTTCCGGCTCAGCGCCGACGAGATCAACCTGCTGAACTCCGACCTCGATGCGTCGGTGACCGATGCCGACACCGTCTACACCGGCGACCCCTACACCACCGAACTGCCGCGCTCGGCGCGCCTGGGCGCCTCGGGCAAGGTGGGCCCGTTCGTGCTGGCCGCCGACTGGGTGCAGGGCTTCGAGGACCGCGGCCTGGTCTCCACCGAGCCGCGCGTGCTGGCGGGCGTCGAGTGGCAGCTCGGGTTCCTGCAGCCCCGCTTCGGCGCGGCCACGGGCGGCGTGCAGGGCGACAGCGCCTCGGCCGGCCTGGGCGTCAAGCTGGGGTTCTGGCGGATCGACGCCGCGGCGGTCACGCGCGGCGGCATGAAGGTGGGCGACACGAAGGGCCTGGGCGTGGCGGTGGCCTCGTCGCTGGTGTTCTAGAATTCGTTGGAACGGGCGGGGCTCCCGCCGGCAACTCAGCCGGCCTGCAGCCCCCACGCCCGGCAGAAGGCGTCGGCCAGGCGCGGCAGCAGCCGCTCCTGGCCTTCGTCGTCCAGAGGGGTGCCCAGCAGCCGCCCGAGATCGGTGGTCACCAGCGCCAGTTGCGCGCTGTCGGGCGCCGGCCGCCCCGGCGCCGGGCGCAGGAAACGCGGCAGATCGAGGTGCGCGGAACCCGCGAGGATGGATCCGTGTTGAAGGAAGACGTCCCCGCGCCGCCTCTGCGCCGAACCCACCAGCTTCAGGCCGCGCACGCTGATCTCGTGGCGACCGGCGCTCTTGAAGCAGACCAGCCCGCGCGCGTCGTCGCGGCTCTCGCCGCCGGAGACATCGGCGGCCAGTCCCAGGTCGTCCAGGAACAGCAGCAGCGCCTCGTTGATGCGCATGTAGGTCTCGTGCAGCGTGGCGCCGAACAAATCTGAGGGGCTGGTGCCGACAACGGCGTAGGTCAGTTCCTCGGCGTGCAGGATGGCGCGTCCGCCGGTGGGACGCCGCACCAGGCCGTAGCCGGCGGCGGCGATGGCCTCGGCGTCGAAGTCGTCGGGGCTCTGATGGAAGCCGTACGAGACGGCGTACGGGCGCCAGCGGTAAAGCCGGAGCACCGGCGGGTCGCCCGGCCGGTGCTCCTCGAGCAGCGCGGCATCCCGCGCCATGTTTCCGGCGCCGCTGAGCGCGCCATCGATCTGGATCCTCAACGTACCGGACACGCGCGACCTCAGCAGTTGCAGGGACCCAGCCAGCGCAGGTCCGGGTCACGCGCGGCGCGCGCCTCGTCCATGCGCCCGACCGGCGTGTGGTGCGGCGCCCCGTGCAGCAGGTCGGGGTCGGTCTCGGCCTCGTGGCGGATCTGCTTCATCACGGTGACGAAGCGGTCCAGGCTCTCACGCGACTCGGTCTCGGTCGGCTCGACCATGAACGCCTCTTCGACGATCAACGGGAAGTAGACCGTGGGCGCGTGCATGCCGTAGTCGAGCAGGCGCTTGGCGATATCCAGCGTGCGCACGCCGAAATCGTTCTTCCAGCCGCGGCCCGTGGCCACGAACTCGTGCAGGCAGCCTTCGCTGTGCTCGATCTCGATGACGTCCTTCAGCTGGTGCTTCAGGTAGTTGGCGTTGAGCACCGCGCACTCGGTCACGCGCTTGAGGCCGTCGCGCCCGTTGCGCAGGATGTACGCCAGCGCCCGCAGGCACACGCCCACGTTGCCGAAGTAGGCGTGGATGGCGGTGTCGTCGGTGCCCGGCATGCGCTCGAGCGTGAACGTGCCGTCGGCCTTCTGCGCGATGCGCGGCCCCGGCAGGAACGGCACCAGGTCGGGCGCCACGCAGATCGGGCCCGCGCCCGGTCCCCCGCCGCCGTGCGGCGTGCTCATCGTCTTGTGCAGGTTCATGTGCACGACGTCGAAGCCCATGTCGCCCGGGCGCGCCTTGCCCAGGATGGCATTGAGGTTCGCACCGTCCATGTAGAGACGGCCGCCCGCCGCGTGCACGATCCGCGACACCTCGGCGATGTCGTTCTCGAACAACCCCAGCGTGTTGGGGTTGGTGATCATGATGCCGGCGGTCTTCGGGCCCACGGCGGCCTTCAACGCCTCGAGGTCGATGCGGCCGTCGGGCCGCGAGGCGATGGTGCGGGGCGTCAGGCTCATGATCGCGACGCTGGCCGGGTTCGTGCCGTGCGCCGAGTCGGGGATCAGGATTTCTGTCCGTTCAGTGTCGCCGCGCGACTGGTGCCAGGCACGGATGACCAGCATGCCCAGGTACTCGCCCTGCGCGCCGGCGGCCGGCATCAGGCTGCAGCCGGCAAACCCGGTGATCTCGCAGAGCGCCTTCTCCAGGTGCAGCAGCGCCGCCAGCAGACCCTGGATGTCCGCGACGTCCTGCTCGGGGTGCAGGTCGGCCAGCCCGGGCATGGCCGCCACCTGCTCGTTCAGGCGCGGGTTGTACTTCATCGTGCAGCTGCCGAGCGGGTACATGCCGCGCTCGATGTGGTGGTTGAGGTTCGAGAGCGCCGTGAAGTGGCGCATCACCTCGGGCTCGCTGAGGGCGGGAAAGTCGGCCGGGGCCGCACGACGTGCGCTGGCCGGAAGCTCGGGCGCCGGGGCGCCCTCCCAGCGGGCGAACGTGAGCCCGCGCCGCCCGGGACCGCCCTTGTCGAACATCGAGCCCGGCAGTTCGCTCAGCCAGTGGCCGGCCACTTCGCGGGCGCCGCTCTTGATTTCGTCGGCCATCACTTGCCCTTCCCGGCGCCGGCGGCGAACTCCGCCAGCAGCTCCGCATACTGGTCGATCTGGGCCAGCGACCGTTTCTCCGTCACGGCCACCAGCAGGTCGTTGGGCCCGCAGCCGGCCACCCCGTCCACCGGGATGCCGGCCAGCACGCCGCGTGTCCGCGCGAAGGCGCGGAAGGCGGCCGCCGAACCGGGCAGGCGCAGCACCGTCTCGTTGAAGACCGGCCCGTCAAACGGGATCGAGACGCCCGGCACCGCCACGGCGCGGGACCGCAGCGCCTCGATGCGCGCGCGGTTCGCCTCGCCCAGTGCGGCCAGGCCGCCGGCCCCGAGCATGGCCAGGTAGATGGTGGCCCGCATCATGTTCAGGCCCTGGTTGCTGCAGATGTTGCTCGTGGCCTTCTCGCGGCGGATATGCTGCTCGCGCGTCTGCAGCGTGAGCACGTAGCCGTTCTGGCCGCGGCTGTCCACCGTGCGCCCCACCACACGCCCGGGAATGCGGCGCTTGTGTTCGTCGGTGCACGACAGGAAGCCGAGCAGCGGCCCGCCCCAGCCGCAGGGAATGCCGAAGGGCTGCGCCTCGCCCACGGCCAGTTCGGCGCCGTACTCGCCCGGCGTCTTCAGCAGCGACAGGCTGACCGGGTTCACGGCAGCCACGACCACGGCCCCGGCCGCCTTCGCCACCGCCGACAGTTCGTCGACCGGCTCGACCAGGCCCAGGTAGTTCGGGTTCGGCACCACGAAGGCCGCCGCCGGCGCGGCGTCGAGCACCTTGCGCAGCCCGTCGATGTCGGTGGTGCCGTGACGGCCCACAGGCGCCTCGGCAACCTGCACGCCCGAGCCGCGCATCGAGGTGCGCACTACGCGCGCCCAGCGCGGGTTCAGCGTGGCCGGCAGCACGACCAGCGGGCGACGCTTCGCCGACACGGCCACGGCCACGGCCTCGGCCAGCGCCGTGGCGCCGTCGTACATGCTCGCGTTGGCCACGGCCAGGCCCGTCAGGCGGCAGACGAACGTCTGCCATTCGTAGATGGCCTGCAGCGTGCCCTGCGAAACCTCGGGCTGGTACGGCGTGTATGCGGTGAGGAACTCGCTGCGCGAGACCAGCGCGTCGATGACCGCGGGGATCACCGAGTCGTAGACGCCGCCGCCCAGGTAACTGACCAGCTCGCCCTGCCCGTGGTTGGCGGCGGCGGCGCAGCGGAACCAGCCGCGCACCTCCTCCTCGCTCAGGCCCAGGGGCAGGTCGAGGTCGCGGCCGAGCCGCACATTCGCGGGCAGGTGGGAGAACAGCTGCTCGATGCTGTCCAGTCCCATCACCGCGAGCATCTGGCGGATGTCTTCATCCGCATGCGGAACGTAGGGCATGCCCTGGTCAGCCTCCCAGCAGTTCGCCGTAAGCGCCGGCGTCCAGCAGAGCATCGATCTCGGCCGGCGCGCTCAGCTTGACCTTCACGAGCCAGCCCTTGCCGAACGGGTCGCCGTTCAACAGTTCGGGGCTGGCCGTCACGTCGTCGTTCACCGCGACGATCTCGCCCGACACGGGCAGGTACAGGTCGGCCACGGCCTTCACCGATTCGATGGTGCCGACGGGATCGCCCTGCTTGAACTTCGAACCCACGGCGGGCAGCTCGACGAACACGATGTCGCCCAGCTCGTGCGCCGCGAACTCGGTCACGCCGACGGTGCCGTTGCCGCCGTCGACCAGGATCCATTCGTGTTCCTGCGTGTACTTGCGGTCTGCGGGTACCATGTGGTGCCTCCTGCCAAGGGTTGCCGGTCAGTTAAACGGTTGCCGGTCAGTTCAACGGTTGCCGGTCAGTTCAACGGCTGCCGGTCAGGGCAGCTTGCGCTCGGCCCGCGGGTCGCCCTTGACGCGCGCCGAAAGGAACGGGAATGCGGTGGTGCGCGCCTCGACGCCCTTGCCGCGGATGTCGATCATGACCTCGCCCGCGGGCACGGCCGTCTCGACCAGCGCCAGCGCGAGCGGCTTCTTCAGCGTGGGGCTGAACGTGCCGCTGGTGACGTAGCCGACATCGCGCCCCTGCCACAGCACGCGGGCGTCCTGCCGCGCGATGCCGCGGCCGGTCACTTCAAGGCACACCAGCTTGCGCGGCACGCCGGCAGCCTGCTGCGCGCGCAGGGCCTCAAGGCCGGTGAAGGCTTCCTTCTTCAGCTTGACGGCCCAGCCGATGCCGGCTTCCAGCGGGGTGATGTCCTCGCCCAGCTCGTGGCCGTACAGGCAGTAGCAGACCTCGAAGCGCAGCGTATCGCGCGCCGCCAGCCCGATGGGCGCCACGCCCAGGTCGGCGCCGCGAACCATCAGCTCTTCCCAGACGGCCAGCGCGTCGGCGTTGGGCAGGTACAGCTCGTAGCCGTGTTCGCCGGTGTAGCCGGTGCGCGAGACGATCCACTCGCCGGTCACGCCGGGGCAGGTGAAGGCCGTGTAGAAGTCGAGTGCGGCGATGTCGTCGCGCAGGTTGGCCAGCCTGGCCAGGCGTCCCATCAGCTCGCGGCTGTCGGGGCCCTGCACGGCGATGAGCGCCGTGGCCTCGCTGCGGTCGTCCATCTTCACGCCGGTGGCCGGCAGGTGCTTCTTCAGCCAGGCGGCGATCTTGTCGTGGTTCGCCGCGTTGCAGACCACCAGCCAGTTCTCGGCGCCCAGGCGGTAGATGAGCATGTCGTCGAGCACGCCGCCGTCGGCCTTGCACATGGCGTTGTAGACGACCTTGCCCACCGGGCCACCGGCCACGCGGTTGGTGACCAGCGAGTCCAGCCAGGCTTCGGCCCCGGGGCCGTCAACGAAGATCTCGCCCATGTGGGTGATGTCGAAGAGGCCGACGCGTTCGCGCACGGCTGCGTGCTCGGCAAGCACGCCTTCGTATTGGACCGGCATCTCATAGCCGGCGTACGGCACCATCTTGGCGCCCTTGGCGCGGTGCCAGGCAGTCAACGGGGTGGTCTTGAGGCCCGCCAGATCGTCCACGGTAACTTCTCCAGGGCTGGAGCGCGGATTCGGGTCGGCGCCGGAACGGCGCGGCCGGCCGGACCAATCTAAGCTGCGGCGGGGGCGCGAACAAGCGAATCCGCAGGAGGCGCTTCCGGCCCGGGGAACCCGGCGTTTCTACCCCGGCAAACCCCGCGCTTCTACCCCAGCAAACCCCGCAACATGGCCCCGGTATACGACCCGGCGCAGGCCGCCACGTCGGCCACGCTGCCCTGGGCCACCAGCCGTCCCCCGCCCGCGCCGCCCTCGGGCCCCAGGTCGATCACATGGTCGGCCCGGCGGATGACCTCGCCGTTGTGCTCGATGACGACCACCGTGTTGCCGTGCTCCAGCAGCTTGGCAAGGACGGCCAGCAGCCGGTCGACGTCACAGAAGTGCAGGCCCGTGGTGGGCTCGTCGAGGATGTAGACGGTGTGCCGCTGCCCCCCGCGGGCCAGTTCGCGCACCAGCTTCAGGCGCTGCGCCTCGCCGCCCGAGAGCGTGCCGCCGGACTGCCCCAGTCGCAGGTAGTCGAGGCCCACGCCGTGCATCACGTCGAGCACGCGACGGCAGGCCGGGATGTTGGAGAGCTCCTCGCGCGCACGCGAGACCGGCATGTCGAGAAAGTCGGCGATGTTGTGGCCCTTGAAGTGGACCTCGAGCGTCTCGCGGTCGAAGCGCCGGCCGCCGCACTCCTCGCAGGGGATCTCGACGTCGGGCAGGAAGTCCATGGTCAGGCGACGCACGCCGGCGCCTTCGCAGACCCGGCAGCGGCCGCCGTCGGTATTGAAGCTGAAGCGACCGGCGCCGTAGCCCCGCATGCGCGACAGCGTGGTCTGCGCGAACACCGGGCGCAGGTGGTTGTAGAGCCCGGTGTAGGTGGCGGGCGTGGAACGCGGCGAGCGCCCGATGGGCGACTGGTCGACCAGCACCACGCTGTGCACCTCGTCGTCGCCCTCGATGGCGTCGAACGGCGCCGGATCGCGCCGCGCCCCGTTCTTACGCGCGGCGAGCGAACGGTACAGCGTCTCGTGCACCGCCGTACTCTTGCCCGAGCCCGAGACGCCGGTCACCACGGTGAGACGGCCGAGCGGGAACTCCAGATCGATGCCCTGCAGGTTGCGCCCGCGCAGCCCGCGCAGCTTCAGCAGGTGGTCGGAAGGCGAGCGGCCGGTCAGCGGCTCGGCCGGCCCCTTTCCCACGCGGCCGGCCAGGTAGTCGCCGGTGGGCGAACCCGGGGTGTTCGAGACCTCGGCCACGGTACCCTGCGCCATGAGACGGCCGCCGTGCTCGCCGGCGCCCGGCCCCAGGTCGAGCAGGTGGTCGGCCGCCAGCATCACGTCGCGATCGTGCTCCACCACCACCACCGAGTTGCCGCGGTCGCGCAGCGCGCGCAGGGTCTCGATCAGGCGGCCGATGTCGCGGTGATGCAGGCCCACGCTCGGCTCGTCGAGGATGTAGAGCACACCGCGCAGCTGCGACCCCACCTGGGTGGCCAGCCGCACGCGCTGCCCCTCGCCGCCCGAGAGCGTCGAGGTGCCGCGCGCCAGCGACAGGTAGCTGACGCCCACCTTCAGCAGGAAGTGCAGGCGGTGCCGGATCTGCTCGAGCACCGGGCCCGACACCAGCTTGTCGCGTTCGCCGGTGAACTCGAGGCCCGCCACCCACTCGCTGAAGGCGTCGAGCGTGAGGGCCGCCGCCTGCCCGATGTGCAGGCCGCCCACATGCACGTTGAGGGCTTCGGACCGCAGGCGATGGCCGCCGCACGCCGTGCACGGCTGCTCGGTCATCATCTTCTCGAGCGACTGCCGGATCTTCTCGGACTTGGTCTCGCGATGGCGGCGCACCAGCTCGGGCACCAGGCCTTCCCAGTCGCGCAGGAAGGCGTTGTAGTTCTTGTGCGGGCGCAGTTCCTTGACCAGCGGCGGCGTCAACCCGAAGAGCAGCGCATTGCGCACCTTCAGCGGCAGGTCGCGCCAGGGCGCGTCGAGGTCGGCGTCGAGCGCCACGGCCAGCGCCTCGCACTGCACGTAAAGCCAGTTCGCGGGCTTGCCCTTGAGGAAGGCCACGGCGCCGTCGCGCAGCGAGATCGACTCGTCCGGCACCACCGCCTCGGGCCGGATGGTGCGCAGCGAGCCCAGCCCGTTGCAGTCGGGGCACGAGCCGGCCGGCGAGTTGAACGAGAACAGGCGCGGCTCGGGCGACGGGAAACCGCGACCGCAGCCGGGACACGACGACTGCTTGCTGTACCAGGTCTCGCGTTCGCCGGCGCGCACGATGACCGTGCCTTCGCCGAGCGCGGCCGCCGCATCGAGCGCGGTGCGCAGGCGGTCGGCCACGCCGGGCCGCCAGACCAGGCCGTCCACCACCACGGCGATGTCGTGCGCCTTGCCCTTGGCCAGCTTCGGGTCGTCGTCCAGTTCGCACATCTCGCCGTCGATCAGCGCGCGCACGTAGCCCTGCCGCGACAGGTCGGCCAGCAGCTGCTTGTGCTCACCCTTGCGGCCGCGCACCACCGGGGCCAGCAGGTAGATGCGCGTGCCCTCGGGCAGGGCGGCGATCTCGTCGCCGATGTCCGACAGCGGCCGCCCGCTGGCCGGCACCTCGCAGTCGGGACAGTTCACGACGCCGCAGCGCGCGTAGAGCAGGCGCAGGAAATTGTAGATCTCGGTGACCGTGCCCACGGTCGAGCGCGGGCTGCGCCCGAGCCCCTTCTGGTCGATGGCCAGGGCCGGCGACAGCCCGTCGATGCGGTCGACGTCGGGCTTGGCCAGCTGGTCGAGGAACTGGTGCGCGTACGAGGAGAGGCTCTCGATGTAGCGCCGCTGGCCCTCGGCGTACAGGGTGTCTAACGCCAGCGAAGACTTGCCCGAGCCGCTCGGACCGGTGATGACCACCAGCTGACGCCGCGGGATCTCCAGATCCAGGTTGCGCAGGTTGTGCACGCGGACGCCCCGCAGGGAGATCACTCCCCACGGGGCTCCGGGCCTGGCCGTCGTGGACTTCGGGCCGGCGGGTGGCGTCACACGCGCACCATCCTCGGCCGCGTTCGTTTCTACGCGCTTTTTCAGCGGACGTCCTTCAGGTTCGCGGGCAGGGCGTCCCAGGCGGCGCGTTCGGCCGCGGTCAGTCCGGCGGTGCCGTCGATGACGAATGCCGAGATCTGGATCGGGATAGCGGGCGCATCGCGTCCGGCAGCGGGATTCTTCTCCGCCGAGACGATCTTGTCGGCGACATCCATGCCGGTCACGACGTGACCGAAGAGGGTGTACTTGCCGTCGAGGGCCGGCGTGTCGGCCACGCAGATGAAGAACTGGCTGCCGGCCGAGTCGACGTCGGGGCCGCGGGCCATGCTCAGCGAGCCGCGCACGTGCTTCACCTTGGTCGAGAACTCGGCCTTGAGGCGGGCAGCACCTTCGAGCCCGGCGTAGCCCTTGGCACCCAGCACCTCGCCCGCCTTCTGCACCGCCTGGTACTCGGCGTCGGTCAGCACGTCGCGCACGGTGGGACCACCCATGCCGTCGTTGCGCGGGTCGTCGTCCTTGCTGTTCGGATCGCCGCCCTGGATGACGAAGCCGGGCACGATGCGATGGAAGCGGGTGCCGTTGAAGAACCCGGTGGAAGCAAGGTGCCTGAAGTTGGCCACGTGGTTCGGGGCCAGGCCGGGATAGAACACCAGCAGGATGTCGCCGGCCTCGGTCTGCAGGCGGACGAACTGCGGCGAGGCGCCGGCAGCCGGGGCCGCCGAGACGTCAGTCGGCAAAACGGCAGCCGCCACGCAGGCAACCGTCAACGACAGGACCAGCAGGGCGCGAAACACATTCGGAACGGGACGCATGGTGCCTCCGGAAGTCGCGGCCGCCGCGGCGGCCGCTCTGTCTGGGGTGATGCAGGGCCGGAAACGATTCGTAACACCGGGGCCGCGTTGCCGGTTCCCCGACCGACCCCCGATGATAAGCAGCCGCGGCGCGGACGGCCACCCCGGGAAACGGGCAGCCCCCCGGGAAGGCCGGGGGGCTGCGCCACTGTCAGGTTCGCGGCCCGGCGAAAGCCGCGCGTTGGGCATCAATCCAGCCGGTGCACGGCCTTGTCGGGACCAATCACGTCGATCCGGTCGCCGTCGTGCAGCACTTCCTTGCCGCCCGGCAGCGGAATGCGCGTCTCGGCGTCCTGTCCCGTGCCTTCGGGATTGCGGCGCAGGATCTGCACCAGGTTCAGTCGGTGCGCCGCAAGGAGATTCAGTTCAGCCAGCGACTTGCCGTCCCAGGCGGCGGGCACCTTCACGCGCCGGAGCGCGAAACCCTCGGGCAGCTGCACGAATTCCATCACGCGGTCGTGCAGCAGGTGGTCGGCCAGGCGCATGCCCATGTCCTGCTCGGGCTTGACCACCGAGTCGGCGCCGATCCGCCGCAGCACGCCTTCCTGCATCGCATTGAGGGCCTTGGCGTAGACCTGCTTGGTCCCCAGTGTCTTGCAGTGCATGGTGACCATGACCGAGGCCTCGAAGTTCGTGGCCATGGCCACGACGACGGCATCCATGGAGCCCACTTTGTAGGCCTTGAGGTTGGCCACGTCGGTGGCGTCGAAGGCCACGGCCACCGACACCTCGTCGGCCACGTCCTCCACCAGGCGATCGCTGGTGTCGACGGCCAGCACCTCGGCGCCGCCCCGCGCCAGCGCCCGGGCCACGGCACTGCCGAACTTGCCCAGCCCGATCACCGCTACCTTCATCATCTCGTCTTCCTTTCAGGGGCGCGGGCGCCCCGCTCAACCGATCAGGATCCGCCCGCGCGGCAGGCGCACATGGGGCTCGTGCAGGTCGCCGGTCAGGCTGCTGGCCAGCGTCAGCGGTCCGAGCCTGCCGATGAACATCAGCATGATGATCACCAGCTGCCCGGCCGGCGTCAGGAACGGCGTCAGGCCCAGCGAGAGGCCCACCGTGCCCAGCGCGGAGAACACCTCGAAGGTTGTGACCATGAGGTCGCGGCCTTCGGTCAGCAGCAGGATCAGCGTACCCAGCGCGGCGGCCACCAGGGCCGCCGACAACACCAGCAGCGCGCGCTGCACGTGCACCGCCTCCAGTTCGCGCCGCCCGATCCAGACGCGGCTGCGCCCCTGCGCTATCGAGCGCAGGTTGGCCCAGGCAATGGCCACGGCCGTGACCTTCACGCCGCCGGCCGTGGAGCCCGGCGCGCCGCCGATGTACATCAACACGATCATGACCAGCAGCGAAGCCTGGGTCAACAACGTCAGGTCCATGCTGTTGAAGCCCGCCGTACGGCAGGTGGTGGACTGGAAGAATCCCTGCGCCAGCTTCAACCCCGGCCCGACCGCGCCCAGCGAGCCGTTCCACTCGAAGGTCGCGATGAGCGCGCAGCCGGCAATCAGCAGCACGGCCGTGACCGTCAGCACGACCTGGCCGTGCAGGCCGAGGCGGTAGTCGCGCCCGTGGCGATGATACATGCGGCCGCGCCACCAGGCCACGATCTGCACCAGCACGCCGAAGCCCAGGCCGCCCACGATGATGAGCAGGTTGAGCGGAGCCATCACCCACGGGTTGTCGGCGAACGACATCATCGAATCGGGGTAGGTGCCGAATCCGGCATTGCAGAACGCGCTGACGGAATGGAACACGGCCGTGAACAGCAGCGGGCCGGGCGGCGGCGGCCCGTTCGAGAAGCCGATGTAGAGGCAGGCGGCGCCCACCGCCTCGCAGCCCAGGGTGACCAGGATGATGGCGCGGATCACGCGCCCGGCCTCGTCCAGCATCGGGACCTGG
Source organism: bacterium (assembly GCA_016703265.1). NCBI lineage: Bacteria > bacterium. The sequence goes on from JADJCK010000001.1 coordinate 542,173, forward strand.
AAGACCTCGCGCAGCAGGCTGTTCTCGCGCACGCCGATGCCCCGGCCCAGCAGCAGGCTCAGGGCCGCGGTCAGCGACATGATGCCCAGGCCGCCCAGCTGGATCAGGAGCATGATCACCGTCTGGCCAAAGAGCGTGAACCCGGTGCCGGTGTCGCGCACGACCAGGCCCGTCACGCAGACGGCGCTGGTGGAGGTGAACAGGGCGTCGAGGAAGTTGATCGGCTGCGTGACCGGTGTCGCGCGGGGCAGCACGAGCAGCCCCGCCCCAGCAGGATGACCACGATGAAGGCGCCGATGAAGCCGACGGCCGGCCTCATGCGCAGGGAGGCGAAGCGCCGGTGCAGGTGCGGCAGCTCCAGCAGGATGGTCGCCACCAGGTAGACCTGCATCACGATCAGGTAGGCCTGCGTGAGCGACTCCAGGCGGAGCGATTCCAGCGTGTGGCGCAGCCAGGCGGTGCGGCCACCCGCGATCAGGGCCAGGCCCTGCAATCCCAGGAGGCAGGAAAGGGCGAACGTGGGCCACCGCAGGCGCAGGTAGGAACGGAAGGATTCCGCTGCCCGCCACCCGAGCAGCTGCTCGCAGAGAAAGAGGACCACGGCGGCCGTGCTCAGCCCGTGGGCCAGCCGCAGGGCCCAGGCATCCGGATAGGTTCCGTATTCGATGATGAGGCCGGTCAGGCCGCAGATCCCGGCGAGGATCAACGCCAGACGGCGCCAACCGACGATCCTGCCCCCTGTCGCCTCCATGCGCCTCCCCGGCCGCCGGGGCGGAATAACGGTTAATGCCCCGCCTTTCCGCCCGATAGTAATGGCGCAGACCCGGGCCCGGCCAAGCCGGCCCGGCGGTCCGCTGCCCGTCCATGATGGGTCGAGGCGGCCGAAGATTCAACCGGCGATTGCGCCCCCGAAGGCAGGTGGCAACGCGCATGACATTCCGCATCCGCAACGGTTTGCCGGTTCTGGGACTGTGGGCTCTGGCGATGGCCGGGATCCTTCCCGAGCCTGTCCTGGCTGCCCGCGCTCCCGCGCAGGCGGCACAAACAGCCCAGGCGCCCCTGGATACGCTCCTGAGCGAGAAAGTGGAGCCGGAGCCGGACCCCCGCTATGCCCAGCCCGAAGTGCCCATCAGCCGCCGGGTCCTGCCCGCGGTGACCGGCAGCCAGGGCCAGGTGGACCGGGTGGCCAAGGCCCCGCCGCGGCTCGACGACCCGCTGGGCGCCGCCTGGAACTACCGGCTGGCGCGCCAGGCGGCGCTGGCCGGCAACACGCCGGGCATGGCGACGAACATGGCGGCGGCGCTGGAAGCGGCGCCGGGCCATCCCCGTTACCAGTGGTGGTCGCTGACGCAGTCGGTGCGCGCCATGGACACCGCGACGCTGGCCAAGGTGCTGCCGGCGTCGGTGCGCACCCTCGTCGATTCGCCGGTGGCCCGTGGCCCATTCGTGATCGCGCTGCACCAGGGCGCGCTGCTGGCGACGGCCATCTTCTGGACCGTGCTCGTGGTCGCCCTGTGGCTCGGGCGCTGGCGTACGTTGTCACATGACCTGTCGGCCCTGCTGTTGAAGGACCGCCACCACCGGCCGCGCCTGGTGCTGCCGATGCTGCTCGTGATCCTGATTCTGGCGTTCCGCCCGGGCTGGCTGGGCGTGCTGGCGCTGCTGTCGGTGCCGGTGCTCGTGACGACGCGCGGGCGTCGCCACAACCTGCTGCTGAGCACCTGGCTCATCATGCTCTGCCTGGCGTTCCCGGGCTGGCCGCTGCTGAAGGCGGCGGTGCCGACCATCGACCCCGGCAGCGAAGTGATGCTGCTGGAGCAGGGTTGCACGCTGCCGCCGTCGGCCTCGATGGTGGAAAATCTCACCACGCGCCTGGCCCAGGCCGACGACCCGTCGCGCAAGGCCCGCCTGCTGACCGCCCTGGGCGTGCAGGAGGCGCGGCGCGGCGCGTTCGCGGTGAGCGACGGCCACTTCAGGCAGGCGCTGGAGCTGGAACCGGGCGCGTTCGCCGCCACCGTGGGCCTGGCCAACAATCTCTACTACATGGGCAAGCTGGACGAGGCGATGGCTGCCTATCGGCAGGCCGCCACGAAGTTCCCCAAGAGCGGTGAGGTGCCGTTCAACCTCGCGCAGGTGCAGTTCAAGAAACTGTTCGTGCCCGAGGCCACCGCCTCGCTGGACCAGGCGCGACTGCTGGGCTTCGACCCCCCGCGCGCGAACCACGAGCCGAACCCCCGCGGCGGCTTCTCGGCCGTGGTCTATCCCGGGCTGACCGGTACGCAGCTGGAGCAGGCCTGCCGCTGGGAAGGCGACCAGTACGACCCGCTGGTGGCGCTGTCGGGCTGGCGCAACCTGCTGGGTGCGCCGCCGGTGCCGCTGTACCTGCTGGTGGGCGCCCCGCTGCTGCTGGCACTGGCGGCCGTGGCCTGGCGCAGTCGCCGGCAGGAGGCGCACGAGTGCGACAACTGCGGCTCTCCCCTGTGCCGCAAGTGCTGCGGCGTGCACGAAGGCGCGTGGCTCTGCGCCGGCTGCAACGAGACGGCCGTGCGCTCCAAGAGCGAACTGGTGCTGGGCACCCTGCTGAAGAACCGCGGGCGCGCCGAAGGCCTGGCGCACTCCGCGCGCATCGTGCTGATGGGCCGTCTCGTGCCCGGTTCGGGCCACCTGGCCACCGGCTGCTTCTGGGCCGGCTGGACGCGACTGAGCCTGGTGGCGGGCGGCCTGTTCCTCGTCGCCGCCGGCTGGGCCTTCGACCCGGGCGCGGAACTGAACACGCCGGGACTGCTGCTTCCTTCGGAGACCATCCACCCGCTGTGGCTCCCCCTGCCGGCCGCCCTGTGGCCCGGCCTGGGCGGCGTGCCGGTGGTGGCCGGTCTGGTCATGCTGGGCCTGGCCTGGCTGACGGCGCTGCTCGACGCCCCCGGGCTCAAGCGGCGGTTGCACGAACGCTTCACGACGATCACGACGGGTACCGCCAAGAAAACAACGACGCGGCGCGCCGGCGCCGGCGCGCGCTAACGGAGGTCGACCATGGCCCTGGAAGGCCAACTGAGCGATTTCAACCTGGCGGAGATCCTCCAGCTGCTGGCCAGCCAGCAGAAGACCGGGTTCCTGAACATCGAGACGAACCGCAATCTCGTGTTCATCTTCGAGAAGGGCGTGCTCATCTCGACGCGCGACCGTCGCAGTCGCGAACGTGACCCGCTCGAGAGCTTCCTGCGGGCGTACGGCTGGTTCACCGAGGCGCAGTGGAAGCACATCGAATACGTGGGCCAGAACAGTTCGCTGGACCTGACGGAGATCCTCGTCTCCGAAGGCCTGATGGACGACGCCGAACTGGAACGCGCGCTGCGCGGTCTGGCCCAGGAGATGACCCATGCCGGCATGAAGCTGCGGCGCGGCCGCTACTACTTCAGCCCGTGCAAGGACACGCCCCCCGGCGTCAAGCACCGCTACCACGTGGACGTGCAGGGCCTGCTGATGGAGGCCGCACGCCGCCTGGACGAGGAGCCGCTGCTGAAGGAAGTGCTGCCCTCGCAGTCGATCACCTTCACGGCGGGACGGAAGGTAGTGCCGCCCGAGGCGCTGTCGCCGACGGCGCAGCGCATCATGGAGCTGGCGCTGTCGGGCTCGACGCTCGGCCGCATCATCCGCCAGGGCAAGGCCGAGAGCTTTGTGGTGCGCGACCTGCTGAAGTCCTGGTGCCAGGAGGAAGTGCTGGTCAAGCACCTGCCCGTCGAGGAAGACGATGACGATGGCGAAGGCGGCCACGGGCTGGCGCTGCCGCGCACGCCCGGCCTGCGCTCGGTGCCGTTGACGTTGGCCGGCGTGGTGTTGATGGGTGCTCTCCTGGGCGCCCGCTTCACGATGCTTCCGGCGCCAACCGACGACCCGGGCCGTCCGCTGCGCCTGTCGCAGCTGCGGCACGAGGTGCTCACCGCGGCCCAGCTCTACCGCTATCAGCAGGGCCAGTGGCCCGAGAACCTGCAGGCCCTGGTCAGGGCCGGGCAGCTGGGACCCTCGGTGGCCGGAACGGTCGAGTCGCTGGGCTGGCAGTACTCGCTGGACACGGTCAACGACAGCTTCAGCCTCAGTTCGTAGCCGGCGGCGGGCGGCAATCCGGGTTCCTTCGGCCCGGGGCGCTGCCCGCCGCTTTTCATTCCGACGCCTTTTCATTCCGTCGCTGTCGCCCACCGTCGTTTGCGCCTTGATTCCGACCGGAAAACCGCTTTGTTGGACCGGTTGCGGCGCCCTGAAACAAAGGGGGCGCCGAAGGCTCCCTGAACCCCGAGGCCGACATGAACCAGCAGACACCGGCCGCCGTCCCGTTCGTGGTGCCATGCGCCGAGCGCGTCTCGAAGCTGCCCACCTACGTCTTCGCTACGCTGTTCAGGATGCGCGACGAGGCCGTGGCTGCCGGGCGCGAGGTCTATGACCTGAGCGTCGGCAACCCCGACCTGCGCCCCGCGCCCGCCGTGGTCGCGGCCATGACCGAAGCCCTGAACGACGAGAGCTGGAACTGCCACCGGTACGGCACCTTCAACGGCCTGCCGCGCTACCGTGAAGCCATCGCCAACTGGTACTTCGAACGCTTCGGCGTGCGGCTGGACCCGCAGACGCAGGCGCTGCCGCTCATCGGCTCGAAGGAAGGCCTCGCCAACCTGATGCGTGCCTACCTTAATCCGGGCGACGGCATCATCATCCCCAGCCCCTGCTACCCGGCGTATTTCGGCGCGGCGCACCTGTGCGAAGCCGACATCTGGGAACTGAAGCTGCGCGAGGAGGACGGCTACGTGCCGCGCCTCGAGGACATCCCGGCCGACGTGGCCGCGCGTTCGCGCATGCTGATCCTGAACTACCCGAACAACCCGACCGGCGGCGTGGTCGACCTGGCCTTCTTCACGAAGGCCGTCGAGTGGTGCCGGCGCCACCAGGTGATGCTGGTCTCGGACGCGGCCTACACCGAGCTGGGCTTCGACCCCGACAACCAGCCGCCCAGCGTGCTGCAGGTGCCGGGCGCCTTCGACGTGGCCGTGGAGTTCCAGAGCCTCAGCAAGAGCCACAACCTGGCCGGCTGGCGCGTGGGCTTCGTGGTGGGCGGCAGCGAGCCCATCGCCAACCTGGGCCGCCTGAAGAGCCACGTGGACTTCTCGCTGTTCGCCGGCATCCAGATGGCGGCGGTCGCGGCACTGCGGTACGGCGGGCAGACGGTGAAGGAGAACCGCGAGATGTACCTGCGCCGCCGCAACCAGATGGTGGCGGGGCTGCGCAAGCTGGGCTGGCAGGTGCCGTCGCCTTCGGCCACGCTGTACATCTGGGCGCGCATCCCGAAGGCCTGGGGCGACGACGACTTCAAGTTCGTGCAGGACGTGTTCGCGAAGACGGGCGTGCTCGTCTCGCCGGGCAGCGGCTTCGGCGTGCACGGGCGCGGCTACGCGCGCATGTCGCTGGTGGCGCCCACGGCCACGATCACGAAGATCCTGGGATTGCTCGAGGATGCGGGCTTCGACTGGAGCTAGTCGGGGCTTGTCCTAGCCGGGGCTATTCGGATCCGTCGTCATCGTCATCATCGTCGTCGGCCTCGGCGCCCTCGCCCGGCCCGTGCACGGCGAACAGCACCTTGTCGGGATCGAACCAGGTGTGCGCGCAGCGCATGAGCTGCTCGCGGTCCACCTTGTCGATGCCGTCGACCAGCTCGGCCACGGGTACGAAACGCCCGTAGTAGATCTCGTTGCGCGCCGCGCGGTACATCTGGTTCGAGACGCCGTCGAGCGAGAAGATGAGCTGCGACTTCAGCTGCGCCTTGTTGCTGTCCAGTTCGGCGTCGGGAATGCCGTCGGTGAGCAGGCGGCGATACTCCAGGCGGAGCACCTCCTCCAGTCGCGGCAATTTGTCCGGCGAGCACGAGCCCGAGCAGCTGACCAGCCCGGTGTCACGTCCCATGTCGTGGTAGTTGTAGACGGTGTAGGCCAGTCCCTCGCGCTCGCGCACGGACTGGAAGATGCGGCTGCTCATGCCCCCGCCCAGCAGGTTCACCAGCAGGTAGATGGCCAGGCGATCGGCGTGCCCGTAGGAGACGCCCACGTTGCCGGCCTCGAAGTACGTCTGCAGGATCGGGCTGCACAGGTCCAGGCGATACGGGTCGTCGACGGGCTCCGGCTCAGGGCCGGACTGCGGCGCGCCCAGGTCGGCCGCGGCAGGCGCCGGCGCACTGGCCACGCCACCGCCGAAAAGCGTGGCGACGCGGTCGCGGAAGCTCTCGTCGATGTTGCCGGCCAGCGAGACCACCAGGTTGGGAGCCGCGAACAGCTTGGCGTGCTGCGCGCGCAGCACGTCGGGCCCGAACGAGCGCACCGAGGCCGGTGTGCCCAGGATGGGCCGGCCGCGCGGATGGCTGCCGTAGATGCGCGAAGCGAAGGCATCGTGCAGGCGGTCTTCGGGGGTGTCCAGGGCTTCCTGGATCTCCTCGCAGACCACGTCCTGTTCGAGCGCCGTGAGGTCGGCCGCGAACGCGGGCTCGAGCAGCATCTCGGCCAGCAGGTCGGAGGCCGTCGCGAAGTACTCGGGCAGCACCTTCACCGTGAAGGCCACGAGGTCCTTGGTGGTGAAGGCGTCGACCGCGGCACCGATGGCGTCGAAGCCGGCAGCCAGCTCGAACGCGCTGCGCCGCCGGGTGCCCTTGAAGACCATGTGCTCGAGGAAGTGGGAAATGCCGCCGAGCTGCGGCGACTCTTCCTGGCTGCCCTTGCGCAGCCAGACACCGAGCGTCACGGCGGTGGCCGACGGCAGGGTCGCCGTCAGCATGACCGCCCCGCCGGGAAGTGTTTCCCGGCGGGGCGGATTCTCGTTCCTGTAGGGATCGAGGTTCATCATCTGTTTCGGCTACCGGCGCGGTCCGCCGCGACCGCCACGGTCACGGTCCCGACCGCCACGGTCGCGGTCACGGCCGCCGCTGTCCGGGCGCTCGCGCCGCTCGGGCTCGACCCAGCCCTCGGGGGCCGGCAGCAGGGCCTTGCGGCTCAAGCGCACCTTGCCCGTACGGCTGTCGATCTCGACCAGCTTGACCTCGATGGAGTCGCCCACCTGCAGCACGTCCTCGACGTTGGCCACGCGGCGGTACTCCAGCTCCGAGATGTGCAGCAGGCCGTCCTTGCCGGGCAGGAACTCGACGAAGGCGCCGAAGTCGACGATCGTCTTGACCACACCCTTGTAGACGCGGCCCACTTCCGGCTCGGCCATCAGGCCGGTCACGTAGGCCATGGCCGCCGCGCCGCCCGCCTGGTCGATGCTGGAAATGAAGACCATTCCCTCGTCGTCCACCTCGATGGTGGCGCCGGTCTCTTCCTGGATGCGCTTGATGACCTTGCCGCCCGGGCCGATGAGCGTGCCGATCTTGCTGACCGGGATCTGCACCGTGTCGATCTTCGGGGCGTACGGGCTCATCGTCGCGCGCGGGCCGGCCAGGTGCTCATCCATCACGTTCAGGATGTGCAGGCGGGCCGCCTTCGCGTCGCCCAGGGCCTTGTTCATGACCGCGCGGCTGATGCCGGCGATCTTGGTGTCCAGCTGGAAGGCGGTGATGCCGTCGCGCGTGCCGGTGACCTTGAAGTCCATGTCGCCGAGGTGGTCCTCGACGCCCAGGATGTCGGTCAGCACCGCGATGCGGTCGTCTTCCTTCACCAGGCCCATGGCCACGCCGGCCACGGCCTTGCGGATCGGCGCGCCGGCATCCATGAGCGCCAGGCAGCATGCGCAGACGGTGGCCATCGACGACGAACCGTTGCTCTCGAGGATGTCCGACACCAGGCGGATGGTGTACGGGAAGTCCTCGAGTTCGGGCAGGATCGGCCGGATGGCGCGCTCGGCCAGCTTGCCGTGGCCGATCTCGCGGCGACCGGTGCCGCTGTAGCGACCCGTCTCACCGACCGAGAACGGCGGGAAATTGTAGTGCAGGTAGTACTTCGACCAGTACTGCTCGCCGCCCAGCGGCTCGATGCGCTGCTCGGCCTGCTTGCTGCCCAGCGTGACGGTGCCCAGGGCCTGCGTCTCGCCGCGGGTGAACAGGCAGGAGCCGTGCGCGCGCGGGAGCACGCCGGTCTCGATGGTGATCGGCCGGACCGTGGTCAGGTTGCGGCCGTCGGCGCGGGTGCCCTCGGTGAGGATCATCTCGCGCATGAGCTTCTTCTCGGCCTTGGCGAAGGCCTCCATCATGGCCGGGTCGGCCTTGCCCTCGGCGGTCATGAACTGGGTGGCAACCTTGGCCTTGGCGGCATCCAGCGCGTCGGCGCGCTCGTGCTTGCCCTTGACCGTGATCGCGGCCTTCAGCTCTCCACCGACGAACTCGACGACCTTGGCCAGGTTGGCCGAGGTGTCGGCGACCACCGGGTCGGCCCACTTGGTCTTGCCGCCGGCCTTCTGCAGCAGTTCGCGCTGCAGGGCGTTCAGCTTGCGAATCCAGCCGTGCGCGAACTCGATCGCGTCGAGCAGCCGGTCTTCGGGCACTTCCAGGCATTCGCCCTCGATCATGCAGACGATGTCGTCGGTGCCGGCCACGATCAGGTCCATGCACGAGGACTCGAGCTGCTCGAAGCTCGGGTTCGGCACGAACTCGCCGTCGAGGTCGGCCACGCGGATGCCCGAGACGATCTCGTGGAACGGGACGTCAGAGAGCGCCAGCGCCATCGAGGCACCGGTGATGCTCAGCGTGTCGGCGTGGAATTCGGTGTCGGCGCTGATGATGAAGGCGATGATCTGCGTCTCGTTGCGGTACCCCTTGGGGAACAGCGGGCGCAACGGGCGATCGATCAACCGGGCGGTGAGGATCTCACGCTCGGTCGGCTTGCCTTCGCGCTTGAAGAAGCCGCCCGGGATCTTGCCGGCGGCGTAGGTCTTGTCACGGTATTCGACCATCAAGGGCAGGAAGTCCTTGTCGGTCGGCTTCTGGTCGGCGGCGACCGCGAGCAGGCTCATCGTGTCGCCCATGCGCACGACGCAGGAGCCGCTGGCCTGTCGGGCCATGCGGCCGGTCTCGAGACTGAAGGTCGTCCCGTTCATCTCGAGGCTTACAGTCTGCTTGTTCAACATAACTCGTTCATTCCTTCCATCCGCTTGCTCAGCGCGCCAACGGCCCTATTGCCGGAAGCGCTCCGTGGGCGCAGCTTTTGCGCCCGTCCGCAGGTGACCCCGCTGAAAACGGCAGTCGGCCGCGCCGTCCAGCGGCGCGACCGACAGCCTGCAGGGCTCACGTTCCGGTGACTGTCATCAGCCCCGGATGCCCAGGTCCTTGATCAGGGCGCGATACCCCTCAAGGTCCTTCTTCTTCAGGTAGGACAGCAGCCGCTTCCGCTGACCGACCATCTTCAGCAGCCCGCGGCGGGAATGGTGATCCGCCTTGTGCATCTTGAAGTGATCGCCCAGGGTGTTGATCCGCATGGTGAGCAGCGCGATCTGCACTTCCGGCGAGCCCGAGTCACCCTCGTGCTTGCGGTACTTGCCGATCACCGCGTCCTTCTGATCCTTGGTCAGTGCCATCGTCCAGAACCTCCAGAAAACACGTCACGCCGCGGCGTCACGATGGCCGCAGGCCGGCCGCCTTTTCCCGTCTGCCGATGCGTCAACGGGAACGAGGCGGGACCAGTGCACCCGTTCCGGAACATTCCGGAACCGGGTGACGGCGCCGACCCGCCGTACGAATTGCACGCGAACTGCCGGGCTGGAATCGGCGGACGTTGCCGCCCACGACCCCGGCCCGGAACTCGCGTTGGACAAGATAGGGGCCGTTTGGGCGATGCAAGCGCAAAGCCGGGCCCTTGGCCCCGGTTCCGGGAGCGTTCCCGCGGGGTGCGCTTCCCGGCCCGGCGGCCGTCCGGAAGTAGGTATCGTCAAGGGAAACCTCAACTTGAGGGGCGTGTGCCCTACTGGCGGGCAGCCTCCCGCAGGATGGCGGCCAGGCGGGGCGCCACCACATCGACGCTATAGGACTCCTGCACCAGGCGGCGTCCGGCCCGGCCCAGGGAGCGGCGGGTGGCCTCGTCCTGGAGCAGGTCGATGATGGCGGCGGCGGCTTCACCGGGCGCGGCGGCTGCCCGTCCGACGTTGGCGCCGGCGAGCACTTCGACGTTCATGCCGACCGGCGACACCACCGCCGGCACCCCGCAGGCCAGGTATTGCAGCATCTTGAAGGAGCACTTGCCCCGGGCCCAGGGCGAGTCGGCCAGCGGCATCAGCCCGAGGTCGAGCGAGCGCAGGAACGGCGCCTCGGCCGCCGGGCTCCACGGCACCCAGTCGACGCGACCCTCCGGGAACACGCCGGTCGGCAGCGGCCGGTCGGCGCACAGGCGCAGGCGCAGTTCGGGGAACCGCTCCAGCACCTCGCGCAGCGCGTCCTTCCACAGAAGCAGCGACGGGTAGTTGGTCGAGGTGCCGATCCAGCCCACCGCCGGCGGGCGCGACTCCACCACCTCGCCGGTGGACGGCGCGAACAGCGAGGTGTCGACGGCCGTCGGCAGCACCTCGACCCGTTCACAGTGCTGCCCGAACCACTCGGCCAGGTAGGTGTTGCCGGCCACGACCACGTCGCACTGCCGGGCCAGCCGCGCGGCGAAGCCCCCGCCGCGGCGAAGCCAGATGGCGTCGTCGACATCGAGCACGCGCGGCCGCGCCGTGGCGAACTCGGGCGTGTTCAGCGTGCTGACGAACTCGCTGCAGAAGCGTGACGCGGTTGCCGGGCCTGCCCTATGCGTTGCCGCCACGGCGGGAATGCGCGCCAGCACGGTGGCCGGCAGCCACAGCGGACGCAACCAGCGGTTGCGCGGCGGAAAGCTGGACACGCGCGCAATGCGCAGGTCGAGATCGATGCCTGCGCGGTCCAGGGCCGGCGCCAGTTGCTCGACGCGGAAGCGCGCCGAAGGCACCGCCTTGCCGCCGGTCAGCGCCGTCACGCGCAACCGCTCAGTCATGCCGTCTCCGATCGACCAGCACGCCGCCGCGCAGCAGCACGAACGCTAGCCCGTACAGGTAGAGCATGAGCACCGCCTCGTTGAAGCGGTAGACGTACATGAAGCAGCTCATGAACAGGCCGTAGGCGAACAGCGCGTAGACCAGGACGTGTCCCCAGTAGCCCGGCCACCGCGCGCGCAGGTAGAGGCGCGTGCCCACGAAGCCGAGCAGGCCGCAGATGGCCACGGCGCCCGGCCAGGTCCACTCCTGGTAGAGGATGCCGAACATGGAGTAGACATTGAACAGCGTCGCCCCGATGTCGGTGAACGGGAGGGCGAACGGCACCGAATCGACCAGGCCCAGCAGGTCGCCGGCGGGTTTCCAGATCGCGTTCAGCGTCACGGCGCCGGCAATGGCCGGAGGCGCCACCTGCCCGTCGAGGATGTTCTGCATCGCCGGCCAGGCGCCCACGAAGTAGAGGTACGGCCAGTGCAGTTGCGGCACGCTCGCGAACCAGCCGTTGCCTGCCGTCACGATGTCCGAGACGAAGATGTCGACCTTGCTGTTGTAGATCACGAAGAACCCGAGCAGCACCGCCCCCGTGACGGCCAGGTGGCGCGGGCGGAACCGGTCCGGGCGCGCCAGGCTCCAGGTGACCAGTGCGGTGAGCGCCGAGTAGAACACGAAGCCCTTGATGCCGGCGAGCAGCAGCCCGAACAGCGCACTGAGCACCAGCGGCACATCGAACCGCCCGCGCAGCCCGCAGGCACGCTTGAGCACGAACGCCGGCAGCACCAGGATGCCCAGCATGTTCATGTAGCCGATGCCCTGCATCTGGAACTCGTCCTGCAGCATCCACAGGTGGGCCAGCAGCATGCCGATCCCGCCGCGGCGCGTGACCAGGATGAAGGCCGCGGTCATCCAGCCCACCGTGGCGATGGCGGCCGTGATGTGGAAGAAGGCGACAAGGCCGCGCGTGTCCAGGTTGCCGAGCACGGCTTCGGGCGGCGGCGGCCGGCGCCTCACGGCAACGGCGCAACCGAGGGCATAAGCCAGCAGGCACGAGAGCAGGACCAGGTGCGTGGCGGCCGAGACGTCCTTCATCCCCAGCAACCGCAGGTGGTAGGCGCACACCGATGCACAGTTGATGCACACCAGCAGGCTCAGGGGTGAACCAGTGCCCGAACAGCCGCCACGATCCCAGCAGGGCTCCCGCGCCCGTCAGCAGGAAGATGACAAGCCACAGGACATCGCCGAACCCCATCATGGCGCGCCCTCCAGCCTGCGCAGGCCGCGCCGCACGATCTCCCCCGTGCCCACCAGCACCCAGGCCGAGCCGATGAGCATGGTCCAGGCGGCGCCCATCATGCCCAGGCGCGGCACGAGCACGGCGCCGGCGGCGAACATGGCCGCCACCGAGGTGAGGTGCACCCACAGCTGCGACGTGAAGGCGCGCATGGCCGTGGCCGGCGCCCCGAGCAGGCTGGCCACGTAGAGCACGGCGCCGCCGGCCATGACCAGCACCAGCAGCGGCACCTGCGTGGCGTACTCGGGCGTGTACATCAGCGAGAGCAGCGGCCCGCCCGCGACGACCGAGACGACCACGCCGGCAATGCCGAGGCCCACGCCCAGCAGCGTGAGCTGGCGCAGGCGACGACGCAGGTTGGCCGTGTCGCGCGCCGCGACGTCGCGGCCCAGCCCGGCCAGGGACGACTGCGCGAGGGCCTGTGTCATGGTGTTGCCGGCGATGACCAGGTACGAGAGCGCCGAGAAGATGCCCAGATCGGCCTCGCCGTGCGAGCGCTCGAGGATGGCGCGCGGGATGGTGGCACGCAGCTGGATGGCCAGGAATACCGTGCCCATGGGCAGCGAGAGCAGGGCCAGGCGCCGCATGACGGCGCGGTCGAAGCGCGGCCGCATCGATTGGCCGGGGCAGGCGCGCACGAGCCGGGCCGTGCGCGGCAGGTCGAACACGACCAGCACCAGCAGCCAGCCCGCCACCATCGAGGCCAGGCTCAGGTCGAGCGAGCCGGTGGTGCGGAACACGACGCCGAACAGGGCCAGCGCCGCCACGCCCTTGGCCATGAGCGAGACCGCGGCCAGGTCCATGCGCTCCTGCTTCTGCTGGAAGCCGAAGTAGATGTCGGACATGGATTCGACGGCGCGACCGAGGCCGAACAGGCAGATGACCAGCGTCTGCGCCGGTGAATAGCCGAACCAGGCGACCAGGCCCACGACCAGCAGCGCCGGCGGCAGCAGCGCCACGCGCAGGCCCAGGTAGTCCTGGAACGTGTACTCGCCGCGCGCGTCGGAGGCCAGCACGGGCCGCAGGCTCAGCTGCGCGAACATGAGCACCGGCGAGGCGATGGCCGAGCCCAGCGAGAACCGGCCCACCACCTCGGGGCCGCCCAGCTTGGTGAGCAGCGCCAGCTGCGCCCACAGGCACAGCGCGTAGACGATGTTGCCCACCAGGGTCCAGGCGAAGTTCCGGCGCAGGGAGAGCGCGGCCATCGTCAGTTGCCGCCCTGCTTCACGCGGGGCATGGTCGGCGGCAGCTCGGCCCTGTCGCCGGTGTGGCCCTGGAAGTCGGGCACCAGGAGCAGCAACTCGCTCCAGAGCGCGGCGCGGTCGCCAACGCGCGCGGCGGCGATCAGGCGCTCGGCGGCCGCCTGCACGAAGGCCACGTCGATGGGCTGGCGGCGCGCGGCCAGCACGCCGGGATTGGCCGTGGCCTCGGGCTGTTCTCCCTCGGCCCACAGTTCCTCGTAGAGTTTCTCGCCCGGGCGCAGGCCGGTGTAGGTGATGGCGATGTCCACGTCGGGCGTGAGGCCCGAGAGGCGGATCATGCGGCGCGCCAGGTCGTCGATCTTCACCGGCTGGCCCATGTCGAGGATGAAGACGTCGCCGCCGGTGCCCATGGTCGCGGCGAACAGCACCAGCTGCACCGCCTCGGCGATGGTCATGAAGAAGCGCTCCATGGTCGGCTCGGTGACGGTGACAGGGCCGCCGCGCGCGATCTGGCGCGTGAACATCTCCACCACGCTGCCGGCCGAGCCCAGCACGTTGCCGAAGCGGATGATCATGAAGCGCGTGACGCCGCCGTCCTGTTCGTGGCGGCCGAGCACCAGCTTCTCGGCCACCTGCTTGCTGGCGCCCATCACGTTGGTGGGCTTCACGGCCTTGTCGGTGGAGATCATGACGAAGCGCTCGACGCCGTGGCGCACGGCCATGGCCGCCAGTTGCCGCGTGCCCAGCACGTTGTTCAGCACCGCTTCCTCGGGATGGAACTGCAGGATGGGCACGTGCTTGTAGGCCGCGGCGTGGAAGACGATGTCGGGCTTCACGTCGCTGAAGAAGCGCTCCAGCCGCACCTCGTCGCGGATATCGCCCAGCAGGAACGACATGCCGCAGCGCGCGCCGCCGTCGCACAGCTCGCGTTCGATGCGGAACAGGCCGTTCTCGTCCTTGTCGAGGCAGGCCAGGAAGGCCGCGCCGCCGTCGACCACCTGCCGGCACAGCTCGGAGCCGATGCTGCCGGCCGCGCCGGTCACCAGCACGCGCTTGCCCTTGAGCAGGCCGGCCAGCACCTCCTGGTCGCCGACGATGGGCCGCCGGTTCAGCAGGCTGGTGGTGGAGAAGTCCTCCACGCGCCGCACGCCCGGCTTGTCGGACTCCATGATCTCCCAGAAGCTGGGCACCGACTTGAGCGGCAGCCCCGTCTCCTGGCAATAGCCGAGAATGCGGTACAGCTGCGTGGTGGTGGCCGAGGGAATGGCCAGCACCAGCACTTCGGCCTGCACCTGGCGCGCGACCTCGGCAATGTCCTCGATGGAGCCGAGGTTGGGCACGCCGCGGATGGTCATGCCGCGCGTGTGCGGGTTGTCGTCGACCACGGCCACGGGCTTGAAGCCGCCCAGGCGCGGCGACTGCATGGCTTCGATGGTCAGTGCGCCGGCGTTGCCGCCGCCGATCACCACGGCGCGGCGGCGCGGGGCGCGGTTACCCAGGCGGTCGGCAGGACCGCCCACGATGCGGTAGGCGAACCGTCCGGCCGTGAGCAGGCCCAGGCAGAGCACCATGTCGATGGCGAGTGTGGACAGCGGGAACCCGCCCGGGCGCCGCCAGAACAGCCACAGCGCGATGATGATCAGGGCGCTGCTCGCCAGCACGCTCATCACCAGCGGCGGCAAGTCCTCGACCGAGGCGAATCGCCACGACTGCCGGTGCACGCCCGAGGCCCAGAGAAAGAGCAGGCGCACGGGCACCGTGACCGCCAGCATGGCCAGCCACCACAGGTGCCACTGGTTCATGCCGGTGGCCAGGAACCTGTCGAGCACGAGGAAGCGCAGCACGAACGACGCCGTGACCGAGACGGCCGTCAGCACGCCGAAGAACAGGAGCGTGAACAGCAGGCGGTGTCCGCGGACGAGGCGGGTCAGCCGTCCGTCCTCGCTCAGCAGGCGCGTGCCTGCCCGGTGCATGCGGCGGCGACCATCGGACCGGTCTGCGGATTCGTCACTCGTGGCCATATCGCAGGCGCTTCCTCCCTGGCGGGCCGCCGGCGCCCCGGCGCCGGGGGCCGGCTGACAGCGGCGTTCCCTCACCGCCGAAGGATAATGCCCGCGGCGGCGGATGTCTGCCGCCAATTGGGCCCGGCCGGCCCATTTCCGACCACGCCGGCCCTGCCGCCCCAGAGTCCGCTTGACCGCCCGCCCGCCGGTTCTCACTATGGACGGCCCGGCCCCCACAAGCCGGCCTGTGGTCCCGAACGGAGTCTCAAGGGCATATGCTGGAAGCACCCCTCTTCGCGTTCCTCGGCGCGGTGGCCCTGAACCTGGTGGCAACCCCGTGGCCTCATTCGCGCGCTGCGGGAACGCTCGCTGATGGACATTCCCAACGACCGCAGCAGCCACGACATCCCGGTGCCGCGCGGCGCGGGCATCGCCATCGTGGCCACCTGGCTGCTGGGCATCAGCAGCACCTGGGCCCTGCGCTATCCGCTGCCGTCGCTCGGCACTCTGGCCCCGACGGGTTCGTGCTGGCGGCGGCCGGCGGCATGCTGGTGCTGGGCGTGCTCGGCTTCTGGGACGACCGCCACGACCTGAACCCGTACGTGAAGCTGGCCGTGCAGCTGGCCGTGACGAGCGGCGCGCTGTGGCTTTCGGGCCTGCGCATCGCCGACCTGGGCCTGCCGGTGGGACAGGGCCAGCCGCTGGGCGTGTGGGGCTGGGCGCTGGCAATGGTCTGGCTGGTGGGCTTCACCAACATCTTCAATTTCATGGACGGCATCAACGGCCTGGCCTTCACGCAGCTGACCATCGGCGGTGCGGCGTTCTGCCTGATGGGCGTGGCCACCAGCGACTACGAGCTGGCCATCTCCGGCGCTGGCCTCGGGCGCGGCCCTGGGCACGCTCAAGTACAACTTCCCCCGCGCCCACGTCTTCATGGGCGACGTGGGCAGCCTGCCCTCGGGCTTCCTGCTCGGCTTGATGGCGCTGCGCGCCGGCTTCGGGCCGCGGGCCGAGGGCACGCCCTGGGTAGCGGCCGTGCTGGTGCTGTGGCCCTTCCTGTGGGACGGCGGCTGGACGCTGCTGAACCGCGTCTTTCACGGACGCAATCCGTTCCGCCCCCACCGCAGCCACCTCTACCAGCGGCTGTCGGTGATCGGCATGTCGCACCAGGCGATCACCATCCGCTACGCGCTGGCGATGGGCGCCTGCGGCGCGGCCGGCCTGCTCGGCACGCACCGCGGCCCTTCGTTCCTGCGCGCGGCCCTCGGCCTGATCCTGCTGGGTTCGGTGCTCTACACGGTGCGCGTGGTGACGCGGGTGCGGGCCAGCATGACCGAGAACGGGAACGGGAAAACGCCCGGGGTGTAGAATACTGTTTGGCCCTACCGACCACGGCGCACCGCCGCCGCCATCGCCCGCAACCCTCGTCCACCGTGAACGGCGGCGTCCACTCCAGACGCGAGCGCAGCAACGCATCGTCCACCGCCAGGTCGCCGAACAGGCGTTCGACCAGGCGGCTGCGCCCGGCAGTACGCGCCGCAGTCTCGAGCACGCGCACCGGCACCGGCAGCAGGCGCGCCGGGCGGCCGAGCGCCGCGCCCAGGCGCCGGGCCAGTTCGGGCGTGGAGAGGTCTTCGCCGTCACGCACGACGAAGGCGCCGGTGATGTCGGGGCGTTCAAGCACGCGCACAATGAGGTCGGCGAGGTTGCCCACGAAGATGAGGCTGCGCCGGTTGGTGACGCCGCCCACCGGCAGCCAGCGTCCGGCGAGGATGAGCCGTTGCAGGCGGTCGAGATTGGCACGCACACCCGGGCCGTAGACCAGCGGCGGCCGCAACGCGCACCACGACAGGCCGGCCGTCTCTCCGAGCGCGGCCAGCGCCTGCTCGGCCGCGAGCTTGCTCAAACCGTAGGCGTCGGGCGGGCTGCAGGGTGTGGCCTCGGTCCAGGGGCGGCCGCGCGGCGAGGCGCCGCCGATGGCCTTCACCGAACTGAGGTAGACGAAGCGGGTGACACCGGCGCGCGCGGCGGCGGCGGCCAGCGTCGCGGTGCCCTGCGTGTTGACCCGCGCGTGCGCCGCATCGGCGGCCGGGCCGCGCTCGTCCTGGTGCACGCGCGCGGCGAGGTGCACCACGGCCTGCACGCCGGCCAGCGCGGCGGTCCAGTCGGTGCCCGGCCCGATGTCGCCGACCACGACACTGCGGCACCCGGGCGGCAGCTGCGCCGCATCGCCCGGCTGCCAGAGGGCGCCGGTCACGGTCCAGCCCGCGCGCTGCAGCGCCGGGATCGTTGTCGCAGCCACGAAGCCGGTGGCGCCGGTGACCAGGACGTGCTTCATCGATGGCTCCTGCCCGGCATATCGCCGGGAATGCCGCTGGAAGAATGGGCCGGGGCCCGCCTGCTGCCTTGATAGGCGAGACCGCGCGTGAAGTCCAGCCACGTCTGGAATTAGTGCTTGGTGGGGTGTCGCGACCGACAGTAACTTGAACGTTCGACCGGCCGGGCTACGGCCGCAGTCCCGTCATCCCTTCACCGCCGGCGCGCGTCCGGCCGGGAGTCCGCTCCTTGCTCGCCAAGCCCATGCTGCGTCCCTCGGACTGGCCCCTGCGCTCGGCTGCCTCCTGGCAGTCGGCGCTGGTGATGGTCATGCTCGCGGCAGGGTTCCTCTCGATCGCCGCCAGCCAGCTGGCGCTGGGCCTCTCCCTTTTGCTGATGCTCTACCGCTGGTTCGTGCAGAAGGAGCGCCCGCCGTTCACCGGGCTGGAGCGCACCGCCGCGGCGCTGGCACTGTGGGCGCTGGCGATGGTGCCGCTGTCGACGAACGTGGCGCAGTCGGCCCTTTACTACCGCCGGTTCTACCTGTTCGCCGCCATCTGGACCTGTGCCGCCGCAGCCACCACCGAGCGCAGGCGCGGGTTGATGCTCGCCTTCTTCCTGGGCGGCGCGCTGGTCACGTGCCTGCACGACCAGGTCTACCAGTTGTTCACCCACGGCAGCCTGTTCGGCGACCGCATGGACGTCACCTTCAACTCGATGACCAGCGGCGCGCTGCTGATGCTGGCAGCGCTGGTGGCACTGGGCTTCCTGCTGGCGCCCGGCGTGGGCCGCCGCCTGCGGCTGGTCATGGTGCTGGTGCTGGTGCCGCTGCTGGCGGGTGTGGCCATGACCATGACGCGCAGCGCCGAGCTGGGCCTGCTGGCCGGCGCCGGTGTCATGCTGCTGGTGGTGCGGCCGCGACTGTTCGGCATCTTCGCGGGAGTGCTCCTGATTGCCGCGCTGGTGGTCCTGTTCTACGGCAAGCACTTCCTGCCCCCGCTGGTGAACGAACGCCTGTCCCCCGCCCACCTGCTGGGCGGCGAGAACACCGTCCTGAGGCGCGAGATGTGGGGCGGCGGCTGGGGGATGGTGAAGGCGCATCCCTGGACCGGCGTGGGCGACCGCGGCCTCGAGGAACTGAGCCGCCAGTACTACACCAGCACCACCGACCGCTACTGGGGCCACCTGCACAGCAACATCGTGCACATGGCGGCCATCTGGGGCGTGCCCGGGCTGGTGTTCGGGCAGGGCTTCCTGCTGGCGGGATTCTGGTACCTGCTGAAGCGCTGGCGCCTGCTGCGCCGGCACACCGGGCATCCCCTGGCTGCGGGCTGGACCCTCGGCGCCCTGGGAATGTGGATGGGCTTCTTCGTGGCCGGCCTGACGGAGTGGTACTTCGGCGATGCCGAACCCATGCTCATCTACCTGGCCGTGCTGGGGATCGCGCTGGGCGGCGGCCATCACGCGGCGACGGACGCCTCTGCACACACCGCTGCTTGAACCGGGCGCGCTTCAGCGCGACGCCGTGCCCACGGTCGCGCGCAACCATTCCTGGAACATGAGAACGTCCCACAGGTGGTACTGCCAGTTGCGGCGTCCGGAGAGATGCTCGGCCCACTTGCGGCGGATGGGCGCCGGTTCGAGGTAGCCCTCGTTGCGCAGGCGGGTCTCGTCGAGCAGGTCTTCGGCCCAGGCGCGCAGCGGGCCGCGCAGCCAGCTGTCGATGGGCACGCCGAAGCCCATCTTCGGCCGCTCGACCAGTTCGCGCGGAACGTAGCGGTCGAGCACCTGGCGCAGCGGCCACTTGCCGACGCCGCCCCGCAGCTTGTAGTCGATGGGCAATGACCAGGCGAACTCGACCACGCGATGGTCGAGCATGGGCACGCGAACCTCGAGGCTGGTGGCCATCGCGGCGCGGTCGACCTTCACGAGGATGTCGTCGGGCAGGTACGTGACCAGGTCCATCGCCATCATGTGGTGGACGAAGTGGGCGGCCTGCGGCTGCAGGTCCGGCGTGGTCAGGATGGTGGCGGGCTCGACGCCGCCGACCACGAGCAACGCCGGGTCCGGCCAGTGGCTGACCAGGCGGCGGTAGAGTTCGGCGGCCGAGCGCGCCGTCATCACGTCGGCGCCCTTGTGCAGCTTGTCGCCCACGTTGGCCTGCGCCAGCCCCAC
Source organism: bacterium (assembly GCA_016703265.1). Classification (NCBI taxonomy): domain Bacteria; species bacterium. The sequence goes on from JADJCK010000001.1 coordinate 562,113, forward strand.
CGGCAGTCGCCTCTGGGAAGGACCCGCCAGCCGGTTCCAGGCGGCAGGACTCACCGCACGGATCATCCCGGCCAGGACCGCGCGGGCCGGCACGGGCAGGCGCGAGAACCGCCGCCACAGGTTCTGGCCCAGCACGTAGCGCTGGTAGCCGCCAAAGAGCTCGTCACCCGCGTCGCCGCTGATGGCCACGGTCACATGCCGGCGCGTCAGCTGCGACACCACGAAGGTGGGAACCTGCGAGACGTCGGCGAACGGTTCGTCGTACATGGTCGGCAGGCGGGGAATCACGTCGAGCGTCTGCGCCGGAGTGACTTCGAGCTCGGTGTGGTCGGTGCCCAGGTGGCGGGCCACGGCGCGCGCATGGGCGGCCTCGCTGTAGCTGCCTTCCTGGAAGCCGATGGTGAAGGTGCGCACGGGCCGGGTCGACTGCGCCTGCATGAGCGCCACGATGGTCGAGGAGTCGATGCCGCCGGACAGGAACGCGCCCAGCGGCACGTCGGACATCATCTGCCGCAGGACGGCGTCGCGCAGCAGGGTATCGAGGGCGGTGACCGCCTCGTCGGGCGAGCCGGCGAACGGGTTGGCCTGGCCGGCGGCCACGGCCTGCCGCGCGTCCCAGTAGCGGTGCGGGCCGGCGTCGCGCCCTTGCGCATCGATCCGCAGCAGCGAGCCCGGCGGCAGTTTCGCGATGCCCTCGTAGATGGAATACGGCGCCGGCACGCAGCTGTGGCGCAGGAAGAGGGCGAGCGCGCCGCGATCGATGCCGGCGTTGAACGCCGGGTGCGCGCGCAGCGCCTTCAGCTCGGAGCCGAACAGGAGCACGCCGCCCTGCCGGCCGTAGTAGAGCGGCTTCTCGCCCAGGCGGTCGCGGCCGAGCACCAGTTCGCGCGATGCGGCGTCCCACGCCGCGAAGGCGAACATGCCGATGGTGCGCGCGACCGTCTCCTCCACGCCCCAGGTGTCGAAGCCGGCGAGCAGCGTCTCGGTGTCGGAATGGCCGCGCCAGGCGGGCGCCGCCGCGCCCAGTTGCGCGCGCAGGTCGAGATGGTTGTAGATCTCGCCGTTGAAGGTGAGCATGAAGCGGCCGCTGTGCGAGGCCATGGGCTGGTGGCCGGCCGCCGAGAGGTCGACGATGGACAGGCGACGGTGCGCCAGGCCCACGCAGCCGTCGGCGGTGGCCCAGGCGTCGGCGTCGTCGGGCCCACGGTGGGCCAGGGCGGAGCCCATCCGGCGCAGCACCTCGAGCGGGGACTGGTCGGTCCGCGCCCCTTCGGGCAACATGAATCCGGCAATGCCGCACATCAGGCGCGCTCTCCCCCATGCCGGCCGGCGGCCAGCAACCCGTCGTAGAAGGCGCCGTAGCGTTCGGCCACGTCGCCGATCTCGAAATGCTCCTCCACCCGGCGGCGCGCGGCCGCACCCAGCTCGCGGCGTTCGGTTTCCGGCAGCGCCAGCAGGTCGGCTACGTGGTCGCCCAGCCCCTGCAGGTCGGTCGGAGCCACGACGCGCCCGGTCGGTCCCACAATGTACGCAGAATCGCCCACGTCGGTCACGGCGCAGGGCACGCCGCAGGCCATGGCCTCGCCCAGTACGTTGGGGAAGGCCTCGCCGTAGGCCGACGAGGAAACCAGCACGTCGAGCGCCGCCATCAGTCGCGGCACATCGGTGCGCAGGCCCAGGCGATGCAGCGACGCCGTCACGCCCGCGGCGTCGGCAGCGGCAGCCAGTTCCCGGTTCTGTTCATCGACGCCCGCACCGGCCAGCACGAAGTGCGTACCGGGATGCCGCGCCAGCACACGCGCCGCCGCCTCGCAGAACCCGGCGTGGTTCTTCTGCCGGTCGTAGCGACCGACCAGGCCGACCAGCGGTGTTTCGGCATCGACGCCCAGTTCGGCGCGCAATGCGTCACGGGCGGCAGGGTCGGGCCGGAAGCGCGCCAGGTCAAAGCCGTTCGGCACGACGACCATGCGATCGGCCGCGTAGCCCAGCCCCACATGGAGGTCCCTCGCCACCTCGGAACAGGTGACGATGCGATCGGGCACATGCTTCGACAGGCGCGCACAGGCGCTGACCACCAGCCGCGTCGATGATTTCGTGGTGGACGGGTCGAGCCCGCTGTTGCGGATGCACCAGGCCACGGTGGGCACACCCGAAGCCCGCGCCGCCAGGCCCCCCAGCAGGTCGGCATGGTACATCCAGGTGTGGACCAGCTCGGGACGCGTGCGCCGCAGCAATGCAATCATCTTGACCAGCGCCGGCAGGCTGGGCCTGCCCGAGCTCATGCCCAGCGCCGTGACAGGAATGCCCAGGGCGGCAATGCGCGGGCCGATCTCGCCCTCGGTGGTCAGCGAAACGACTGACGGCGCGAACCGCCCGGGCAGGCGCTCGAGGAGCTTGAGCAGCATGGTCTCGGCCCCGCCGGTCGACAGACCGGTGATGACAAAGACCAGCGGACGCCGCGAGACCCGCACCGCCACTCCCAGTCGCCGCGCATCGCCCCGGCGAGGGCGGTTGGAAGGCGCTACGATCGGGGCAGGAGAGAAGGTGTGTCAAGGCCAACCGGCGCGTCGCCCGCCCGGTGGGCGGGCAAGGCGCGGTCAGCGCACGCCCTGGACGGCCTCGATGATCTCGTCGAGCTCGGCGTCCATATCGCCGGCAATCGAAGGCGCCGGCCGCACCGGCAGGTGGGCCACACGCGGGCGCTTCGCGATGACGGGCTCGTCCCAGGCCGGCACGTTGCTGATGACGGGCGCGTCGAGCATGAGTTCGCCGGCGGTCATGGCGCGGGTCGACTTCCACGGCGAGACCGTCTCGAGGATGGTCCAGATGTCGCGCAGCAGCGGGTCTTCCAGGTATTCCTCGTACATGGCCAGCTTGCGGGGCATGACGCGGTCGATGTAGAAGTTCCGCGGCTCAGCGACCTGCGCGTCGGCGAGGATCTGCTCCTCCGTGCGGAACGCAAGCGTGGCGCGGTGCGTGATGCCCGGCCGCACGTTCAGGATGCGCGCGTATTGTTCGGGGAACATCTCGGCGAACTCGGGCACTTCGGGCCGCGGCCCGACCAGCGACATGTCGCCCTTCAGCACGTTCCACAGCTGCGGCAGCTCGTCGAGCTTGGTACGGCGCAGCAGGCGGCCCATGCCGGTGATGCGCGGGTCGCCGCCCGCGGTGACGCCGGCCCCGCGACGGGCAGCATCGACCACCATCGACCGGAATTTGTACATGCGGAACGGGCGGCCCTGCCGGCCCAGGCGCACCTGCGCGAAGACGGCCGGGCCACGGCTGGTGGCGCGGACCGCGAGCGCAATGGCGGCCAGGAGCGGGAGCAGCGCCAGCAAGCCGAAGCCGGCGGCGACGATGTCCAACGAACGCTTGCCCATCGGTCCCTCCGTGGGTTGGGCAATTGGCTTTTCATGCTATTCACAGGTGCAGAGCATCGGGTGTTGTACGGCAAAGCTTTAGTGCAAGTCATGTTCCCGAATGTGCAGATGCAACTCCGTTTGCTGCAAGTTCAATAATGGCATAGTGATGCACGATGAAACGGTTGGCAAGCAAAATTTCGCAAGTATCACAAAAGCCTATCCACAAAGGTGGATAATCCACCACCGCGGCAATAAGGGGCGGGATCTGGTCGGTCGGCCGGCGCCGGGCGGCGCGCCCTACGGGTACCGCCGCTTCACTTCGGCCGCCGAGGCCTTGAGCATCTTCTCCAGCACGCCGAGATCGATGTCCGACAGCCTCTTCACGTACAGGCAGGCCTTGGACATGCGGTGCTTGCCCAGCTTCGCCAGGAGCGCCTCGACGCCGGTGAAGCCGGGCACGAGGTAGATCGTCAGGTCGGCCTTGCGGGAGGCGAACCCCAGCACGCAGATGTCGCCCTCGTGGCCGCTGTCGTACTTGTAGTGGTAGGAGTCGAACCCCACGATGCCGGGGCCCCACATGACCGCCTTCTTGCCGGTGACGGCGGTCATCAACTTCGACAGGGCGCGGCAGTCCTGGCGGCGGACCGGGTCCTCGATGGCGGCGATGTACTGGGCGACGCTGGCCTTGGTGGGCTTGGTCTTGGCTTCGTATTTGGCGGCGGCCATGGGTGGCTCCCGTCGGGGGTGGTTGGGGTGGGTTGGCCGGGTTGGGGTATAGGAGTAGCAAAAGATCGGGGAGGCGGCTAGGGACTCCTCCCCCACCGGCGGCGCCCGTCAGTACGTGGCGGAGCTCGTCCTGTACCGCACCCGCAGCCGGAAATGCCCGAAGTTCGGATACTCCGACGCAGGCACGCCGGGATGGTAAAGCCCCGGAGCCTGATAGATCTTCAGGAAGGTGCGATCCCAGCGGAACGGCGACTGCAGCGCGTTGCTCCGGTAGGCGGCTTCGCCGGCATTGAACGGTGCTTCCATCGGGAAGCGCACGAGTCCCTTGTTGAGATCGAAACTTATGGAGTTAAGATCCACTATTCCGTCGGGAGCCAGAAACCCGTCGGCATCGGTCACATCGAGCCCGAACAACTGGATGTACGGGATGCCGCTCTCGTCGCGCTCCGGCGTTGCGCTGAAGTCAATTCGCTCGATCGCGAGACGGAAAAAGTAAGGATCAATAGTCCAAGACCCGAGAGAATAGATATTCCTCATGACATAGCGGAACGTATTGGCGTCAGCACCTTCGGGCGCCTTGAGCAGCTTCATTCGATAGTAGAGCCCGCTTTCGCCGGGCAGGTTCACGCGCCGGGATTCGTCAACTCCGGGCTCGTCCCCTACGCGATATGCAATCCCGCGATGCTCGTCAATGACAACATACGTGACGGCCAGGACATCATCGGCATTCATCTCGACGCGCACGTCGACACCTTCAAAGTCGCCGTTAGTGTCCTGCATGATATCGAACTGCGTCAGATCACGCCAACGGGGCCCGTGTACCACGGGCGTCAGGAAATCATTCGGCGGGGAATACGCCAATGCCCAGAACACACCTGTCGAATCCGAATAGGCCGCAATATTCGCAATGTCACCAGGCTCCAATGGGCCGGAAGAGACCATCCTGAAAATCCGAATCGAAGACAATACGATCCGCTGGCGCGGCGCCTCGCGGCCAGGAACGTCGAGTCCGGGTGTTCCGCCGGAATGCGGCAGATCCAGCCGGAAGAAGCGGTTGTTCAGGTATTCGTCGGAGGTGGTCAGATATTCCTCCAGCACGGGTGGCGGTGGAGTCGGGACGGGATCCGATGCGTCTCCGCAGCCGCACATGAGGAGCGCAAGCATGGCAGCGATCCATGATCTCGATGTTCGCACGACGACTCCTTCATGGGATCGATACCAGCACGCATGTCGCTGCCGGCAAAGGCTGGAGAGGTCAGACTCCGCTGACTGCTTTCGGTCGGCGGGATTCCGGACGTACGATCAGCAGGACAACCACCGCGTGCAGCACGGTGCCGGGGATGACGCCCCACCACCACCGGTGGTCGTAGATTCCGAGCGACATGGGCACGGAGATGCAAAGCGAGCCAAGAAAGCACCCAACGACCATCCGACGCAAACTGCTCCCCGCCAGACTGGAACCGCAAGCCGGACAGTCGAAGGCAGGCTGCCGGACCCGGTACAGGTCACCGAATCGGATGCGGGCGCCGCAATCGGGACACTTCTTGTCGAAGGGGTTCATGCCGGCTCCTTCGATGGCGCTGATGGAGGTTGGCCGTCCGCTGACTTGCCCCTGACGAAGACTGCATCGGCGGACGCTGCGCGGAAGCGGTGCTGCGCGATCGTACGATACTCCGGCGAATCGTACCAGGCGCGCGCGCCGGCCTCATCGGGGAAGGAGATCAGGACGGTGCGCGTGCCGGGCCAGTGGCCTTCGAGCACGACGGGTGCTTCGTCGACGGCGAGCACCTCGGCCCCGTAGCGAGCCAGCACCGGGTCGGTGCCTTCAAGGTAGCGGGCGTAGCCGGATGCGTCGTGGACGTCGATGCGGGCGATGAAATAGCACTTCAACGGTGACCCTCCTGCCGCTCACGGTGCGCCAGCGGAGCGGGGGGGGGGGGGGCCGGGGGGGGGGGGCCCAGGGAACCTCCGGTTGCCTGATTTGTTCCGTTATCGCGACGCCTGAGCCATCCGCTATTTCCAGAACTCCCACCATTTCCGGTTCACGTGGCGCATTTCGGCCGCCGCGTCGTCCGCAGCAGCTTCGGCATCGTCGCGCCTGATCCGGTCAATGTACTGCTCCATCGTCGCGTCGAGTACCTGATGCTTGCCGGTTTCGAGCTGATAGACGTACACCGGCGAGTCGGCCCTCGAGGCATCCAGGAAGTAGCATTCCTCGCCACGGTCACTGCCGATGAAGAACGGGCTCAGGACACCATTCATCGCCATATCGTCCATGTTGAGATCGAGGATCGCTTCCACAGTATCGGGGAGCATGGCCTCGGTCCCGAACGATTCTGGTGGCAGCGGATAGTGGAGCATCGTGGCCCGGTAGGCGCCGGGCAAGGTTATGGACAGGCGTTCTTCGATCGTCTGCAGGTCGCTCTCGGTCATTGTCCCACCCTCCAGGTCAGGGCCGTGAACCCCAAGCGGGAATTCTCACCCGATTTCAATGCCGGCCGAGCGGGCAGCGTCGAAGTCGGGCTTCATGGGCGCTCGGTTCGTTGCCGCCGATGTCTGGATCACGGGCGCACCGCCACCGTTTCCACCATTTCGGCGCCGTCGGGCTGATGGAAGACGACCCGCACTGTATCAGCGTGGGGCGGCTGCTTCAAGAACTCGCGCCCTCTCCATTCGACCAGCGTTGCGACGTAAAAAACGGCGGGATCAATGTCGTGGATGCCGAACAAGGTGATCTCGTAGGTCGAGGCGCTTTCGGAGATCACGGCATGGTCAAACCAGTAGCTCGTATCGGGCCCGATGGTGCCCGTCAGGCGGACGGCCAGCGGGTCGTCGGGGCTCGCCAACGGTTCGACGGCCATGGAGTTCATGCTGATCGGGTATTCGATGAGGTAGTTGGGCTCCTCGGGGTCGTTGCAACCGGTCATGACCAGGAGGGCAGCGGTCAGCAGGGCTATGAATCGCATATCGATCCTCTCGTGGACATCGCCTACCGATCGATCACCCGCTGGATGCGCTCCTGCAGGTGCAGGTCCTCCTCGCCCTCGAGCAACTCGCGGGCAACACTGATCGCTTCGTCGCACGGAATGTGATAGAGGCAGCTGAGAATGTCCTCAGCGATATCTATCCCACCCTTGTCCCGCTTCGGATCCAACCCGAGATACTGGCTGCGCAATACTGACGCTGCGCGGCAATCGCCGAGGATCGCCAGGTCCTCGCGCACCCCGTGATAGCCCACTCGCTCGACGGATAGAAGCGCTTCAAACACGTCTGTTCCGTTGAACTCGGCAACGCCCCAACGAGCCGCGATGCGGTACAACATCTGCAAGTTCACGCGGTCTTGCGCCCATTTCGAGAGGGCCAACTGTTCTATCGCCGCCAGAATCCGCGGACGCAGGGGATCCTGACGACGGGCCTCGAACTTCGCGGCGGCGACTGGACCGGCCCACTTCGTGCCGTCTGAAATGGGCATACTCCCGAAGCAATCCACCGCCGTTTCAAAATAGGGATCGGTGGTGCCAGCCTCCAAAGCAACGACGCAGCGTACTCCGAACTCGACGCACTCGCCGGCCCAAACCGGGGTGGCTGGCGTGGAGCAGGCCACAAGGGACAGGCAAATTGCTACGAGGCTATCTCGCATCATGTACTCCTGCGACCAAGACCTAATGCAGCAGCGTCACAAACGCGGCGCCGGGAGCGGCTTCCGGATCATATCACACATCCCCGGCACGAGACCGCATAGATCGTCCGGGAATTCCACGCCGCCTTGCCCGTTCCGCTCCGGGCCCAGGGCCGCCAAATGGCTTCTGATTGCAATCGCCGTCGCGTGCCGCAGCGACATTGACATCCCGTGTCCGGTCCGGAAGATGTAGAACCCTTTCCTGACGCCCCGATGCAAACGCTGCAGCCACGCATAGTACGTCACTACGGGATCAGCCATCTTCGGCTGCGATGCCCAATAGCTCTCAGTGTCGTAGGGATCGCCAAGTGTGAAGCCGACGGACGTGCCGTCAGTCAACCGCACGGCAACGGAGTCCATCGTCACTGCCGTTGCGCTTGCAATGCGCTCGAACTCAGAGATGAAGCTGAGCGTGCGTTGCCGAATCAAGCTGCGATCCCAACTTTGCAGCGCCAGTTCCCTTTCGAGCATCGAGCATTCACTTCTGAGTAACGGGGCCATCACGGGCGTTGGTATGACGTCGCGGTCATCGAAGTTGGTGATATCGGGGAAAACGCGAATGCCGTCAATGTAGACGCGATTTTCGCTGCGCCGGACCACGACATTGCCGGAAATCCAGTGCCCATACAGGCAGACCTGGTTTGTCTCCAGTTCCAGAATCTGGTGAGCGGCAGCCGTCGTGTCGCTCTTGATGACACCATCGGTGTCGCGGTCGGGCACGAAATGGAACTCCAGCATCAATGAATCCCGTACCGCCAGCCCGTCCCGCCTGGCCGGCCTGTACTTGCTCAGCCAGGCGGCGAGCATGGCTGCACTCCTAAACGGCGAGCGTGGCCATCCAATCTCCCGCACAGCCTCCACGGCACCCGAAGGGGCGATGACCACCCGGACCGCGACCGAATCCTCCATTGCGGCAAGCCTCATGGAGCGCGAATAATATGCCGCTTCGCGGATCACAATCGACGGGCCTTCGTCCAGACTTGTGCCCTGGGCTCGGGCGCCGGTGGCGGTGGCGAGCGCGATGAGGAGGAAGTGCCAGTACCTGGCTTTCACGGACGCACCTGGAGACGCAGCACGCGCACTACCTCGATTCCATCAGCTGCACATCCACGAGCTCATAGCTCCCTCGTGCCACTCGCCGCAACTCAAAGCGTGTGTCCCAGTAGCGGACCGCGAACTCTGATGGCGAACGCCACTCAAGGAACTCAATTGGCGGTTGGTGCCCCCTCACGAACAGGGTCGCCTTCTGGATCTCGATGGCGCGCTCATGGAAGATATCCCCGTCAATGAGCACGGCATCGAGGAAGTACTCTCCCGGCTCGAAGACCTGTCTGGTGAAGGTGTTCTTCTCGCGATCGAAATCGATTCCCGGCTCCGGCATCGGCCACACAAGCTCTTCGATGATGACCGACGCATGCCCTTCATTGCGGAACGACTCGTTGCACAAACTCACCCTCAACACGAACGAATCCGCAGGCGCTCCGCGCGTCATGAAATGCACGTACTCCGGTGCCACGGCCGACGGCGTCGGTGTTGCCGGCACAATGGTGCCAGCCAATCCGCCGCCTGGCACAAGTGCAAGGCAAACGGCGATTGCGATAATGATTGCCGTATTCACCAGATCGCCATCCTCAGAACGAATACCCCACCACCTCCGGCCCCTCACCACTCCCGCCATCCCGCACATTCCGCACCACCACGACACGCTTCCCCGGCAGCACGAACCAGTTGTCGAACCGGGCGTCATCGGGCCCGCGCAGTTCCACCCGTTGCAAGTACTCGCCTGCTTCCGAATACACGTCGTAGGCGACGAACACGCCCGCGCCCAGCGGCGGCTCCGGCGACGGCGTGTATACGCACACCCGCCCGAGCTCGTCGCACCACAGGTAGGCCACGAACGGGTCCGCATCGGCGACTTCCCGCCCCGCGCCGCTGCCCTGCCTGGTGAACCTGGACGCGGTATCAGCCTTCTCGGCAGCGGTCCGATTGCGCCTGGCGGTCACCAGCTTGATCTCTACCGGTTCACCACCACCGGCCGGCAGCATCAGTATACGGGGACGGTCGCGGTCCGGGGCCAGATACACGTTTCCGGCGCGGCTCACACCCCAGGCTCTCCACACGAAATTGTAGAGTTCGGCCTCGTTCGTCGCTGGCCCCACGAGAGACGCAGCGGTGTCGGGGGCGCGATACAGGATCGCGGACGCCGTGCCGTCATCCGGAACGCGGGCCAGGACAGTCTGGAAGGCGCGCGTCTCCTTGGACTGGTCGGCCACCATGAAGGCCGCCACGTAGCCGCCGGCAATGCGACGTGCATCGTAGGTGGCCAGGGTACCGCTGCCGTCCGCATTCAGGCGCAGGTGGCCGCCGGACGCCGGCTGCCCCGCCGCATCGAACCACACCAGGCGGGACGACATCGCATCCAGCAGCCCGACCCGGCCGTCGGGCTCGACGAAGAGCCGGGATGGCATCCGCGTCTCGCCGGGACCGTCGCCGGGGCCGCCGATCGTGCGCAGGAACGCGCCCTTCGGGTCGATCACGAGCACCGTCTGCAGCTTGAAGTCCAGGAGGTAGGTATTGCCGGCGGCGTCGGCGGCGACGTCGATGATCTCGCCGATCATCGGGGAGTCATCGGATTCGGTCAGGTGCCATTGTTCCTCGAGGGTGGCGGTTACCAGCGATGGTTCGGTGATGGCGGGGGCTGCGGAGAGGACGCATGCAAGCAGCGTGAGGATCGTGCATATGTGCTTCATGAACTCGCTCCTGTTGGCTCTGCAGGCAAGCACCATGAGTGTGGCTAGTTCATGCTGCCCATGCCAGATGCGAATGAGTGCGCCCAGAATCCGATTCCTGCGGCAGCAGCCACGATGGCCACGAGAAACACGTTGCGAGTCACGGAGCTTCTTTCGCTTTCGATCGAGTAGATCTCAGAAGCCGGAATCGTTTGTTCTTCCACGCCACCGCTGTTCTGCAGGACCAGCACAATCTCCGACTCCGACACTCGAACGACCTGCCCGTAACGCTCTTCGCCCGAACTCATCGTCACACGAACTCTGGTGCCAGGTTCGGCAACCATAGGCGCGCGTCCATCGCCATGTTCCGCTGCTGGTAAAGCTAGCGATACTCGTCGATAGCTCGCACAGCTCGAAAGGATCGCTAGCAGCGCAACGCATGCAACCAGTTTTCCCGCAAGACGCATGACTCAGCTCCCGCTATCAAGCCAAGTGCGCAGCACCGATAAAAGCGTGCCGCAATGTTCGCTGGACCGCCCAACACCAGCTTCAGCAGCGAAGACTGCTCGCGCGGACCGTGCGCAGGCACGAAACGTGACAGGCGGCTTCGTCTGCTGCAAGCTCTGGTTATGCAACGCCGAGGCCTCCAGAAATGCACAGCTCCACAAACCGCTTACCTGTGAAATCTAGTACGAATGCGCGGCCAAATGAGCTGCGGTATGGCTCACGCGCAAGGTCGTCATGAACCTCAAGCGCGCTGGACTCGACGCTGCCGTCGCAAACTAGAACTATCCACTGTTCGCTTGAGTCACTCAACAGCGATCGGCATCGCGCCTCCTTTGCGTCAAGTGCCGACTGGACCAGATCGTGCGTAGTCTTGCCAACCCAAAATGCCCCCGAAAAATGCCATTGAGGGCCACCCTCATCGCCTAGGTACACGACGGACACAGAATCGACCTCTTCAGGCCAATCCGGACCCCAATTTGCCTCCGCCGAGAACTCCCGGTGGTCGCCTGGGCCGATCGGTTCGCGCGTCACCAGCGCGATCAACATCCGTGATATCTGCGCGACGCGATGATCGCGGATAGGTGTATTCTGCGAGAAGATGACAGCTACGTCGAAGTATGCGCTCGCAATCTCACAGTGCAATTGCATCGCCCTTTCAACGACGGCCGTGGCCAAGCCCCTTTGCCGGCGCTGCGGACTACCGCGCTCCTGTTCGTCTGCGTAGATACGACGCACCTCGATGGCAGCCGCGCATTCTCCAAATCGCGCAAGAACATCCGGGGGATCTTGCCCAGGCGCCAACTCCAAGTGGGCAGGAATCCCTCCCGCCTGCTGTAGCAGCCGCACCGCGCATATCTCAAACTGTTGCTTCTCGGTGAGCATGCAGTCCTTTTGCACTACACCAGCTTCAGCAGCGAAAACGGCTGGCGCGGGCCGATCGTCAGCACGGACCGTGACAGGCGGCTTCGTCTACTGCAAGCTCAGGTTAGGCGTCGCAGCGTGCCGATTCAATTGCATACACACCTTTGCCGACATTCTCGCAATTCAGGAGATGATGGCAATGTTTGACATCTTCGCGATGCCCTCCAGAGACTCGTAGATGTAGTAGTGGCCGACGATGCGGCACACCTTCACCTCAAGACTGCCTGTGTTCCAGAAGAACTCGATCGCGCCTGGCGCTCCAGTTGTCGGCCTCACTCCTGTCATTGGAACAAATATTCGGAATCCATCCATGTACACGAAGGTCAGCTCCTTGATGGTTACTCCACCGATCTTCAGGTAGACAGGACAGGCGCGACCCGTTGGATCGGGGTACACCGTGGTCCATCTTTCGGCATAGGCCTCCGAACAGTCACCGAAATGGATTTGAAATGTGTTGTCCGCCCGGCAGACCCAGACGTCCTTGTTGTCGATCTGCGCTTCTTCCCACACCCCTTCTTCCAGGAGCTTCTCAAAATCGTCAAGGGTGTTGCGCGGTTTCAATTGGTCGGCCATCTGCGCTAGGTCATGCCTTTGCTCTGCACTGGACTTCCTGTAATAGAGATACGTAAATAGCCAAGAGAAGAAGGCACCTACTACTATGCCCAGCGCCAAACTCATCCTTGCACCCCCATATCGTACACCTAATACCTTGCTTCAGCAGCGAAGACGGCTGGCGCGGCGCCTGCGCAAGCAGGCGACGTGACAGGCGGCTTCGTCTGCTGCAATCTCTGGTTAGGCAACTGGGCCATCAACTCTCGTCGCCTAGAATTTCAGCTTCTTTAGTGTCTCGAGCCTCTCGCGCCGCTCTCGAATCTCCTTCTGGATTCTCTCTTGCGCAGCTCGCTCCCGCCCTTGTGCTTCCCTTATCCTTTGTTCATTCACCATACTCGTTACAATTGGAATCCAACTCTTGAATGTGTCTATCACGCCCTGAGCGTTGCTGTTGTCTACGCGTTGGGCGATTGCGAAATTTCTATTGAATTCGAAAGTGCCAGGACCATTCCCATGAAGTGACCTGTGGCTATATAGACCCTGTCTAAAGAACTGAATCCAATCAGCGGGCGGCTCGGCATTCAACGTCAGAATGAGATGCCCGCGCTCAATATCGACGTCGATGATTGAGAGCTCCGGTATCTCATCCGGAGTGTACTTCGCCACGACCTGTTGCTCGGCAGCCCGCAGTTCCTGAGCCGCGAGATATTCGGTTCCTCGCGAAGAAATCTCCCGCTTCAGCTCTTCAATCGATTGATATCGCTCTCCGGGATCTTGCGAGATCAACCGCTCAACAATGTCGTCGAGAAACGCATGACTCGGATGTGCCCTGCCGATCGTGCGGTAGTTCGTGCCGTGCGGAATTTCACCCGTAAACAGCTCATTCAACATAAGCCCTAATGAAAACAAGTCGGCGCGGTGGTCCACAACTTGCTGCTGTCGCTGCTCCGGCGCGGCGTAAACGAAGTTCGCCAGGCGTTCTTTGTCGTGCGTGTTGACTATAGTGCGAAGAAGCGGTTCAGCGAAATGTGCTATGCCGAAGTCCGCGACGACAACTGTATCGCCCACGAGTACGTTTTCCGGTTTCAGATCTCGGTGCCATACCCCCTGAAGGTGAGCGGCCTCAACGCCATCCAAGATTTGCGCAAATACCTTGAGCCCTTCAACCGGATCATCTGACGGCATTTCTGACCGAAGAGTTCGCTCGTACAAGGGCATGACATAGAACGGGACCGTAACCTCGCCGTCGGTTGCCGTGCCGTAATCATACACTGAGATAACGTTCTGATGACGGGTCTTCTGGCAAAAGTGGATTTCGTTCTTGAACCGTCTCAGCCGCTGACTGTTCAATGACTCGGGCTTCAGAGTCTTAAGTGCCCAGCGCCCGCCGTTCTCATCCGAGACCGCGAATACTCGACCGGAACCGCCCTCGCCAATCAACGAGGCAACGGTGTATGTCCCAAAGGCACTACGAAATTCACGGGCTTTCGCCACAGGCAAGCTCCTTGGACTTGTCGCCTAACACTCAATTGACCAGAACTCCCTATGCACCCTTCCGAATCACCGCCACCCAATGCGTCCTAACCCCCGGCACCAACCTGACCAGATTGTACACCACCGCAAACCGCGGCAACAACACCCGCGCCAACGGCGGCGCCACCGTCACCCGCCGCGCCTCGATCTCGGCCCCCGGGAACAACCGGCGCACCTCCCCCATACGCACGCCCTTTACGTCGGGGTTGCGGGGGTTGTCGACATGGAAATCATACCAGAGAATTAGGCCGCCAGGTGCCGCCACGCGCAGCATCTCACTGGCGATCGCGGCGCGCACCTCGCGCGAAAGCACGGACGAGAACATCACGAACTGCGAGACCAGGCCGAAATGGCCGTCGGGCCAGGGGATCGCACGGGCGTCGGCCTGGCGGATGTCGCAGGCGGCGGGCAGGCGGGTGAGGGCGCGTTCGACGCGGTCGGGCAGCAGGTCCAGGCCGTGTGCGTTGGCCGGATCCACGCCCCAGTCGATCATGCGGCGCAGCCAGTAGCCGCCGCCGCAGCCGACGTCGAGGGCGCGCGTTTGCGACAGGTCTTGTGAACCGGCGCGATCCAGGGCGCGGCCCATCAGGAACAGCAGCTCGCGCTCGACTTCCTGCAGAGCCAGGAGATACGCCTTGTTGAAGAACGAGTACCGGCCGCGGTTCTCGCGCTTGGCGTAGGCTTCGCGGATACGCTCAGCCTCGTCGGGGACGCCAGGTTGGTTTGTCGTCATTGGCGCCTCATTCCAACGTCTCCCAACGAACTCCGCCGAAGTTGCCCCGCCGTTCCCGACCGGATGGTAGGTCGAGCGGCGAATCCTGACCAGTCTCGATTGGCACTGCGGCTGTCAGCGGGAAAGGTCCGTGACGCCCTTGGTGACCGTGCCCGCGCGGGAAAGCAATCCGCGCAGGAACCCCAGTCCGTATCCCCAGTGGAAGGCGAAGAACGCCGCCGGCAGCATCGGCAGCAGGTTCCTGCCCCGGCTCCTGGCAGTGACCAGGCTGCCAACGGCCACGAACGACAGGTACGCCGAGAGCCAGGCGCCGAAGAGCCAGATCAGCGGTCGGTAGAGAGCAGCCGCCGGCAGCAGGACAATCCCTGAACCGACGAATGCCGCTGGCACGTAGTGCCGCCAGGACGCCGCGCCACCGTGCTTGCGAATGACCGCGACCTTCCAGAATCCATACTGGTAGTACTGCCGGAACAACTGCGTCAGGCTGCCGCGCGGGCGATACCACGATCGTATGCGCGCAGACTGCCAGATCACCAGGCCTGCCTTCTTGATGCGGAAGTTGAGTTCGTCGTCCTGGTTGCGGACGAAATGCTCGTCGAACATCCCGACCTGGATCAAGGTGGCGCGGGGCCAGCACCCGTAGGTGACGGTATCCACCTCGCCCTCGTACTCGGCGAAATGGAACCGCGCGCCGCCGACGGCGAACGGGGATCCATAAGCCGCCGCAATGACTGAAGCCATGTATCCGACCGGTTCGGTGCGTGCGGCGCCGCCGACGTTCGCGGCCCCGGTCTCCACGGCGACTTCGAGACACTGCCGACAGTAGTCGTCCGCGTATCGGGTGTGCACGTCCATGCGGATGATGTACTCGCCACGGGCAGCCATGATCGCGGCGTTGAGGCCCGGGGAGACGTGCCGGCGGGGATTGTCGATCACCCTCAGGCCGGGGAGCGTGGCGCTGCAGCCGGCAAGGACCTCGCGGGTGCCGTCATCGCTCATGCCGTCGGCGATGATGATCTCCAGGCCGGACACCTGCGCGGTTTGGCGCTGGAGGTCGGCCAGGAAGGACCGGATGTGGCCGATCTCATTGCGGCAGGGGACGATGATGGTGGCGGAGGGCAGAGTCCCCGGAGGGCTACCTTGGCCAGGCGGCCTGCTTCCGGAGGCATGTCCTTGATACGCCACGGTCACTCCAGTTGGGTGCAAAGAGCCTGGCCTCGTACGGGGACGACCGGCCAAGCGGAACCGGAATGGGCCAATCTGCCATCAATGGGCCCGGTTGACAACTACCCCATTCGGCGCCGGCCCGGCTTTCAAGTGTCGCAACATCAGATTTGGACACTTTGCGTCACCCTGTGCTATAAGCTAACGTCCGCTGCAGCCGTGTATTTGGCCGATCCTTGGCCGAATAGACCCCGGTCAGTCCGTCAGCCTTTCCAGAGGGATCCATGGAACTTACAGCAGCACATGACTACGTAAGGTCACATCTGCGGCACGCCATTGTGGTGACCGCCGTGCTGTTCGTGCCGGCGGTAGTCTGGCTCTGGCTGCAACCGGACCAGTATACGGCAACAGCCAAGCTCCTTCCCCAGCACGATCGGCTGGCCAGCGGCGGCCTGGGCGACCTGGCCGGTGTTGCGAGCTCATTCGGCCTGAGTCTGGGTGGCGGCTCATCCGGGTATGAGCAGTTCCCGGCGATCATCAAGAGCAGGCGTCTCCTGCTGCCGGTGGCCACCCGTAATGTGCCCCTGGCGAGCGGCGACTCCGTCTCCGTTGCCGAGCTTCTTGGGATCGACGAGCCGAAACCCGAGCTCCGTACCGAGAAGACCATCAAGAAACTGATGCTGAATGCTGTCAGCGTCGTCACCGATCGTAAGACTAAGGTCCTCAGCATTCAGGTGACGATGAAGGACCCGGTGGCCGCGGCCGTGATCGCCAACCAACTGTCTCAATCCCTGAACGAATTCAATCGCCTGCAGATCAACACCACGGCCACCGACCAACGGCAGTTCATCGAGGGTCGACTAACCGATGTATCGCAGGCACTTGCCGATGCAGAATCGCGGCTTGAATCATTCCGCGCCTCGAATCAGATGATTCGCGCGTCGGCGTCGTTGCAGCTCGAAGAATCCCGACTCATGCGCAACGTCTCCCTGCAGGCCGCGCTATACACGGAGTTGCAGCGGCAGCTCGAAATCCAGCGGATCGACGAACGTCGCAACACCAGCACCATCAGCGTGCTCGAGCAGGCCTCGGCGCCCGTTATCCCCGCCGGGCCTCGTCGGGCGCGCATGGCGGCGCTCGCTCTCGCCGGGTCGCTCGTCGCGGGCTACCTGCTCTTGTTCGCTCAAGGCGTCAGGATCTGGGGCCGCTGACCAAGCAGCAGGAAAGGCCAGCGGGCCCGGACGGAGCAGATTTTGGGGCGCACCAGGAGACTTTCACCATTCCTCAATGACTTCGCAGCTACCGTTGCGACTTCGATCCTTATTACGATCAGCCTCTTGTTGATCACCCGTGTCATCGCCACGAAATTCGGTCCCGAAGACCTGGGCGTCTATGTGCTCTTTCGGCGAGTTGGCGCGTTCTTCGTGCCGATTGCGACGTTCATGATCGGCGTCGGGTTGACGCGCGCGGTCGCCATGTCCAAGCCCCACGACAGGTCCCTCGCCACAAGCGCTGCCATCCTCGGACTGTTAGGCACCACGGTTGCTGGCTTGTTGCTCATGCTGGCGCCGCATTTCAAGTCGCAGTTGTCCTCCGAAGTCCACAAGATCGCGGCCATTGCACATCCCCTTGTGGTATTTCTATTCGCGAATCTCATTTTCACCCTTGCCTACTCCTGGTACCGCGGCACCGGCGAGATGCGAAAGGCCAACATCTGGCAACTGATGTGTGTGGCCCTGGTTCCGCTCGCCGCGACGTTGATGCTCGCCGGACGGAAGCCGATCGGGAGCCTGCTCATCGTCATTGCGCTCGCCTACGCCCTTCCCATCGCTGTCGTCATCAATCTTGTCCGCCCCCGCCCCGGTATCTCGGCGAACCGATTGCGCGTGCAGATTGCGGAACTCGCACGTTACTGCCTGCCACGCATTCCCGGCAGTCTGGGCCTGACAGCAATCCTGGCACTGGCGCCCCTGGTAGCCGCCTTTCGACTGGGGCTCACCCAGTCCGGCTATCTGGGCGCAGGACAATCGATATTTGCCGTCTCTGAAGGCGGCGCAACAGCCCTATCGCTGCTGCTGCTGCCGAAGCTGTCCTCACTCCTGTCTGAAGGTCGTACGACGGAGATTCGCGAGCGCGTCTCCAGATGACCCTCTTCTCGTCCAGGTCGGACTTCCTCTTGCCCTCATTGTGCCGCTGTTTGCACGCGAGATCATTGCAGCCTGGCTTGGAAGCCTGTATTCGCCGGCTGTGACGGTGATGCAGATCTACAGCATCGGCCTGTTCCCGTACGTTGCCTATGTGGCGCTGCGATCGGTCCTCGACGCAACCGAAGTAAGGGCACTCAACACGGTGTCCATTCTCACGGCACTTCTACTGCAGGCTGTTGCGCTTCTCGTCGCGCTCCGATCCGATCTGGCGGTGGAGTACTATGCCGCTACAACTACGCTTGCGATGGCCACACTTGGCGCCCAGTCGTTCTATTTTGTTTGGCGTCGTGGAACCCTGAGCCTAACACGCAGCGAGATCCTGTTTGCAATCGGCGGGACCGTGCTGGTCGTCGGACCCGTGCTGGCCATCGAATTGCTGGCCCGGAATCAGCGTATACCGGGTGACGGCACCGCGCTCAAATTGACCGCAACAATTGCGACCGGGGCCCTGTATCTGACCATTCTCTACCGCTCACGCAGCCGATGGATTGTCGCCCTCAAGAAGAGGATGCCCTCCAGTGCGTGAGCAGTATCTCACAAGAGCCAATCCTGCAGCGCTCATGTCATGGGCGCGAATGGGCATCGCCATCGTCGTTCCCCTTGCGGTGGGTTCCTTGTGGGGACCCCATGGGTTCCGTGTCGGGCTGATGGTCGTCGCGACCATCATCGGCGGCAGATTCTTGCCTGGTGCGGCTGTGGCATTTCGGTTCGCCGCCCGACAATTCCCCTGGTCTGGCTCGTCACCTATGTGGCAATGATCGCCGCACCCGGTGCTGTCATCGCCGCCGACCCGGAGCACTTCGCCCGGAGTCCATTCTTCTGGTCGGCTACTGCCACCCTGCTGACGGTTCCGCTTGGCGTTCTTTTCGCTTCTTTGGCGTGGCGTCAGACCGAGACTGAGGCCGACGAGTCCTTTGCCCGCGAACCCGCCCAACTGCAGCGTCCTGATTTGTTCGGCCGGATGCTCGCATTTGGCGCAATCGCTGCTGTAGCACTTTCGGTCGCTTATCTCCTCGAATCCGGCACGCCTCCCCTTTTGGCGATGATCCAGCAACCGGGCGAATACCTGCTGCTTCGGGATCTGCGGGAAGACAGCTTCAAGCTGCTGGATTCACCATTGCGGTATTTCTACTACGTGCTCCGAACTTTCGGATGGCCGTTTATCAATACGCTGTCCCTAGTACGTGCGCTCCGGTCACATCAGGCCAAATGGCATCTGGCGACTACCGTGGTGCCGGCCTTGGGATCATCTACGCATCGCTTTCCATTGCCAAGCAACCGGTCGCGGCGATTTTCGCGATCATGTTCCTGGTCGTTCTGATCATGCGAGGTCGGGAGATCAAGACTTCATCTCTCGTGGCCATGCCGATAGTCGTCCTCAGCTTTCCCGTTACGGTCGTGCTGATGGCCCAATCCGGCACGGGCGTGAATTTCTGGTCTGCCGTTGGCGCCATCTTGAACCGCTTGTTCTACATCCCGGCCTACGTGCTGTACTACTACTTCGAAGTGTTCCCCCACCAGGTCGGCTACCTCAACGGCCTGACAGTCGACAAACTGGCCGCAATCCTTGGCCGGGAAACGTTCGATTCGGCCAACTACGTGTACCGCTACATCTACCCCGAGCGGATCGACTCCGGCCTGGCCAACGCAGCCTTCATCGGGAATGCGTGGGCTGATTTCGGCTTTGTAGGAGTCCTGGTTAGCGGCGTGGTGCTCGGATTCCTGATGCAGGTCTCGCAGATATTGTTCTTCAGGTCACAAAAGACTTTGTACGATCTGGCGGCGTATGCGTTCCTCATTTTCGGCTTCTGGCTAACGAATTCGACGGCGCTGCCTACCGTCCTGTTGTCGAACGGCGTGATTTTCGCACTTCTGGCGCGGTACATCCTCAACCGTCTGGACCAGGCTAGCCTCAAGCCTACGGCGCCTGTTTCACGCGGACCGGAGAGCGACTGATGCGCGTTGTCCATGTCACATCCGTGCATCCGGCGACCGACACGCGCATTCTCTACAAGGAATGTGCAACGCTGGCCGCCGCCGGCCATGAGGTCCATCTCGTGGCTCCTGGCCACGTCGGACAGGACATGGAGCTTCATGGTGTCCGGATCCACTATGTCGAGCAAGGATCGTCGCGGTTGCACAGAATGGTCGTTGTCGGAGCGCAAGCTTTGTCACGCGCCCTCGCGCTTCGACCGGATGTCCTTCATCTGCATGATCCGGAACTTCTCCTGCATGCCACGTGGGCCCGAATGCGCTGCCGCCGTGTGATTTTCGACATGCATGAAGATCTGCCGAAATCGCTGCGGACCAAGCACTGGATCGCGAAACCATTACGCGTAGCCGCCTCGGCTGCCGCGGCTGTCATGGAACGCCTGCTGCTGAGCGGCATGGAAGTCGTCTACGCCGAGGACAGTTGCCGCGGCGCGCGCCCGTGGATCCGGAATTTCATCACGCTCCACAACATGCCGATCGTTGCGTCACTGGCGCAGTACGATCGCCAGTGCACTCACCCCCCCAGCCTCGGCTACATCGGGAGCATCACACCGTCCCGCGGTTGCCTGACCACGCTGGAAGTCCTGGGCGAACTTCAGTCGCGTGGCGTTGCCGTTGCGCATGACTGTGTTGGTGATGCGAGCCAGGAAGTGCAGGCCCAAATGGTCCGGCTGATCGAGGAACTGGAACTCACCAACGTGAGGCTTCACGGGTACCAGCCGGCCGATGCCGGATACAGGATCATCGCCGGCACGACCATCGGGCTGGCCATCCTTCATCCCCCTGGATATCAAGGGCATCGCCGATACCATCGAGATGCTGCTTTCCGACGCTGACCGACTGGCCCAGATGGGCAAAAATGGGCGAATCGCCGTCGCGCGGTCGTACTCGTGGGAACACGAATCCGCACAACTCTTGCGGATGTACGACGAAGGCCGATAGCGGGAGACCGCTGACCCCCGCTAATTAGTCCGATCAATCACCAACCAAACCGTAGCCAACCCCGCCAAAATCCCGCTGATCTCCTTCAACTTCGACAACGTGCTCTCCCCCTCCGGCGGCGCCTTCCGCGGCACGATGATCGTCGAGCCCGCGATCACCTTCGAGCCGCCCTTGTTCGGCAGCGACATTCCGTTGGGCCACACCACGCGCGACTTGCCCTTGTCGGCCTTCTCCAGGAAGCCGCCGGCGCGGTTCACGTACCAGTTGATCTTCTTGCCCTCTTCCCAGACCAGGCTGGTGGGGAAGCCCACCTCGCCCACCACCTTCACGGTGAACATGCGGTCGGGGATGATCACCTCGTCGCCGTCCTGCAGGATGATGTCGTGTTCGCCGCCGGGCTCGCGCAGGGCCTTGGCCAGGTCGATGGCCACGTTGCCCACGCCGTCCTGCTTGCGCTGCACGCGCGCGCCCTCGAGGTACGCGTCGGGGCGCAGGCCGCCGGCGCGGCTGACCAGCATCGACAGGCGCTCGTCCTTGCGTTCCAGGCTGAACTGGCCGGGGAAGAACACCTCGCCGCGGATCATCACCGTCTGCTGCATTTCCCACCAGGGCAGGCGGCGGATGGCCACGCGGTCGTAGGGCAGCAGCATGAAGCCGTCGTCGCGCGCCAGGAAGTCGGCGCCCAGGGGCACGTTGATCACTTCGACGGTCTGCTCCGGGCGCTTCGTGATGTCGGTGCTCATCACGGCGTCGGTCAGCAGGCGCGACACCTCGGCCTGCAGCAGGTTGGCGCTGTCCTTCAGGCCGCCGGCCTTCAGCACCAGTTCGCGCAGGGTCATCCCTTCGCGCCACTGCGGCGACACGGGCTCGTACACCTCGCCGGTGATGTACACCTGCGGGCGCTGCTGCAGCTCCCAGCGGGCGAACACGTGCAGCATGTCGCGCGTCTGCAGGGGCACCGGCGGCTGGCTGCCGTCGATGGTGCCGGCCAGCGGCACCGTGATCGAGAACAGGTCGCCGCTGGGGCTGGTGCGGTCGATCACGGCCTTGTCGGTCATGGCGTCGGGCCACAGGCCGCCGGCCATCGCCACCAGGTCGGCCACGGTCTGGCCCTCGCGGAATTCGTAGCGGCCCGGCACCTTCACGCTGCCGCGCACATCCACGTAGCGGTCCAGCCGCTCGCCGATGGAGTCGACCACCACATGGTCGCCGTCCAGCAGCGTGCTGGCCGGGCTGCCCGGCGCGGGCTTGCCGTCCTGCAGCGCCACGTCCAGGAACACGTGGTCGGGCTGGCCCGGCTTGCGGTCGGCGGCCGCCAGCACGCGGCGGATGTGCACCAGGTCGGGCACGGCCTGCGGCGTGAGTCCGCCGGCGTAGTCGAGCAGGTCGATCAGGTCCTCGCCCGCCACCATCTCGTAGTACATCGGCCGCCGCACCGGCCCGGTCACCTGCACGCGCCGCTGGCGATCGGGAATGAAGACCGTGTCGCCTTCCTGCAGCAGGCGATCGCCCTTGCGCTCGCCGCGCACCAGGTAGTCGTACAGGTCCAGCGTGGCCACCGTCTGGCTGCCGCGCATCAGGCGGATGTCGCGGAAGCTGCCGGTCTCCGCCGGCCCGCCCGCGGCGTACAGCGCCGTCAGCACCGTCGACGCCGAGCTGAGCTGGTACGAACCCGGCCGCGTGGCCTCGCCGATCACGTAAATGCGGATCGGCCGCAACTGGCCCAACGTCACCTCGACCTGCGTGGCGCCGCCGCCGCTGCCGGCCTGTGCTCCGTCAATACTGGCATGGCTGCGCGCCAGCTGATCGCGGATCGAGGCCTCTGTCTCGCCCAGCGTGCGCCCCGCACAGGTGACCTTGCCCGAACGCGGCAAAATGATGGTGCCGTCGCGATCCACCACGCGCGTCAGCTGGAAATCGACCTCGCCCCAGGCGTGGATCACCAGTTCATCGCCCACGCCCAGCCGGTAGTCGGCAGGCACCGGCCCGAAGCTGGGCGGCTGGAACACGCCGGCATCCAGATGGAAGAAGTTCGCGCCGAAGGTGGCGTTCTCGCCCACCAGCAGCGAATCGGTCGCGGCCTGCCCGCCGTTCTGCAGCGCCTCGAGCGTCGACAGCGGCAGCACCACGGTGGCATCGGTGTCGCGCCAGAACGTGCCGCTGTTCGTGTCGTCGATGCCCTCCATCGACGTGCGGCCCGGCTCCACCGTGGCCGGCTCGCCCGGCACGGCACCCGGCTGCACGGCCTGGCCGCCGGCCTGGTTCGTGTACTGCCGGATCAGCTCTTCCTTGCTCAGGCCCGTGCGGCGTGAGGCTTCCTCGAGCATTTCGGGCGTGACGTTCTGCGCCACGGCCGGCACCACGGTCGTGACCGCGGCCAGGATGGCGACGAAGAAGGCCAGCACGGTGACAGTCGTGCGGGCAGACAGGCGGTATTGGCGCATGGGCGGGCCCTCCCTGGCCCGGACGCCGCCACTGGGCCGGGCCGGGAGACGGCGCCGGGGCCCGGGGCGGGCGTTGCTGTCCGGATTGTGGCTTGGCGGAAGGAATTGGTCAAGGTCGGGTCGGGGCCGGGAAATGGATTATGATTGTCCTTATCGCCCAGGCGGCTTCGCCTGCGCGCGCCGCGACTTCTCCGCCCCCACCACGATACACAGCACGGCCGGCCACGCCGTGAGGAAGAACAACATCCCCGGGCCCACCGGATTGGGGTTCGGGTCGCGCCAGATGCCCAGCTTGGCCAGCAGCACGATGCCCCACAGCGGCGTCCAGCCCAGGGCCATGAGCACCAGGCCCACGCGGGTCCAGCGGTTGGCGAAGAAGGCCCGGTCCGGTCTCCAGGTTGCCATCAGCAAGCCTACTCCCGCTTCTCGACTCCCACCTTGAACCCCTGGTGCCGCATCTCGCCCACGCAGCCGGTCTCGAGCCGCACCGGGTCGGCCGACTCCAGGAACCGCACCAGCAGGTTGTCCACGCACTCGATGCCCACCAGGCCGTCGAACACATGGCCGCCATGCGGCACGATCACCTCGCGCACGTTCGCGAACCGCCGGGCCACGTGCGGGATGCCGGTGACGGGGTCCTCGGCGCCCTGGATGATGAGCGTGGGCGCCTCGACCACCACGGGCGCGAACCAGTCGGCCGGCAGTTCGCCCCGCGGCCAGAGCGCGGCGGCGCGCTGCTGCTGCGCCACGCGGTAGTCGCCCAGCAGCGTTCCTGCCGCCAGGCGCGCGGCCTCCTGCGGGTCGATGAACGGCGCGTCCTCGGCGCCCGAGTACGACAGGTAGGCGCCCTCGGCAAAGGCGCCCGCTTCGCCCGGGTGGCGCGGCAGCGCCAGGTCCAGGAACGGGCCGAAGTCGCCGTCGGCGGCGTGCTGCACGATCCAGGGCACCTCGCGCCGCGACCACTCGCCGTACAGCGCCGCCCGCAGCGCCTCGACGAACACGTCGGCCGTCACCGTCAGCGGCTCGGGCTCCTCGCGGTCGGGATGGTGGTACGTGACCGCGGCCGGCGCTTCGCGCAGGCGCGCCACCAGGCCGCGCAGCGTCGCCTCGAAACCGGGTAGGCGGCATTGCAGGTGCTGTCGGCGCGGCAGTCGGCGCACAGCGCGGCGAACGCCTTCTCGGCCAGGGGCGCGTGGTACTGGGGCAGCCGCGCCTCGAGGTCGGCCGGGCCCAGCATCGCGATGGCGCGCACGTGGTCGGGATACGCGCGCGCGTAGGCGTAGGCTGCGCGGCCCCCGTAGCTGAGCGCCAGCAGGTTGATGCGCTCGTAGCCCAGCCACGCGCGCACATCGTCCAGGTCGGCCATGGCATTGGCGGTCGTGTACTGCGTCAGGTCGGCGCGCTGCTCCAGCTCGCGGCGGCACTCGTCCACCAGCTCGGGCGGGTACATGTCGCGCAGGTGGTTCTGCAGCACGTCGCGGTCGCCCACCAGGTCGCACAGCAGCGGGTTCGAACCGCCCATGCCCCGCAGGTCCACCAGCACGATGTCGCGCTTCAGGCGCAGCGGCAGCTCGGTGGCGAACCACGACGCGGCCCCGCTCGCCGAACCGCCGGGACCACCGGCCAGGTAGAAGACGGGATCGGGCTCGGGACGCTCCGCCAGCGAGGGAATCACCACCACCCACAGCGACAGCCGCCGACCGCTGCCAAGGGCGCGATTCTCGTACACGTCGAACGTGCCGCAGAGCATCGACTCCTGGCCCCAGCCGGGATTGCACTCGGTCAGCGGCAGCCTGAGCGCGGCGCGGCGCGCCGCCAGGTTGGCCCACACGCGCGGCGGCGGGCCGGCCGCCTGCGCGACGTCGACAGCCAGGGCCAGCGCCAGCGGCAATGCGAGCGAAACGGCCCGGCCCAGGCGCATCAGGAATCCTTCCGGCCGAAATCCGGATACAGCCGGACCATGCAGTCGGGACACATGCCGTGCGAGAACTGCGCCCGCGTGTGGAGCTCGATATAGGTCTCAACCTGTTCCCAGTAGCCGCTGTCGTTGCGGATCTTCTTGCAGCCGGCGCAGATCGGCAGGATGCCCTGCAGCTCGCGGATCTCGGCCAGCGCGGCGCGCAGTTCGCGCACGGTCTGCTGGCGCTCTGTGATGTCGATGGCCACCGTCAGGAAGTAGGTGTGCCCCTGGCTCTGGATCAGGTCGCCTGAAAACAGGCCTTCGACGATGCGCCCGTCCTTCGCGCGTACCTTCAGCTCGACCTCGCGGAACCGGCCCGACTTGAGCAGTTCCGCCGCGAGCACCTCATGCAGGTCGGCATCGACGAACAGGCCCATTTCGGCGGCCGAACGGCCGATCACTTCGTCGGCCGTGTAGCCGAGCGCGCGCAGGAAGGCGTCGTTCACATCGAAGAACGTGCGATCGGGCTCGCGGTTGACGGCCATCAGGGCGGGGTTCATGCGGAAGAAGCGGTCGAACTTCTGCAGCGCTTCCTGCTCCTTCGTCAGGTTCTTGCACAGCCCGAAGATGCAGTCGACCCCGTTCCAGCGCCCCATCCACACACGCGTCTCCGCCGGCACCAGCGAGCCGTCCTTGTGCTGCAGCGGCAACGGGCAGGTCTGGCGCGTGCCCTGGAACATCTCCGTCAGGATAACCGCTGCCTCCTCGCGCACCGACGCCGCATTCAGGTCCAGCACCATCATCCCCGCCAGCTCCTGCGGCGAGTAACCGAGCACGGCCGTCGTGGCCGGATTGGCGTAGAGGATGTGTCCTTCCAGGTCGCCGATCACGATGATGTCGTCGATCGTCTCGACCAGGACGCGGAAATTCTCGTCGCCGGCCAGTGAAACCGGTTTCTGTTCAGGTGAGGCCAAGGCGCGTACCTCTCGTTCCGCCCCCCATCCCCGGCTCCCGGCAGCGGGCGAGCCGCCGGGCCCCATGAGCGGGCTCAAGTCGCGGGATGATAAACGAACCGAGGCATTCTGCCACCGCATTTCCAGTGGCCCCGCGGGCCGTCCCGCGCTACCCTCCGGCCATGAACACACCATCCGCCTCCCTGCGCGCCGCCGTTGTCGGCGCCGGCTACCTGGGCCGCTTCCACGCCCAGAAGTACGCCGCCCTGCCCGGCGTCGACCTGGTCGCCATCGTCGACGTGGACCTCGACCGGGCCCGCGCCGTGGCCGCCGAGACGGGCGCCCCCTGCGCCTGCCGCCTGCTGGCCGAGGTGCCCGGCCGCCTCGACGCCGCCTCGGTGGTGGTGCCCAACGAGGCCCACTTCACCGCCACCGCCGGCCTGCTCGAGCGCGGCATCCACGTGCTGATCGAGAAGCCCGTCACCGGCGACGTCGGCCAGGCCTCCCAGCTCGAGGAAATGGCCGCCGCGCGCGGGCTCGTCCTCCAGCCCGGCTTCCTGGAGCGGTTCAACCCGGCCATCCGCTTCCTGCGCGAGCACGCGCCGCGCCCGCGCTTCGTCGAGTCGCACCGCCTGGGCGGCTACAAGGCCCGCGCCACCGACGTCGACGTGGTCATGGACCTCATGATCCACGACATCGACATCGCCCTCTACCTGGTCGACGCCCCCGTGCTCGAAGTGCGCGCCTCGGGCACCGCCGTGCTCACCAGCCACGTCGACATCGCCAACGCCCGCCTCGAATTCGAGGGCGGCGCCACCGCCAACCTCACCGCCAGCCGCGTCTCGCTGAAGGACATGCGCAAAGTGCGCGTCTTCAGCGACGGCGGCTACGCGGCCGCCGACTGCGCCACCCGCGAGAACGTACTCGTGTTGCGCGGCCCCGACGGCTCGCTGCCCGTGACGCCCGTGCCCCAGGTCGTGCGCCACGAGGCGTGTGACCCGCTGCTCGAGGAGATCAGTGCTTTTTTGGCCGCCGTTCGCGGCGACTGCGCCCCCGTGGTGCCGGCCTCGGCCGGCCGCAACGCCATCGCCGTGGCCGCCGCGGTGCGCGCGGCGATTGCGCGGCAGGCGCAGGGTTGAGCCTGGCGGAGTTGCGCCGGCGCAAGTTTGTTGAGCACGTTGTCCAGGTGATCTCGGCGAGGTGCATTTCTCCACGGAGGTTCAACATGCGCAGGATTCTCTTCGTGCCCCTGCTGCTGGCCCTGCTCGCGCCCGTCGCCACGTTCGGCGCCGACTCCCCGCTGCAGGGCAAGTGGATTCCCGTGCGCGCCGAGATGGCCGGCCTGCCCGTGCCGGCGGCGGTGCTCGAGACCATGAATGTCACCTTCGCCGGCGACGGCTACACCGTGACGGTGGGCCCCCAGGTCGACACGGGACGCTTCAAGCTCACGGCCGGCATCCTCGACTTCATCGGCACCGGCGGCCCCAACAAGGGCAAGACGATCCCCGCCATCTACGTCATGGCCGGCGACACCCTGCGCATCTGCTACGACCTGGCCGGCAAGGATCGGCCGCTCGTGTACAAGACGACGCCGAAGACGCGGCAGTTTTCGGCGGATTATCTGCGGGCGGGGAAGTAGTGCGTAGCAGGCTGGAGATCGTGCTGGTCGCGATCCTGGCCGCAACCGGCGCCCTCGCCGACGACGGCGTCTTCCGCGGCGCCGGCGGTGCCGTCGAACTGTCGAGTTCCAGTCATGTGCGCATGGTCGCCGAGGAAGTCGTCTTCGACTGCACCGACCCCGAGCTCGCCCACGTGAGTTGCCTGTTCGTCGTGGTCAACGAAGGACCGGCCGACACGCTGCTCATCGGCTTTCCCGACTACTGGCCCGACACGCAGGACGACAGCACCATCGGCGACGGCGCCTCGGCCCTGCGCGACCTGCTGATCATGGTCGACGGCGAGACCATCATTCCGCAGGCAAGACCCGTCGTCTCCGCGCCGGCAGGCTCCTGGAACCAGGCCCACGTCTGGACCTGCACCTTCGCCCCCGGCCAGACGCGCGTGCTGCGCACGGAGTATCGCCATGTCTATTCCGTTACCACCTCGTCCAGCCACGTTATCGACTACGTGCTGAAGACAGGCGCCACTTGGGCCGGCCCCATCGGCCTCGTCGTGCTGCGCATCAAGCCCGGCGACCTGCGCCTGAAGGAGCCTGGCTACCCGTCCAACTGGGACTACACCGACGGCGAGTATCACTCGCGCGCGACGAACCTGGAACCCACGCGGGACATCTACATCGGGATGGGCAGCCCACGCCTGTACGCCGACCACATCCTGGGCACGTGGCGCTACTTGCACGGCACCGACGATGCCCTCCGCGAAATCCGCGAATCCGTATACATGAACGGCAGCACGCCCGAGTTCCTGGCTGAAATCCGCGCGGCCCTCCCCGACACCGTACCCGAGCTGCGCCGAATGGTTGAGGAAATCACCGCGGAGCGAAGGGCGAGGGTGCGGCGCTAGAGCCCGCCCACCGGCGCCGCGTCGCCTGCACATGCGCCGGCGCAAGTCCCCCGCTGCTCATGCGCAAACGCATGACACCGGCTGCAAAGCGTGACCAGATTATCCGCCCGGTTCGACCCGCCACGCAGGCGCGACACCACATGATGCACTTCCAGAAACATCGTCGACCGACAGCCCGGCGTGGCGCACCGGTGCCGATCGCGCGCCAGCACCGCCGCCCGCACCGAAGGCGGAATCGTCGCCCGGTTGGGACGCCCCGGCTCCTGCACGCGCGCGTCACACGCCAGCGCTTCCACTTGCGCCGGCGCAAGTGGGCGCTCGCCGCGTCCGGTCACGACGGTCGCGGCCGCGCAGTCAGGGCACTGATGCACCACGACCTGCACCGGCGAGTGGCCGTGCTTTGGCCGAGTCTGTTCGCTCGCCTCATCGCCGGCCGGCTCTGCTGAAAGCAGCGCCTCCAACCCGGCCAGCACCAGGTCCACGCGGTCCACGCCCGGCCCCGCCACGCGCAGCTTGCGCGCCTTTTCGATCAGCGCCTCGAACCGCGCCAGCTGCAGGGCGTCGGCGCGCAGCGAGATCGTCGTCACGGGCGGAGCCACTTCCGGTGTGCGTGCCGGCTGCATCTCCAGCTGGCCGGGATCCGCCGACCGCCTGGCAGCAGTGCGCGCCGCCTGCACCTCGCGCGCCAGCTCGCGCCGCCCGGTCGTGGCCGCCTTGGCCACCCACGCGACCTGCGTCTGCGTCGTGGCCACGCGGGCCACCTGCTGCGCCTTCGTCCAGCCTATCGTGCCCGTGGCCACCGCTTCGCGCAGCACGGGCAGGCGGTCGAGGTCATCGGCCAGCCGCTTGAACTGCCAGTAGCGGTTCAGGCTGAAGCCGAGCGCCTGCGTCGCATACAGCTCGAGACTGGCATGACCCAGTTCGCGATACAGCGCCCGGCGCTGCACCTCCGCGAACCACAGCACGGCGCACTCGCGCGCGCTGTCGCAGGCAGCCAGGGCCTGGCGCAACGCGGAATCGACCTGTTCGGCGGCCTGATCGGGAGCAAATGACGGCAAGACGATGGTCCGGTTCATCGTGGGACGCCTTTCGCTGGGTGTTCGGGAGGTTGGAGTCAGTATAGCAGAAAAATTCGCAACCGCAAGTGGTTAAATAAGTTGCATGTGTTATCGCGGTCTCGATAACGCGATATCGCAGTCGAAACCGGGAGCGCGCGCGTCGGACAGCTTTGTCTGCCGCATCATGCGGTTGAGGCGAGAAGCGTCCATTCGGGGCTGCAGGCCATGCCCGCCTGCTTCGGAAATGCAGTACCTCACCAGTTCGCTAGTCGGATTGACCCCGCCGTCGTGTCCGAGCCAGATAGAGAAGAAACAACCCGACGACAGACACGCCTGCCCAGGATGCGATCCAGGCCAGACGCTCGCCCCGTGTATCTATGTTGAATCCGAAGAAATCGACAGATAGCGGAAAGACTCCGAAGAGGGCCAATGTCGCGACCCCCGCAAGCACAGTCCCGAACCCGACCAGGAGGCCACCGGTCACTTTGAGTCTTGTCATTCGTGGCCTTTCAAAAAGGGGTGAGCCTCCATCCGCCTGACACGATATCGCCGTTTGGAACGGACGGCAGCTAGGTTCGCCGGAACTTGCGCCGGCGCAAGTGCCGGCCCCCCGTCAGTCAACGCCCTGCCCGGCCTCCCTGCCACCGATCTGCACCACCAAAGCCACGCCCCAGAAACTTCTCTCGCCCGATACGGACCCGAAGCCCTGCAGGCCCCAGCCCACCGCTGCGCGGGTACCGGTCAGCACCTGGGCTGCCCAGGCGATGCCCGCCTTGTCGAAGAACTCGCTTTTCCGGGGCACTCTCGTACACACAGCAGGTCGGCTCGAAGCTCGTGCCGCCCTGGTCGCGATACAGGAGGCCGACGCCGGCCCCCACCGACACCAGCACGCGTTGGCGCGACAGGACGCGTTCATAGAGGAATGCCACGTCACCGCTCGACTGTTCGAACCCGACCCGGGCATGGCGCAGGGTCCAGATGTGCGCATCGCGCAGGATGCTGCCGCCAAGCAGGAAGCCCGCTTCGTCGAACAGTTCGTTCGACTCCCGCGAGTCATCATTGCCGCGGCCGATCCCCACCGTCAGCCATTCGCCTTCAGGGGTGGCCCGGCCTGGCACGGCACAGATCAAGAGGCAACTCATCAGCACCAGGACATGAATCAGTCCGCGATGCACCGGCATGGCTTCACGCACCCTTGTTCTTCGGATCCCACGCCATCGGCTCCCACAGCTCGACCTTGTTCCCGTCCGGATCCATGATCCAGGCGAACTTGCCGTTCTCGGCCGACTCCGGCCCCTGCAGCACTTCCACGCCGGCGGCCTTCAGCTGCTCCAGCATCTCGCCCAGGTTGTCGACGCGGTAGTTCACCATGAACGAGGACTGGCTGGGACTGAACCACTGGCTGTCCCGCTTCGCGAGGCACCACACCGTCAGGCCCTTGTCCTCGGCCTTGTCCTCGGGCCACCTCAGGATGGCGCCGCCGAAGTCTTCCAACTTGAGGCCCAGATGAGTTTGATACCATGTCGCCAGCGCGGCGCTGTCGCCCTGGCTCTTGAAGAAGATGCCGCCGATACCGGTGATCCTGGCCATCGTTGTCCTCCTGTTCAGGCCTGTTTCAACTTTCGGCCATGGGATGCGACCCAGATCGCTCCCGCGATCAGGACCTGCGGGATCAAAATCGCCCACATCGCCAGGATGTTGCCCAGCGAGGTCAGATACCCTGTCATCACGTAGTGGACCGCAGTGAAGATCGCGGCGCCGAGCGGAAACGCGATCAGGAACGTGACGACGTACTCCGTACCCGAGGACATCCTGTGCAGGCGCGGCAGGAGCACAAGCCACAGCGCGACGATGGCCGTGCCCGTCACGACCGCAACGGGCCATTGGACGGCGATCTGATTGGCAGAGCCGGACAGATGCCAGGCCCAGAACCCAATGACGCCCGAGGCCAGGTTTACCAGCGAGATGAAGGTGGCGTTCAGCAGTCGTCGAGCGATTCGCATACCCGGACCTCCCATGGATCAGGTGGCGCCACGCACCCGCCGCGGCCACAAGAACGCGTACTGCCACAGTCCATTGAACAGAAGTCCCGGGATCACGAAAAACCACCAGCGGTGATCCTGGAAGGCCAGGTAGATCGGCGTCCAGGAGAACAGGGTGCCCGTTATCGACCCGAACAATCGCAACGGCCAGGGCCCCAGCCCCATGCGCGCGCCGCAGGCCGGGCAATTCAACGAGTGCGGCTGGGACAGGAACAACTTACGGAAGGAGAGCGGCTGCGAACAGTACGGGCATCGTTTGCGGAATAATGACATGACCACTCCTCGAGCCATACCTGCGCCAGGCGAGCGCCACCCGAGGCACCCGGCGACTAGCTTCCCGATTCGGACCGGTCCAATCTTGCCGTCAGCACCGCCAATGCTACCACAACGATCACCGCAGTGACAGCGACGACCCCGATCGCGACCGAGGCGATGCCGCCCTGGTCCTCGACTTCAAGCCGCGACAACTCCGCTGCGGTCAGCGTCCATTCCTGAAGCCCGTAGTTCCCGACCCGACCGATGGTTACGGAACTGTCCGTCACGGCCGTGATCTCACCGGAAACGGTTTCACCGGAGACCAGCACTGCACGCGCATTGGCGCCGACGGCAGCCCACGCCAGGCCGGATGACCGGGAGTCCGCACGGGGCATGGCGCCCGGCAACCGGACCGGGACGTAGCGCGCGCAGCCTGGTACGCCCGAGACCAGTGCGCAGGCCAGGCAGATCCTTGCGGCGGCGGCGTGCTTCACGATCGCGCTCCGGGGCCGGCGGGGGGGGCGGGGGGGGGGGGGGGGGGGGGGGGGGGGGGGGGCCTCATGGTCGATGCCCGAATCCGCCATCACGCCAACCCCAGCACCCTGCGCGCCGCAGTCCCGTCCTTCGCCAGTTGCGTGGTCAGGGCGTCCACGCCCGCGAACGTCGCTTCGCCGCGCAGTCGTTCGATCCACTCCACCTTCACGTTGCGGCCGCGCAGGTTGCCGTCGAAGCCGAAGATGTTGGCCTCGATGCGCGGCTGCGGCAGGCCGCCGCCGTGGAAGGTGGGAACAAAGCCGTAGTTGAGCATGCCGCCGAACACGGCCCAGTCGCCGGGGGCGGCGCTCAGCAGTTCGCCGTTGCGGTCGACCTCGGGCAGCGACTCGGTCACGCGGGCCAGCTGGCCGGGACCGCCGGCGGGGGCGCAGTCGCCGGGCACCTGCACGCGCACGGCGTAGACGCCGGTCTGCGGCAGCAGTTTCAGCGCGTCGAGGGGCACCAGGTTGGCCGTGGGGTAACCGATTTCACGGCCGCGGCGATCGCCCGGCGTGACCTCGCCCCACAGGGCGTACGGGCGGCCGAGCATGGCGGCGGCCACCTTCATGTCGCCGGCGGTGACGGCGCGGCGGATGGCGGAGCTGCTGACCACCTGGCCGTCGGCCTTCACGGCGGGGAACACCTCGAGCGAGAAGCCGAGTTCCTGCCCGAGGGCTTCGAGTGTCTGCGCGTTGCCTTCGCGGCCGGCGCCGAGGTGCACGTCGTGGCCCGCCACCAGGTGCTTCATGCCGAGGTAGCCGACCAGGAAGCGGCCGACGAACTCGCGATAACCCAGGCGCGACAGCTGCGGGCAGAAGTCGGCCGCGATCACCACCGGGCAGCCCAGTTCCTTCAGCACCGCCAGCTTCTCGCGCCAGGTGGTGAGCAGGAAGGGCGCACTGCCGGGGTCGAGCGTCTGCCGGGGATGCTGCGTGAACGTGAAGACGCCGGCGGCGCCCAGGCCCAGTCGCTCCTGCGCGGACAGCACGCCGCGAAGCAGTTCCTGGTGGCCGCGGTGCAGGCCGTCGAACGAGCCGATGGCCAGCGCACTGCCCGGCAGCTGCGGGCCGCGGCGGCCGATGCGGCCGTCGATCAGTTCGCTCACGTACTGTTCGCTCAGGCGGATCATGCGCATGACGGGTCATCCTTCACCGGCACGGCCGGCATCACCGTGTCCAGCTTCCAGACACCATCGGCGCCCGGGACGGCGATCGCCACCAGGTCGTCGTCGGTGCGCAGCTGCACCATGTCGCAGCCGGCCGGCAGGCCGGCGAACAGGTCGGCGGTCGGCTGCCGTCCGTTGCGCACCGAGCGCGCCTGTTCGGCCGTGAGCGGGAGCGACGGCAGGTGCGGCAGCGCCGCGTACGGCGCGATGATGTGCGCAGCCAGCGCCTCGCCGCCCGATTCCATCACACCGGACATCGCATCGTCGACATGAAAAGAGCCCACCGTGGCGCGCCGCAGCGCCGCCAGGTGCCCCAGCGAACCGGTGGCCAGCGCCAGGTCGCGCACCAGCGAGCGGATGTACGTGCCGCTCGAGCACGAGACCTCCAGGTCCAGCTCCGGCTGCGGCAGGTCCCAGCGCGCGCCGGTGATGACCAGCCGATGGATCGTGACCGGGCGCGCCGGCGGCTCGGCAACCTCGAGGCCCGCGCGCGCGGCGATGTGCAGGCTGCGGCCGTCGCGCTTGATGGCGCTGTAGATGGGCGGCACCTGCTGGATGAGGCCGGTGAACAGGGGCAGCGCCGCCTCCAGCTCGGCCGGCGAGGCAGGCGGCGGGGCGGTGCCGGTCACGGCGCCGTCGGCGTCGAGCGTGTCGGTCGACGAGCCCAGGCGCACGGTGGCCAGGTAGGTCTTGTCCAGGCCGAGCAGGTAAGGCGACAGGCGCGAGGCGCGCCCCAGAAGCAGGATCAGCAGGCCCGTGGCCAGCGGGTCGAGTGTGCCGGCATGGCCGATGCGGAAGCGCGCATCGCCCGGCTCGGCGCCGCGACGCCGACGCGCGCGCAGGTGCGGATAGCTCTGCGTCAGTTCGTAGAGGGCCTTCGCGGCCACCGCGCGCGAGGTGACGCCGGCCGGCTTGTCGGCCAGCAGCAACCCGCCCAGGCGCGGGTCCGCGCTCATGCGCGGGGCATGGCCGCAAGCTGCGCGACCAGGTCGTCGACCACTTCGTTCAATTCGCCCTCGATGGTGCAGCCGGCCGCGGCACGATGCCCGCCGCCGCCGTACCGCGCGGCCACCTGCTGCACGTCGCCCTCGCCGCGCACGCGCAGCGAGGCGCGCCAGGGGTCGTCGCCGATCTCCTTCAGGAAGATGACGAAGCGCACGCCGTCCACCGCGGTGGCGATGTTGACGAAGCCCTCGGTGTCGGTCATCGAGCCGCCGGTCTCGGTCAGCATCTGCCGCGTGGGATGCAGGGCCAGGATGCGGCCCTGGGCGTACCACTGGGACGTGGCCAGCACGCGCTGCATCAGCTCGATGCCTGCGCGGCGATAACGGTGCAGCGTCTGCGCCGCCACCAGCGCCGTGTCCACGCCCATGGCCGAAAGGCGACGCGCCAGCTCGAAGCTGAACGGCGCCGTGTTGTCGAAGCGGAACCCGCCCGTGTCGTTGACCAGGCCGGCGTACATGTTCGTCGCCATGCTGACGGTCATCTCGAACGGGGCGTCGTCTTCGGGGTCGACCTCGCCCTCAAGCGCCTCGGGATCGATGGTGCCCTTGGCCAGCTCGCTCACCACCTGGTGGATGAGCGTGCAGGTGGAGCACGAACGCGCCTCGATCCAGCCCGGCTCGGGCGCGCGGCGCCCGCTCACCAGGTGGTGGTCGATGGCCAGACGCGTTTCGCAGCGCGCCAGCGTCTCCTCGAGCGGACCCGTGCGGTCGATGCGGTGGCAGTCCACCAGCACCACCGTGTCGGGCGGCGCGGCGGTGAACGCGGCCGGGGCGTCGTCGCTGTTGAGCAGGTCGCCGAAGCCGGGCAGGTCGACCAGGCCGACCGGCGCGTCGGGATAACCCAGCACGCGCACCTCGCGGCCCATCGCCGCCAGGGCCTCGCCCAGGGCCAGGGCGCTGCCCATGGCGTCGGGATCGGGATTGTGGTGCGGCACCACCCAGACCACGCGCGCCAGGCGCAGCGCCGTCAGCAGGTGGGCCGGCGGGGTCAGGTCGTCCAGGCACAGGCGGCGGCGCTTCTGCTCCTCGGTGAGGAACTCGCCCTTGCCCTTCAGTTCATTGAGCAGGCCGTCGAGGGCCTCGCTGCGCGTGAGCGACTCGTCATAGATGAACCGCAGCTCCGGCGTCGAGCGCATGCCGAGCGTCTTGCCCAGCCGCGACTGCAGGAACCCGCGCGCCTTCTTCAGCCCTTCCAGCGACTGCGCCGGGTCGGCCCCTTCGCCCATCACCGTGAAGTACACCTCGGCCACCGAGTGGTCGCGGTTCAGCTTGACGCCGCCAAGGGTCACGAACCCCACCCGCGGGTCCTTGACCTGCTGCTGCAGCAAATCCGAAAGCACCTCGAGGATCGCGTGCGTCATCTTGTTGGTCCGGTAAGGATCCACGTCACTTCTCCCGCGCCGTCAGCGCTCCGTCACACGCCAGGATTCAGGCCGCGCCTGCTACATGTATGCCATGAGTCCCTCGAAGAGGCAACCCACCGTAGGCTGGTGATGGATACGAGTCCGGGCAGGCAATCCGCAGGGGCAAAGCCCCGAGGACAGCCTGCCCGGACTCGTATCCATCGCCAGCCTACAACTCGGTGCGCTTGATCTCTTCGATCTCGTAGCACTCGAGCACGTCGCCCTCTTCGATGTCGTAGAAGTTCTCGAGCCCGATGCCGCACTCGTAGCCGGTGGCCACTTCCTTCGTGTCTTCCTTGAAGCGCTTCAGTGAGTTGACCTTGCCCTCGAAGACCACGATCTCGTTGCGCACCAGGCGGGCGCGCGAGTTGCGCTTGATCACGCCGTCCAGCACCATCGAGCCGGCCACCGAGCCGACCTTCGGGATCCGGAACACGGCGCGCACCTGGGCGCGACCGGTCGAAACCTCGCGCTTGATGCTGCCGAGCAGGCCGGCCATGGCCTTCTTCAGCGTGTCGACGACCTCGTAGATGATGTCGAACACTTCGATGGTCACGTTGTGCCGCTTGGCCAGGTCCTGGATCGCCGCGCCCGGACGCAGGTGGAAGCCGATGATCATGGCGCCCACGTTCGCGGCCAGCAGCACGTCCGATTCCGAAACCGCGCCCACGGCCTTGTGCATGATGCGGATCTGCACCTCGGCGGTGTTCAGCTCCATGAGCTGGTCGGCAAGGGCTTCGACCGAACCGGCCACGTCGCCCTTGATGATGATCGGCAGTTCCTTGAGGTCGCCGGCGGTCATCAGGGCCGCCAGGTTGTCCAGGTCGATGACCTGCTTCGGACCGACCAGCTTCTGCTGGCGCTGCAGGCTGCGACGCTTGGCCGCCAGCTCGCGGGCCTCGCGCTCCGACTCGAGCACGTAGAAGCGGTCGCCGGCCTCGGGCACCGCCGAGGCGCCCAGCACCTCACAGGGCTCGCCCGGCATGA
The DNA here is from genome assembly GCA_016703265.1 of bacterium. Lineage (NCBI taxonomy): Bacteria > bacterium. The sequence continues at coordinate 599,428 of JADJCK010000001.1, forward strand.
CGACCTTCATCGTCTTGCCGCGCTCGTCCTGCAGGGCGCGCACCTTGCCGTCGACCATGCCGGCCAGGAAGTTGTCGCCCATCTTCAGGGTCCCATGCTCCACCAGCACGGTGAAGACGACGCCCCGGCCCTGTTCCTTCTTGGCCTCGATCACGATGCCGCGCGCCGGCCCCTTCGGGCTGGCCTTCAGCTCCAGCACCTCGGCCTGCAGGTGGATCAGGTCGAGCAGGGCCTCGATGCCGATGCCCTTCTTGGCCGAGATCTCGGCAATCATCGTGGCGCCGCCGAACTCTTCCACGGCGATGCCGTGCTGCAGCAGTTCGTGCTTCACCAGGTCCGGACGGGCGCCCGGCAGGTCGATCTTGTTGATCGCCACGATCATGGGCACACCCGCCGCCTTCGCGTGCGAGATGGCCTCGACCGTCTGCGGCATGACACGGTCGTCGGCCGCCACGATCAGGATGACGATGTCCGTCACCTGGGCGCCGCGGGCGCGCATGGCGGTGAACGCCGCGTGGCCCGGGGTATCCAGGAACGTGATCGGGCCCTTCTCGGTCGCCACGGTGTAGGCGC